>JALEHA010000267.1 GCA_022763315.1 Algiphilus sp.
AGCGCGGCGCGGTTGCGCAGCGCCCAGCCGTGATACTGCGTGTTGGCGAGCTCGACGTGATCCGCGCCAAGGTCCCAGGCGAGCTGCAGGATGGCGTCGATACGATCGAGGTTGTGCCGGTGCAGCACGACGTTGAACACCATCGGGTAGCCATGCGCGCGAATGGCTTCGGCCATGGCGCGCTTGTGGCCGAATCGGGCACTGCCCGCAATGGCGTCCGAAGCGATGCTGTCGTCGGCCTGGAAACTTATCTGGACGTGGTCGAGACCGGCAGCGCGCAGCGCGCCGAGGCGGTCGTGGTCCAGGCCGATGCCGGAGGTGATCAGATTGGTATAGAAGCCGAGTGTGCGGGCTTCGGCCACCAGTTCCTCCAGGTCGCGACGCAGCAGGGGCTCGCCGCCGGAGAAGCCGAGCTGCACGGCGCCCAGGGCGCGCGCCTGCCGCAGGACCGAACGCCAGCCCTCGGTATCCAGTTCATCACGGTAGCGGGCGAAATCGAGCGGATTCGAGCAATAGGCGCACTGCAGCGGGCAGCGGTAGGTCAGCTCGGCCAGCAGCCACATCGGCAGCGGCGCGGTATCGCCGCTGGCGCCCGCCGTGGCGTTTGTGCTGGCCTGTTCTCCCTCAGGCGGTGCCATGGTGCTGCTGGCCCTCCTGCGCCGCATCGGAGGCCATCGGCAGGTCAATCCATCCCCGTCGCCGAGCTTCATCCAGGAAGCTGAGGACGTCCTCGCGCAGATCGCTGCCAGCGAAGCGGGCCTCCAGCGTTTCCACGACGGCGTCGACACTGCGGCCGTCGCAGAGTGCGAGGATCTCCCCGGCAGGGCCATTCAGTTGCACCATGCCCTCCGGAAACAACAGGACCTGCGCGTTCTGGGCGGGTTCCCACTGCAGGCGCACGCCGCGGGCGAGTGTGACCGGGGCCTGTGGATGGTCGGCGGCGCTCATGCCGAGGCTCCGGCCTCGGCGTGTGTATCGGCTTCACCCGGCTCGGAGGCGCCCTCGGCAGCGGGTATGGCCTGATAGGGCGGCATATCGATCACATAGGCCAAATACATGGCATCCAGCATGGTCCACAACACGTCGAGCTTGAAGCGCAGGGTCGCCAGGGCGCGTTCCTGTTCGGGGCGGGTGCGGAACTCGGTGAGGGTGACTTCCAGACCATGGCGGACGTCTTCCCGCGCCTGGCCGATGCGGGTCTCGAAGTAGGCCAGCCCGGCCGGGTCGACCCAGGGGTAGTACTTGGGCCAGGTGTCGAGCCGCGAGCGGTGGGCGCGCGGCGCGAAGAGCTCCGTGAGCGAGGAACAGACCGCCTCCTGCCAGCTGTACTGCTGGGCGAAGCGCAGGTAGGCCTCAACCGCGAAGCGCACACCGGGCAGGACTTCGTCCAGGCTTTCCATGCGCGCACGCGACACCCCTACCGCCTCGCCCAGGCGGAGCCAGGCCTCGATGCCGCCAGCGTTGTCGCCGCGACCGTCGTGATCGATGATGCGCTGGATCCAGCGACGGCGCAGGTCGCGATGGGGGCAGTTCGAAAGGATGGCTGCATCCTTCAGTGGGATGTGGATCTGGTAGTAGTAGCGATTGATCACCCAGCCCTGCATCTGCTCCCGGTTGAGCTGGCCGTCGGCCATCATGCGCTGGTAGGGGTGGTGAAAGTGGTAGTAGCGCCCCAGGGCGCGTAGCTGGCGCTCGAATTCCTCGCGCGACCAGGGTGCCGTGTCCGCTGCTGGGGGATGGGCTTCAGAATGGGATGTGCATGCCGTCATGTGCGGTCTCGATGCCCGCCTGTTCCAGGGCCGCGCGCTCCTCTGAGGCCGGGTCCAGGATCGGGTTGGTATTGTTGATATGGATGAGAATCCGGCGTGCCTTCGGGTACTGCGCGAGCAGCGCCATGGTTCCGTGTGCGCCGCGTTGTGGCAGATGCCCCATCTCGCGGGCGGTCTTGCGGCCGCCCACCACGCGCTGCATCTCGTCGTCGGTCCAGGTGGTGCCATCGACCAGCAGCACATTCGCTCGGGCCATCCACGGCAGCAGGCTGTCGTCCATGTCGCCGAGGCCGGGGGCATAGAAGACGCCGCCGTCACCCTCCGCGCTATGGAAGAAGAAGCCGAGATTGTCGCCCGGCTCGGGGGCGGCCCGGTGGGGCGAGTAGGGCGGTGCCTTGCTCTTCAACGGGATCGCGGTGACCCGTACACCCGGTGTTTCCGCCGGTTCGACCGCCGTACCGTCGAGGGGCAGGGGGTGCACCTGGGTGCCGCAGTAGTGGCTCAGGATGTTGAGGACCGGGAAGCCGGTGCGCAGGTCTTCCTCGGTGCGCGGGGTGCAATAGATCGAGAGCGGGTGATGCGACTCGCGCAGCATCACCAGCCCGGTCACGTGGTCGAGCTGGCTGTCGGCGAGCAGCACGGCGGCAATGCCGCTACCGCGCAGGCCGGTACTGGGATGGAGCGCCGGGGTGTCGAGAATCTGCTGGCGGATATCGGGCGAGGCATTGACCAGCAGCCAATGGCGCCCGTCCGCACTGACGGCGATCGACGATTGGGTGCGGCATTGATCGGACAAGCCACCGCCGCGTGCCTGTTGGCATCGAGGGCAGTTGCAGTTCCATTGGGGGTAGCCGCCGCCGGCCGCAGAGCCGAGAACACGTAACTGCATGGGGCGATGAACAGGGCGGGCACACGGCCCGCCCTGTCAGCAGCGCTCAGCGCGCGGAAACGTACAGATTGATTTCGAAGCCGAGTCGCAGTTCGGTAAAGCTGGGCTTGGTCCAGGCCATTGGTCATTCCTCCGTATCGTAGTAAGGGACGCGCTCGCGAGCGCAGTGACACACCATCATTGGAGTCACTGCCGAGGTACGCAGCAAGCACTATGCCAGCGGGCGACAACCCGTGGCTACGACCTTTCCCTGGGCTTTCCGAGGCGACACCTGTCGCCGGCACCGACACAGCGTCGCGTGTGTGTTACACCCTGTGTCAGGCAGCCGGTTCGGCGGGCGTCAGTGTCAGCCTGGGTCCGTGTCGGAGGGCAGCGCGGCAGGGGTGCTGCGCAGTGCTTCGAGACGAGCGGCGAGGGCGGCGTGAATGCGCAGATTGCCCGCCAGCACGTTACCCGTGTCCATCACCTCCGAGCGGCCAAAGAGCTCAGTCACGGTGCCGCCGGCTTCGCGCACCAGCAGGACGCCCGCAGCGATATCCCACGGTTGCAGGTCCATCTCCCAGAAGCCGTCGAGGCGGCCGCGTGCGACCCAGGCCAGATCGAGGGCTGCGGCGCCGGCCCGGCGGATGCCGGCCGTCTCTTCCAGCACGGCACCCAGCTGCGGCAAATAGCGACGCACCCGTTCCTCGTCGCGGAAGGGCGCGCCGGTGCCGATGAGGCTGCGTTCCAGCGACTCGGTACGCGACACTCGGATACGCCGCGCATTGCACTGCGCGCCGCCGCCAGCGCTGGCGGTGTAGAGGTCATTGCTGTTCGGGTCGTAGATCACGCCATGTGCGAGCTTGCCGCGATGGGTGATGCCGATGGAAACCGCGTAGTGCGGAATGCCGTGCAGGAAATTGGTCGTGCCGTCGAGCGGATCGACGATCCAGACGGTCTCGGCCTCCCCCATGGCGCCGCCTTCTTCACCGAGAATGGCGTGATCGGGATAGAAGCGCCGAATCGTGCGCACGATTTCGGCCTCCGCTGCGCGATCGACCTCGGAGACAAAATCGCTCTTGCCCTTGGAAGTGACGGTGAGGCGGTCCGTCTGATGCGCATGACGGAGAATGATTTGACCGGCGGCGCGTGCTGCTTGCACGGCCACATTGACCAATGGATGCACGGAGTGACCGAATGAAAGAGCCGCAAAAGGGCGCAGAGAATAGCAAAACCGCGGCCGATGCCCTCGATCAGTTGCGCGTCGTACTGGTGCGTACCCAGCATCCCGGCAATATCGGCGCCACCGCGCGCGCCATGAAGACGATGGGGTTGTCGGATCTGGTGCTGGCGGCGCCGCAGCGGCCGCCGGACGAACGCAGCGTGGCGATGGCCAGCGGCGCCACCGACGTGCTGGAGGGACTGCGCCAGTTCGATTCCCTGGCCGAGGCGGTGGCGGATTGCCATCGCGTGGTCGGCGTCAGCGCGCGCCGGCGCGGCATTTCGCTGGATGTCCACGATGCACGCGCCTGGGCGCAGCAGTGGAGCTCCGATGCGCCCGATGCCGGGCGCACGGCCCTGGTCTTCGGCGCGGAACGCACCGGGCTGACCAATGAGGAGCTCGCCCTGTGCCAGTCCGCGGTCCAGATTGCCGCCAATCCAGAGTACAGCTCGCTGAATCTGTCGCAGGCGGTGCAGATTCTCGGCTACGAAAGCCGCATGGCTGCGCTGGGTGGCGTCGCGGGCAGTCACCGCCCCCGACCCGCCGATCACGCCACGATGGAAGGGGTCTACCAGCATCTGGAGGCGATGCTGGTGGATGTCGGCTTTCTGGACCCGAACTATCCGCGCCATCTCATGCGGCGCCTACGCCGGCTCTTCGCGCGCGCCGAGCCGGACAAGGTGGAAGCCAACATCCTGCGCGGCATGTTCAGCGCGGTGCAGAAAGCACGCCGACCCTAGCCAAGCGCCAACTGCGTCTGACGCCCTCGGGGCGGGCATCTACAATGGCGCTTCACTAGCCCTTTTCAGGCCCGGACATGTTCAGCACGCTACGCGATGACATTCGGTGCGTCTTCGACCGCGACCCCGCAGCACGCAATGTGTGGGAAGTGCTGACCTGTTATCCGGGGTTGAAGGCCCTGTGGGCGCATCGCGTCAGTCATTGGCTGTGGAACCATCGTCTGCCCTGGCTGGCCCGGATGAACTCCCAGCTGGCCCGCTTTTTGACCGGCATCGAGATCCACCCTGGCGCCCGCATCGGCCGTCGCTTCTTCATCGACCACGGCATGGGCGTGGTCATCGGCGAGACGGCCGAGATCGGCGAGAACGTCACGCTTTACCACCAGGTCACCCTTGGCGGCACCAGTTGGGATGCGGGCAAGCGCCACCCCACACTCGAGGACAATGTGGTCGTGGGCGCCGGCGCCAAGGTGCTGGGCCCCATCACCATTGGGACCGGCGCCCGCATCGGTTCGAATTCGGTAGTGGTGCGGGATGTCGACGCGGGGTCGACGGTGGTGGGTATTCCCGCCCGGGTCGTGGCCAAGGTACGCGAGCCCAGCGACCGCGTGGCGGCGCTGGCCGCCCGCATCGGCTTCGATGCCTATGGCCTGTCGCATGACATGCCCGATCCGGTGGCGGATGCACTCAATGTCATGCTGGACCATATGCAGACGCTGGACGACCGCGTCATTGCCCTTTGCGAGCGCCTGCGCGAACACGGCGAGGAGCTGCCGTCGGGCGAGCTCTCGCCTATCGAGAAACCCGAATTCTGCCGCGAACACGAGGAGGAGCAGGCTGCCTCTGGCGGGCCAGACCAGGACGAGGGGCCCGACGCCACACGGAGCAAGGGCTGAGCCTGTGTTCGTGCCAATAGCGCGACCTGCGCGCCACGAACCTGTGAGACGCGGCGCGGTCTGTGCACCAGCAGCGCTGCGCGGCTCCGCCGCCGCAGCAACCGGCGAACACCGCCAGGAGTCACACCATGCCGACCTATTTCGACCATAACGCCACCACCCCGCTGCACCCGGAGGTGTTGGCTGCCATGCAGCCGCATCTGACCAAGCCTTTCGGCAATCCGGCCAGCGTGCACCGCTTCGGGCGTGCCGCGCACGCGGCCGTGCAGCGCGCGCGCGATGAAGTGGCGCAGCTGATCGGTTGCCGCAGCAGCGAAGTGGTCTTCACCAGCGGTGGTACCGAGTCCGACAATCTGGCCGTCAAGGGCGTGGCCGCGGCGCTGTCGGGGCGCAGCGTGCTGTACGGCGCCACCGAGCACCCCGCGGTGCTGGAGGCAGCCGAGGCGCTGCGCGGCACAGACACGCCGGTGGAGGTCATTCCCTATCACGAGGATGGCCATCCCGACTGGGCCTGGTTGGAGCAACGCCTCGCGCGGGGGGATGTGGGCCTCGTCTGCATGATGGCGGCGAACAACGAGACCGGCGTGATCCAGGACATCGCCCGCGCATCCGAGCTGGCCCATGCCCATGGTGCACTGCTGCATGTCGACGCGGTGCAGGCGGCGGGCAAGATCCCGCTGGACTTTGCGGCCAACGGCGTCGACCTCATGGCGCTCTCGGCGCACAAGCTGTTTGGGCCGCGTGGGGTCGGGGCGCTGGCCATTCGCGCCGGGATCACCGTCTATCCGCAGCAGCACGGGGGCGGGCATGAAGACAATCTGCGCAGTGGCACGCTCAACGCGCCGGGCATCGTGGGCATGGGCGCGGCCTGTCGTCTGGCGGCAGAGCAGATGACGACACGCAACGCCCACTGTCAGCAACTGCGCGACCGGCTGGAGGCTGGCCTGATGCAACTGCCCAATCTCACGGTCTTTGCGCAGGCGCAGGCCCGGCTGGCCAATACCTGCCAGTTTGCGCTGCACGGCTTTGACGGAGAGGCCATGGTGATGGCCCTCGACCGCGAAGGCTTTGCCGTGTCGTCAGGCTCGGCCTGCCACAGCGAGCACGGTGAGCCGAGCCATGTGCTGATGGGCATGGGCCTGCAGCGCGACCTTGCGAAGGCCGCCGTTCGGGTCAGCTTCGGTCCGGACAATACCGAGGCGGAGGTGGACCAGCTGCTCGCCGCCATCGGCCGCGTCGCCAGCACCCCGATGGCGGCGATGGCGGTCTAGGCGCACGTGCCCCTGTATCTGGACCACGCCGCCACCACGCCGCTGGCGGAGCCGGTGTGGGAGGCCATGCGCCCTTATCTCGAACCGGGCGGGGTGCACGCCAATCCGGCCTCGGACCACGAAGCCGGGGCCGAAGCCGCCCGCGCCGTGGATGCAGCGCGGGCGCAGGTGGCGGCTGCCATTGGTGCCCAGCCTGAAGAGATCGTCTTCACCTCGGGTGCCACCGAGGCGAACAATCTTGCGCTCAAGGGCTCCATCGCCTTCCTCGGTGGTGGGCATGTGGTAACCACGCGTACCGAGCACCGTGCCGTGCTCGATGTGGCGCAGCACCTGGCGACACAGGGGAGCCCGGTCAGCTTCGTCGATCCTGAGCCGGACGGCACGGTGTCCGCGGACGCGGTGATCGCGGCCCTACGGCCTGATACCGCCCTGGTCTCGGTCATGTGGGTCAACAACGAGACCGGCGCCATCAATCCGGTGGCCGCCATTGCCGCGGCCTGCGCGGAACGCGGCATCCGCTTCCATTGCGACGCGGCGCAGGCGCTGGGGCGCCTCGCCATCGATGTGCGCGAGATGCCCGTTGCGCTGCTCAGCCTGTCGGCGCACAAATGCTATGGGCCCAAAGGTATCGGCGCGCTGTTCGTGCGCCGTCGGCCGCGCGCGCGGGTCGCCGCGCAGCTGCAGGGAGGCGGCCACGAGCAGGGCATGCGGTCGGGCACCTTGGCGACGCATCAGATTGTTGGTTTCGGTGTGGCAGCGAACGTGGCCGCAGCCCAGCAGGCGGCTGACGAGGCGCATGCGCGCACCCTGGCGACGCGGCTGCGCGCCGGACTTGCGGCGTTGCCTGGCCTACTGGTGAACGGAGATCCGGCGCGCTGCGTCCCGCATATCATCAACGTGGCTTTCGACGGCCTGCACGGCGAGGCCCTGCGTGCCGCCACGGCCGAGTTGGCGGTGGCCTCCGGGTCCGCCTGTTCGGCCGCGCATGCCGAATCGAGCTACGTACTGCGCGCCCT
>JALEHA010000051.1 GCA_022763315.1 Algiphilus sp.
GTGGTGGAAACGCTCAACCCCAATGTGATGCACCACAATGCCGCGATTCACGGCTTCGTGCTGGTCGATTTCACGCCCGAGCGTGTCCGCGGCGAGTTCTGGCAGACCGGACCCAACCGCCAACGCTTCGGTCCTCGTGACGACGCCCGCTTCGACGCCGCCGCCGAGGCGTGGCATGGCGCCGCGGGCCAGCCCGGCACGAACCATCTCCGCTCCGTGAACCATGCCACTGTGCCGCGCGCCAGCGTGCCGCCGGTTGCGCCGCGCAGATCCGGAACCTGGGTGCTGTAGGCCCCGCTAGGCGGCGCGCGCCGGGGCGTCCTGCATGACGGCTTCGGCGGCGGCGATGGCATCGCCGCCGCTGTCCTCGAAGGATGCGGTCCAGCGCTGGTAGACACGCATGTCGCCGTGCTGCCAGGGGTGAAATCCGGGCTTGAAGTAGCGCAGGTAGTGGGGCAGCAGCCGCGGGAACAGGCCCCCCGGCCCGTACAGCCACCACAGCCCCTTCAACCAGAGCCGGCCGCGCTGCTCGATGCCGTCGCGCTCGAACATGTGGCGCATCAGAATGAAGACATGCATCGGGAAGCTGAAGGAGGTGAGCAGCATGGCGCCGACGCGGGTGAAGTAGCCGCCTTTGGCGACCGTGCGATAGACGTCAAAGGCCACCGCCTTGTGCTCGATTTCCTCCACCGCGTGCCAGGCATACATGGCGCGGATGCGCGCGTCGGCCTTGTCGAACAGCCCGTGCTTGCCGAAGAAGCCGTGCGCCATCATGGCCGTCAGATGCTCGGCGGCGGCCGTCTGCGCCAGCGTGAACCGGGGTGAGAAGCGCTTGCGGAAGGTGCCGAACATGATCTCGCGTTGGCGCTGCAGCGCGTGATCAACGGCGATGCCTTGCGCTTTCAGCCGGTTGTTGAACTGGGTGTGGACTGCGCCGTGCTGCCCTTCCTGATAGATGAAGTCCTTGACCTGCGCCAGCAATTGGGGGTCTTCGATGTCATCGCGGAAATCCCGCACGCAGGCGATGAAGAATTTCTCGCCTTCCGGGAAGAGCAGGGACATGGCGTCGAAGAAGCGGCTCTTGAAAGGGTCGTCATCGAACCAGTAGCGCGGAATATCGCCGTCCAGACCGAAATCCGGACCCGGGCGCGGGACGATTCGGTGCGAGTGCGTTGTCATGGGGCGTCTCCTTTGGTCGCCACGTCACGCTACGCCTTGCATCGGACGCTGCCTATGACGGACCGCGACCGCAGGGAACCGTAGACGACAGTGTGGCGGTTATCGCTGGCGGCGATAGGCCGATGGCGTCATGCCGGTCCAGCGCGAGAAGGCACGCGTGAAACTGCGCCGATCCGAGAAGCCGAGCCATTCGCTGACCTGATCGATATGCGTGTTCGGGTCTTCGAGATAGCGCCGCGCCAGGCGCTGACGCACTTGCGTCTGCAGGTCGGCGAAGTGGGTGTTCTCCTCGGCCAGTCGCCGCTGCAGCGTGCGGGGGTGCAGCCCGATTTCGTCCGCCATCGCCTGGATTCCGAGACCGAGCAGCGCGGGGTGGCGCGCGAAACTGCGTTCAATGACTGCCACCAGACGCTGCTGCTTGGGCAGGGCGCGCAGTCGGCGTTCGATGCGCTGGCGCGCCTGGGCGTGCAGTGCCTCATAGGCCCCGGGCAGCGGTGCGTCCAGCACCGCACGGTCAACATCCAGCGCGTATTCCGTGGCGGAAAACTGGATCGGGAGCCTGAAGAAGTCCTGATAGGCCGCGGCGTGTTCCGGCGCGCGGTGCCGAAAGCGCAGCCCCAGCATAGGCGCTTGCTCGCCTAGCAGGCGCCGGCCGAACTTCACCACGGTGGCGAAGGTGGTCTCGCTGAACCAGGGCGTGGGCGGATCTTCCACCACGCTGAAGTGCAGCACGATGCTGGCGCCGTCGCTGCGTTCGCGCAGACGCAGATCGAGCATGGGATTAACCAGTTCGCGCACCCAGTCGAAGACGCGCAATGCCGCGCGCAGATTCGGGCTGGTGGACAGGAAGGTCTCGAGATCGGGCAGATAGTCGAAGTCGAAGGTATCGCCCAGCACGAAGGGAAAGTGTCCATGTTGCGCCAAGGCCACGCAGCGCTCCATCGCGCGTTCCAACTTGGGGCGCTCGATGGTGGCGGTCTCCAGATTGAGCAGGTCGGTGGTGATGCCCAGCTCTTCAAAGACCGGCTCGATATTGAAGCCGCAGCGCCCCGCTGCCTTGACCCAGTTAGGCAAGGTGATGAATGGGATGGGGTCGTCATCCAGCGGCACGGCGCGTTCCATGGGCCGCAGTATGCCGAGGCCAACCCCGCGAAGATACTTCCACGCTGCCCATCCGCTGGCCTCGCTCAGGCGGCACAATGACGCCAGGAAGGGCGACAAATGGAAACAGACGGTGCGCAGGCGAGTCGGTGTGGCGCATAGGGCGGAACGGCCCGACAACTGGTGGACGGGGGAAACACCGTGGCTTGGGCCGGCGCTGACGGCGCGCCACCTGCAGCAGAGCTGCGCGTTGGCGCGGGCGCATCTACGAGCCAATCAAATGCCGGCCGGCAACTTCGTCTATGCCTATGACTGGCAGCAGCGCAGGGCGATCGATGAAGACAACGCCGTTCGCCAGGCTGGCGCGTATTGGGGATTGGCGCAGTTGCAGCGGGCGCAGCCGGAGGCGGCCACGGCGGAAGCGTTGGCCGCGGCGCAGGCCTTCTGGTCCGACGCCGCGCGATCCACCGATTCCGGGCGCTGTTGGTTCGTGTACCCGGGGGCAGGCGAGGGCCGCACCGGTGCGCTGGCCTTGGTGCTATTGAGCTGCATCGCACAGCTGCGCACGCCCGGCACCACGGAAACCGAGCGGCTTGCAATGGAGGGCTGGTTGGATGCGGGTCTGACCCAGTGCCTGCACCTGCAGACGAGTAGCGGGCATTTCTTCGATGCCATCGATGCCTCCAGCGGCGACGGCCATGGCCCCGTCTCCCCCTACGCGGATGGCGAGGTGCTGCTGGCCATGGCGCAGAGCGCGCGCTACTGCGGTCGCCACCAGCTATGGTCCACCGTCGAACAGTTGGCGGAAGCGGGCTACCGCGATCACGTCTGCATGGCGCGGCACAAGGAAGCCGATTCGCCAGTCACCAAGGGCTATTACCAGTGGGCCTCGATGAGCTGGTTTGAAATGATCGGCAGTGGTCAATGCGATGCGGAGCTTTGGTCTGAGCGCCTCATTGAGCTGGCTTGCTGGATGGTCGACACGCACCGTGTCCTCTGCCGCCGCCGCAATACCGCCTATGCCTTCGAAGGGATTGTCTGCGCCTTTGCCACGGCGCGCTTCCGTGGCGATCCGCGCGCGCAGAAGCTGGCGAACGTCATCCGCATCGGCTTGCGTCAGCTATTGCGCTGGCAGGTGGGCCATGGTCTTGCCAATGCCTTCGTACGCGGCGCACCGGAGGATGATGCGCAGGCGCGCGGTGGGGTGCAGAACGCGCGCAATGAGGCCCTGCTGCGCGTCGATGTGGCGCAGCATCAAGCCCACGCCGCATTGCTGGCGCTATCGTGGTGGTGGCCGCTGCTGGCGGAAGAGCTGCCCGCCCCCTCGGCGGATCTGCCCGCCGTCCGTCCCACGCTGCTGGGACGGATCTAATCGCCGCGCTTCGACGGTAGGCCCGCCGTCGGGCGGTGCGCGCCGCCCGACGCCACTGCCATCGGGCAATCACGGTGTTCCCCCAGCATTCGGTTACTTGCTCCTGGCCTCGCGCTACCGGAAGATGGGTCCCAGGGGGAAGGCAGGAGCAATCTCGACGCGGCGCCTCCCGGGTGGCCGCTGACACCGGGGAACGACATGGCACAGACACCGCAGGATCCCGGGCCACGCCGCGGGCCGCAGGGGACACAGATTTTTTCGCGCGATGATCTCGACCGAATGATTGCAGAGGCCGCTACCCGCTCCGGGTTGGCCCCGCCAGTGGCGTTGCGCGGCGCCTCGGAATCGGTGGCGGGTCGGGTGTTTGGGCTGGACAAGGCACGGGTGCTGATCGGGCGCGCCGCCCATTGCGATATCGCCCTTGAGGAGCCTAGCGTCTCCCGCGAGCACGCGCGTCTGACGCGCGAAGACGATAACGCCTGGCATGTCGCCAACCTGTTGTCGAGCAACGGCACCTTCGTCAACGGCGCCCGCGTCAGCCGGGCGCGGCTGCAGCCTGGGGACCACCTGCGTATCGGCCGCATCGACTTTGTGTTCGAAATGTCAGCAGAAGGGGCCGTGGCCCAGCCACCGCGGCACGGCCGTACCCTGCTGTGGGGCGGCATCGGCGCCGCCTTCCTTCTGGTACTGGGTGCCGCTGTCTGGTGGCTGCTGCGCTGACTGTTGGCCAGATCCCGCGCCCCGCCGGGGCGGAGCGCGGGGCCGAGGTCGCCGCTACTGCGTCACATTGACGCCCAGCAACATGAAGATGGCCAGATTGATCAGCCAGCCGATGAGTACGACGACGATGGCACGCCACGTCTGGGTGTAGTCCAGCGCCTGGCGGATGGCCACGACCACGGCGACCAGCTGCCATATGCTGGCAACCAGCACCACCAGTGGTCCGACGACGGGAATGAAGCCGAAAATGCGCAGCAGGCCAGGGCTTTGTGCGAAGCCGGTGGTACGCGCCACCTGCCCCCAGTCAGCTTCCGTGCTTTCTTCGGGCAGCAACTTGGTGCCGATCAGCCAGATCAGGCCGGCCCAGATTGCCCATCCGATGACGGCGGCGACGATGCCGACAATGAGCCCGGTGATTCCCGCGGCGGCCATGCCGCCGAGGCCGGTGGCGACCGCAACCAGCACGACCACGGCAAGGGCCTGCAGGGTGGCGTTCTGGTCGTGTTCTACCGATTCGAAGGTGGCGACATCGAGTTTGGCGGCACCGATCATGCGCTGTACGAACTGATCCATGAGAGGCTTCCTTTGGGGCATTTCCTTCCATCCTGCACGAATTGCGCTGCGAAGGTGCGACAGCGCCGTGAAGCGCGGACTAGTCGATCAATGCGCTGAGCAGAAAGACGCCGAGGAAACAGCGCGCCAGGCCACCGAACCAGCGCCTTCGCAGGAGGGCACGAGCGCCGCCATAGAGCAGCCACAGGCCCAGTGCGAGCACCAGAAATGAGACGATGGAGACATCGATGCCCAGTGCCGAGGCGAGACCTTGAAAGAATTGGTCAACTGCCGCGAAAAGGGTGGAGAAGAAACCCTGCAGCAGTTCGACCAACCATCGGATCGCCCCGCCGAGGACGCGGCCGAGCTGGTGGAGCCATTCATCCATGGCGCGCACCAACGATCCGCAGGAGGGCGCGCGCCACGGCTCAGTCGACGCGATGGACCGGTGGCATGCGGCCGGCGAATTCGCCGCGCTTCTTGGTCGCTGCGCCCGTCAAGGCGAAGCCGGTCTCGCGGCCGTCGTCGGCGGTGAAAACCGCTTCCAGATCTGGCGCTGTACCCTCGACTTGCCAGTGTCCGGCGCTGTTCAACGGCGGGCATACCAAGGTTGGGCAGGCGGGCGTCTTGACGATGACGGGCATGGCGGGCAATGCGGCTTCGGTGCGTTCGCCGGCGAGGGTCTTGGCGAGTGCGCGTGCGGCGTGCGCAATCGGCAGGATATAGGGCATCGGTTGCGCGCCATCGTCGGCGGGGACGTCAACGCAGTCGCCGAGTGCATAGACATGGCTTGCGGAGGTCTGGAAGGCGGCGTCCACCGTGATCCCATGACCGCATTGCAGGCCGGCGGCCACAGCGAGCGTCGTGTTCGGCTTCAGGCCGATGGCGGAAAGCAGCAGGTCGAAATCGACGGTCGCGCCATCGTCGAGCGTGGCGGTTCCGTCGGCCACTTGCGCAATACCCGCGCCCAGGTGGAATCGTACGCCGAGTGCTTCAAGGCCAGCCTGCAATGCCCGGCCCTGGGCTTCCGGCAGCAGCCGCGGGAGGGGCCAGCTGCAGATGTCGACCACATCGACGCTGTACCCAGCCGCCACTAGGTCATTAGCGAATTCACAACCGATCAGGCCAGCGCCGGCGACCAGGACGCGCGCCTTTTCCGGCAGCGCTGCGCGAAAGCGGCGATAGTCATCGATGGTGTTGACCGAAACCGCATCCGGCCCCAGTGCCGGCAAACGGACGGGCGTCGCGCCGGTAGCGAGCACGAGCTGTCCATAGTCCAGAACGGTGTCGTCCTCCAGCACGACCCGCTGTGCGTCGAGGTCGATGGAGGCCACCGCGGTGTGGGCATGCAGCTGCGCAGCCACGCCGGCCGCCGCCTGTTCCGGCGGTTGCTGGACCAAGCCGTCAGCATCCTTATCCATGGCAAAGGCCTTGGACAGGTTCGGCTTGTAGTAGGCGCATCCATCGTCGCGGGTGACGATATGAATGGGCGTTGCCTCGTCGAGCTTGCGGAATTCGCGCGCCAGGGTGTAACCGGCATGACCGCTGCCGACGATGACGATGGGAGCGGAGGTGGCGGCCATTTAGTCGATCGGCACCATTTCGAAATCATCCTTCGAGGCGCCGCAGTCCGGGCAGGTCCAGGAGTCCGGGATATCTTCCCACTTGGTGCCGGGCTCGATGCCTTCTTCAGGCAGGCCTTTGGCCTCGTCGTAGATGAAATCGCAGATCATGCAACGCCACTTGCGCATGGGTGTACTACCTTTCTGTTGACCAATAAAAAGACGGCGCGCTTGCGCGCGCCGCCCGATATTGTGCCCGCTTTCGTTCAGGCTTGGTGATAGCGCGCCATCAGCGCGGCTTCTTTGCCCGGTTGCAGGGAGGCCTGGGTCAGATCGCCGTTGTGATGCGCCGCGACCTTGGGGTCCATGACGCGGAACCAGAGAGACGGGACGTAGGCCAACACGATCATCGACGCGTAGCCGCTGGGCAGCTGCGGCGCCTCATCGAAATGGCGCAGTGCCTGATATGAACGCGTCGGGTTGGCGTGGTGATCCGAGTGGCGCTGCAGCTGATAGAGCAGCAGGTTGGTCACCGTGTGATTGCTGTTCCAGGAGTGGCGCGGCTGGCAGCGCTCATAGCGACCGCTGTCGAGCTTCTGTCGGCGCAGGCCGTAGTGCTCCAGATAGTTCACCACTTCCAGCAGCGAGAAGCCGTAGACCGCCTGGATGATCAGGAAGGGCAGCACGATCCAGCCGAAATAGGCGGTGAGACCGACAAAGAGCACCAGGCTCATCGACCACGCCTGCAAGTTGTTGTTGTGGATGGACCACACCGAGTGGCCGTTGCGTTGCAGGCGCTTGGCCTCGATCTCCCAGGCCGAACGCAGGCTGCCAAAAACGGTTCGCGGCAGGAAGGCGTAGAAGCTCTCGCCCATGCGCGAGGAGGCAGGATCTTCCGGGGTGGCGACGCGCACGTGGTGACCGCGGTTGTGCTCTACGAAGAAGTGGCCATACCACGAGCTTGCAAGCGCGATCTTGGCGAGCCATTGCTCGAATCCGTCGGTCTTATGGCCGAGTTCGTGGCCGGTGTTGATGGCCAGCCCCGACACCATGCCGACCGAGACGGCAGCACCCAGATAGGCCCACCACGCCAGATCCAGCGTGGCTACGGCCCAACAGCCCCACACCAGTGAGACATATTGCAGCGGCACCGCCAGATAGGTGGCGTAGCGGTAGTAGCGCTCCTTTTCCAGGCGCGGCACCACCGTTTCCGGCGGATTGCTGGTGTCTTCGCCGATGAGGTAGTCCGCCAGGGGGATGATGCCGTAGACGAACAGCGGCGAGAACCACCAGAACAGGCCCAGGCCCGTCAGTTCGAACAGCGCATAGCCGATGATCGGCAAGAGCATCACGGGGGCACCCAGCAGCCACAGATACTTCTTCTGGTCCACCCAATGGTCCGCATTCAGCGTCGCGGTCGACATAGCACGTCTCCACTAAACAATCGTTTAGTTGAACGATAATTTAGTGCGCTGCCGCTGTCAATACTTTAACGGACGATTGGCTGTTATCGTGACATTCGTTGCTGTCGATGTCGTCGTGCGCGCCGTACCAGCAAGCCGATCAAGCGCCGTTGGGCGCGCTGCTGAGGCAGATATTCCGGATGCCACTGCACGCCGATAATCAGCGATGATCCCCGACACTCAATGCCCTGCGTGATGCCGTCGGCGTCGCGCGCAACGGTGCGCAGGCCACGGCCGAGGCGGTGAACGGCCTGGTGGTGCAGGCTGTTGATCGGCACCGGATTGCGCCCCAGGATGCGGGCCAGCCGGCTGCCGCGCCGCAGCGCCGCCTTCTTGGAGGGCAGCACGCTGCGCCGATTGCTGGTGTATCGCCGACGTTGGCGAATATCGGGATAGAGCGAGCCGCCCAGCGCCACGTTGAGCAGCTGCGCGCCGCGACAGATCCCGATGATCGGTACGCCGCTATCCAGCGCCTGCTGCAGCAACGCGAGCTCAAGGCGGTCACGTGCCGGATCCGCGGCTGGCGCCCCGCTATCGTCTCCGCTGTACAGCGCCGGATCGATGTCGTCTCCGCCGCCGACGATCAGCCCATCCAACGTGCGTGCGTTGTGCGGGCGCGTGGGTGTAATGCGCAGCGGCGTGCCGCCGTGGGCACAGACCGCGGCGCGCGCGAACCACCATCCCCAGGGCAACCGACTGTCGCCACCGGTGATGCCGATCAGCGGCCGGCCAGTGCGTCCTCGTCCAGCAGCCATGTGCGCGATTGACGGGCCCAGTCGCTGACCCAGCGTCCCACCATGCCCTCGTGGGCTTCCCGATAGGCAGCCGCCATCGACTGCAAGCGTTGCGGATCGGCGGCAAGGTGTTCGATCTGCAGCCAGTCCTTCCAGAGATCGCGCCAGCGCCAGTCCGCTTCGTCGATCTGGCAGTTCGGCAGCCGGTAATGCAGCGCCGGCCGCGCTTTCACCCGAGGGTCTTTCACTGTCTCGCGGACGCGCGCGTCGTCGATGTGGGCAAAGGTGGGCAGCATGTCCAGCGCGCGGTTGCGTGTCGGATTGTGCGCCAGGTAATCGTCGATCAGTTGGTCGAGATCCGGGGCATAGTCCGCTTGCAGAATGTGGCGCAGATACTCGGCGGGAAAGGGTTCGATGTACGGGGACAGCCGGCGCGAGAAATCCGGATGGCAGCGCTCCCGCAACCAGTCGAAGAGCAGGCCAAACGCCTGCAGATAGCGTGTGATGGTGCCCGCATCCAGGGCCGGCAGTTCGATATTGAGATGCAGGCCGAAGGCATACAGCGGGGAATGCCGGGTGCCGCGGGCCCCGGCGCGCCGCAGGTGGGCCACCAGTTGATCGACCACGGCCAGTTCGTCGAAGGGGATGGGCGGGGTGACGATTTCAAACGGGACCACCTGCTTGGCAACCGCGGCAAGCAGGCTCTCCGATAATTCCTCCAGGCTGTTGCGCTCCACCGAGGGGTCCGCCTGGTTGCGGCCAAGCTCCTTCAGGAAGGCAAAGTCGAGTTCAATGACAAAGGTGCCCCACGGCGTATCGCGCACTTCGGCTTCGTAATCGGACACGACATGGCTATGGCCGCCAGTTGCCTGGGGCACGAGTTCCGACAGCCGCGCCAGCGAAAGGCCGGAGAATTCGAACTCCACCCCCAGCCGGCGCGGCTTGCCATCGCCGGTCTCACGGTAGGGTGGCTGCGGCTCCTCGGCCGTGCCGCGTTGTCGCCGGCGCCACCAGCGTCGGAACTGGTGGGCCATGCTCGATCGCTCTGATGCGCCGGCCTTGCGCGCCGCCTTGGAATCACTCACGGATTAGGCTCCAGCGGGCTAGGAGGCGGTGGCAGCATCGAGCAGCATCTGTTGTGCCCCGGGGTTCGCCTCGTCGGGGTAGCCGATGCGGGTGTAGCTGCCATCCGCATTGAGCTGCCAGGCGCGCGCGCGGTCGTCGATATAGCTTTGCAGTTCATTGATGACACGCGTGCGCAGGCGCGCATCCAGTACCGGGAACGCGGTTTCGACGCGCTTGTAGAGATTGCGTTCCATCCAGTCGGCGGAAGAAAGCCACACCTCCGGCTCGCCGCCATTCTCGAAGCAGAACACACGGGTGTGTTCGAGAAAGCGGCCAACGACCGAAATCACGCGAATGTTTTCCGACACGCCGGGAATGCCCGGACGCAGACAGCACATGCCGCGAACCACGAGCTCGATCGGCACGCCGGCACAGGAGGCGCGATACAGGGCCTGGATCATCTGCGCGTCCACCAGGGCATTCATCTTGGCGCGAATGCGCGCTGGCCGGCCCGCACGGTGGTTCTCGGCCTCGCGGTCGATGCGCTCGACCTGGCACTTCTGCAAGGTGAAAGGTGAATGCAGCAGCCGATGCATCTGAGTCACCTTGCCAAGCGAGGTCAGCTGCAGAAAGAGATTGTGGACGTCGTGCCCGATCTTGGTGTCGGCCGTGAACAGCCCATAGTCGGTGTAGAGCCGGGCGGTCTTGGGGTGGTAATTGCCGGTGCCAAGGTGCACGTACTGGCGCAGCCCGCTTTCCTCGCGCCGCACCACCATGCTCATCTTGGCGTGCGTCTTGTAGCCGACGACGCCGTAGACGACGTGGGCGCCCACTTCCTGCAGCGCTTCGGCCAGATCGATGTTCTCGGCTTCGTCGAAGCGGGCGCGCAACTCGACGACCACGGTCACTTCCTTGCCCGCCCGCGCGGCCTCGATCAGGGCGTCCACCACCGGACTCTTGGCGCCGGTGCGGTAGAGCGTTTGCTTGATAGCGAGCACGTTGGGGTCACGCGCCGCCTGGCGCAGAAATTCCAGCACCGGAGCGAAGGAATCGAAGGGGTGGTGCACCAGCACGTCGCGCTCGCGCAGCGTATTGAAGACGTCCTGAGCCATACCCTTGTGCACCCGGGGTGTGAAGGCCGGATACTTCAGCTCGGGGCGGTCGATGAGATCCGGCAAAGCCATCAGCCGGTTGAGGTTGACCGGGCCGTTGACCTGGTAGACGTCTGCGGGGGTCAGCTGCACCGTCTCCATCAGATAGCGCCAGAGATGTTCCGGGCAGTTCTGCGCCACCTCCAGGCGTACCGCATCGCCCCACTGACGCTGGGCCAGTTCACCTTCCAGGGCTTCGAGCAGGTCTTCGGTCTCTTCCTCGTCCACCAACAGGTCGGAGTTGCGCGTGATGCGGAACTGGTAGCAGCCGGTGGCCTGCATGCCCGGGAACAGATCATCGACATAGGCGTGGATCACCGAGCTCAGAAACACGAAATCGCTCGGACCCGAGCCGGGGATTTCGCGCGGAATCTGGATCAGGCGCGGTAAGGCGCGCGGCGCCTGCACGATGGCGAAGCCGCTGTTGCGGCCGAAGGCGTCCTTGCCCTGCAACTGCACGATGAAGTTCAGCGATTTGTTGAGGATGCGCGGGAAGGGGTGCGCCGGGTCCAGGCCCAGCGGCGACAGCACCGGCATCAGCTCCTCGTGAAAATAGGCGGCCAGCCAGGTGTCCTGCTCGGTGGTCCATTCGGAGCGGCGCAGGAAGCGGATGTCCTTGTCCTGCATTGATGGCAGCAGGATGTCGTTGAAGATGCGGTATTGCTCATCCACCAGTTCGTGGGCGCGGTCGGCGATCTCGCGCAGCAGCTCCTGCGGTGGTTGGCCGTCGGCTCCGCGCTGGTTGGGATTGAGCTCGGCCATCTTCTTGAGACCGGCGACACGGATCTCGAAGAACTCGTCGAGGTTGGAGCTGGCAATACAGACGAACTTGAGCCGCTCCAGCAGCGGGATGCTTTCGTCGAGAGCCTGTTCCAGTACCCGCCGATTGAAGGCGAGCAGGCTGAGCTCACGGTTGATGTAGAGCTCTGGCGCGGTGAGGTCGGGCATGTCCGTCGTCTCGGCGGCCAGCGTCTCCACCTTCGAAGAACTAGGGCTTTGGGTGTTCATGGTCGCTATTCCAGCGGGTTGGCATGACGGCGATGTGACGGATCAGTCCCGCAGGATAAAGCGCTGCGGGTAATCGGTGAAAATGCCGGACACGCCGCGTTCGCGCAGTCGCTCGGCCAGTGTCGGTTGGTTCACGGTGTAGACGTGGATCGGAAAGCCGGACGCGCTCAATGCAGAAAGGACGATGGGCGTGGCCACCGCCAGGCCGATATGGATGGCGGCGGCGTCGAGTGCGCGGGCGACCTCGATCATGCGCGGACTCGGCCGATCAAACAGCGGCGCAACCGGTATCTGCGGTGCTGCCAGGCAGAAGCGCTGCAATACCGCGTGATCGAAGGCCGACACCAGCAGCTGCGCAGGATCCCATCCACCCTCGACGGCCAGGCACAGGGCTTCCCCGGTGCGTTCGGCCACGGCATCCCCCGCCTTGAGCTCGATGTTGAGGCCCACCTTGCCCTGCAGTGCGGTCAGGGTTTCGCGCAGCGTGGGAATGGTGTTGCCGCCACCGGCGTCCAGGGCCTTGAGCGCTGCCAATGGCGTGTCGAGCAGACGGCCGCGCGCGCCGGTGGTGCGGCGCAGCAGGTCGTCGTGAAACAGTAGCAGGGCCTCGGGGTGGGCCTGCACGTCGCACTCGATCCAGGACACGCCCTGGGCGATGGCCGTGTGGAAGCCGAGCAGCGTGTTCTCCGGGGCGCAGCCGGCCGCCCCGCGGTGGCCGAAGATGGTGAACTGCGGATCAAAGGCCGGCGGAGGCCTCATTCGTCCACCGGAATGATCTTCATGGTGTTGGTGCCGCCCGGGCCGTTGTAGTCTCCCTTGGTCAACAGCACGCGGTCGCCGTTCTCCAGCCAGCCCATGGACAGCAACAGCGCAATGGCTTCTTGGGCCGGGCGACCGCTGTCCAGATCGGTGGGCGTAAAGGCACACGGGAAGACGCCACGGCACAGCCGCATGCGGCGGCGGGTGCGCTCGTGCTGGGTGAGGGCGTAGATTGGAATCTGGGTATCGCTGCGCGACATCATCAGGGCGGTGGCGCCCGATTCGGTGAGCGCCACGATGGCATTGGCGTGCATGTGCTGCGCTGTCCAGATCGTGGCCATCGCCACCGCCTCGTCGGTGCGCACGAAGTGGCTGTCCATGCGGTCGCGTGTGCGCGGTTCCGGCATGGCCGCCTCGGCGCCCGCGCAGACGCGCGCCATCGCCTCCACCACCAGCGACGGATGCTGCCCGGCCGCCGTTTCGGCCGACAGCATGACGGCGTCGGTGCCATCCATGACCGCGTTGGCCACGTCCAGGACTTCCGCGCGGGTCGGGATCGGGCTGCTGATCATCGACTCCATCATCTGCGTGGCCGTGATCACCAGGCGGTTGCCTTCGCGCGCGACATGGGTGATGCGCTTCTGCCACGCGGGCAGCTCGGCATCGCCGATCTCGACCCCAAGATCGCCGCGCGCGATCATCAGGCCGTCGGACGCCTCCGCGATTTCCTCCAGCGCATGCAGCGCTTCGGCACGCTCGATCTTGGCGATGAGGGCGGCGTGGCTGTTGTGTTCGCGCAGCAGGTTGCGGGCATGCTTCATGTCATCGGCGTTGCGCGGGAAGGAGACCGCCACGAAATCCACATCCAGGCTGGCGGCGTGGCGCAGATCTTCGAGGTCCTTGTCGGTCAAGGCGGCTGCTGACAGGCCCCCCCCCGCCTTGTTGATGCCCTTGCGGTCCGACAGCACTCCGCCAATGACGACTTCGGTTTCAATGCGGCTGCCTTCGACGGCTTTCACCTCGACCCGGATGGCGCCATCGTTGAGCAGCAGGGCGTCGCCCGGCGCCACATCCCGAGGCAGGTCGCGGTAGGCGCATCCCACGACCGTGTCGTTGCCAGCGTCGGCCGGATGCGCGGTATCCAGACAGAAAGCGGCGCCAGTATGCAGCGTGACCGGTCCCTCGGCGAAGCGCTCGATGCGGATCTTCGGTCCCTGCAGATCCGCCAGAATCGCAATGTCGCGGTCGATCTCGGCCGCTGCAGCGCGCACCTGGCGCACGCGCCGCTCCTGGTCGGCATGGGAGCCGTGCGAGTAATTGATGCGCACGGCATCGGTGCCGGCGCGCAGCAACGCCATCAGCGCCTCGTCGCTGTCGGTGGCAGGCCCCAGCGTGGCGAGGATGCGGGTACGGCGGCGGTGGTGTTGTGGCATGACGATACTGTACGCGCAGCGTGTTGGTGGTGACGTTCGGGCGGACCTCAACCGCGGGCACCAATGCTACGGCGCATTGGCTGAACGCGGGCCGCGCGCGAAGCGACGCTACGTCCGCATCCTGTCCCCGTCCGCTTCAGGCTGCGTCGCTGGGCTTCATCCAGTCCGATCGGTATCGGCACGCGCGCTGGCATTCGCCATGGGTCGCACTCGATACCGGAACCGACTTCACGATTCAGTAGTGCCACAATGGTGCACATGGATAGCACCATCGCCACACCGCTGAGTCCTGGAGCCACGCGCGTGCTGCTGCTGGGCAGCGGTGAACTGGGAAAAGAGGTTGCCATCGAGCTGCAGCGCCTCGGCGTCGAAGTCATCGCCTGTGACCGCTATGCGGATGCCCCTGCGATGCAGGTAGCGCACCGCGCCCATGTGTTTCCGATGCTCGACGGCGCCCGCCTGCGCGCAGTGGTGGAGCAGGAGAGACCATCCCTGATCGTGCCCGAAATCGAGGCCATCGCCACCGACACGCTGGAAGCCCTCGAGGCCGAGGATTGGCCCGTGGTACCGACGGCGCGCGCCGCCCGGCTCACGATGAACCGGGAAGGCATCCGCCGGTTGGCCGCCGAAACGCTGGCGCTGCCGACCTCGCCTTACCGTTTCGTGGACACCCTCGAGGCATGCCGCGAAGCGGTCGAGGCAGTCGGCCTGCCGTGCGTGCTGAAGCCGGTCATGAGCAGCTCCGGCAAGGGGCAGTCGACCATCCGAAGCGCGGAGGAGATCGAGGCGGCCTGGTCCTACGCTCAGGCTGGCGGTCGTGCCGGCGCCGGTCGCTGCATCGTCGAGGGCTTCGTCGCCTTCGATTACGAAATCACGCTGCTGACGGTGCGCTCAGTTTCCGGTACCGCCTTCTGTGCACCCATCGGGCATCTTCAGGTTGACGGCGATTATCGCGAGTCCTGGCAGCCGCAGCCGATGTCTGACGCGGCGCTGGCGCACGCCCAGGAGATTGCGGCCAGCGTGACGGCCAATCTCGGCGGCTACGGGGTTTTCGGCGTCGAGCTCTTCGTGCGCGGCGACGAGGTTGTCTTTTCGGAAGTGTCGCCACGGCCGCATGACACGGGCCTGGTGACACTGATCAGCCAAGACCTGTCCGAGTTTGCGCTGCACGCGCGCGCGATTCTCGGTCTGCCCATTCCCGCCATTCGCAGTTATGGCGCGGCGGCATCGCGCGCGCTGGTTTTCGAGGGCGATACCGTGGCGCCGCGTTTCGGCGGTCTCGACCAAGCGCTTGCGGTGCCCGATGTTCATCTGCGCCTATTCGGGAAACCCGAGCTGGGCGGAGGCCGGCGTCGCATGGGCGTTACGCTGGCGCTGGCAGACGATATCGAAGCTGCCCGCGCGCGGGCGCGTCGCGCCGGCGACAGCATCCATCTCCTACCATCCCACTGAACGCGGCCCTGCCGCTCTACTACCCAGGGAGCATCGCGCATGACCTTCCGCCAGTTCGCACTGCCTCCACTTCTCGCCGTCGCCTTGTTGCTGCCGCCCCTGGCCTATGCACAGAGCACCGACCATATCTTGGGCTGGGTGGAAAAGATCCAGATCACGGGCTGGGGCGTGGAAGTCAAGGCCAAGGTGGATTCGGGTGCCCTGACCTCCTCCATGCATGCGACCAGCATCGAACGCTTTGACCGTGACGGGGAAGAATGGGTGCGCTTCATCGTTGACGTCGAAGACGAGCGTGACGGCGAGGCAGTGGAAAAACTGTACGAGCGTCCGCTGTATCGCAACGTCATCCTTCGCGGCGCCGGCGGCACCGACCGACGCCCGGTGGTGTTGATGGAGGTATGCATCGGATCCGCCGTCTACGAGGAGCAGTTCAGCCTTGAGAACCGGCACGACATGAACTACCCGGTTCTGCTCGGGCGGCGCACCATCCAGCATCTGGGACTGATCGATGTCACGCGCACCTTCGTGACCGAAGCCCGATGCGACGAAGACAGTCCGCGCTATACCTTTGAGGGCGAAGACGACTAGACCCCCGGCGTGGGTCGCGACACTCGCGCCTTAGTCCGGCCGGGTTTCGGTATCGCCACCCACCGCGGGCGTTGGCGCTTCCACTGCCGGAGACGCCGGTTCGTTGGGTTCCGGGCTCGATGTGGCGTCTGCGGCCGGCGCTGACGGCTCCTCTTCAGTTGCGGCGGATTGGCGTTGTACCCCGATGTGGTACGCCGCGAATCCGGGAATGACGGCCTGATTCAGCGCCATGCCGATGACACGGCCATCGTTGGGCGAGGTCAGGTGCACGCGTCGGTTGGTGATCGGGTCGGTGACACTGCCGAGCACCTCGCCTTCGCGGACGGTATCGCCCAGGCCGACTTCGCTGGTCAGGATGCCACCGTCATCGGCGCGGACCCAGTGCGATTCGTAATACACCGGCTGCGGCGCGCTCCACAGGCGGTTGGTGTCGAGCATTCCCATGTGGCTCATCAAGCTGCGCAGCGCGCGCACCCCGTGCTTGACCTCTTCCGGCTGGAAGCGCATCGGTTCGCCCGCTTCGACGGTGATGGTCGGTACCCCCGCAGCGGTGGCTGCCTGACGCAGGGTCCCTTCGGGAGGCTCGCTGTTGAGTACCACGGTGGCGCCAAAGCCGCGCGTGAGGTCGGCGATGCGCGCGTCGCTTAGATCAGCACGCAGTTGTGGAAGATTGGTGCGATGAAAGGAGCCAGTGTGCAGGTCGACCAGTGCGCTGCATCGGCGAATGACGTGGTTGAACAGGGAATAGGCGATCCGTGAAGCGGCGCTGCCCTGTGGATGGCCGGGGAAATGGCGGTTGAGATCGCGGCGATCCGGTAGGTAGCGCGACCCCTGACGAAAACCGAAAAGGTTGACGATGGGCACCCCGATCAAGGTGCCACGCAATTCGGAGGCATCAACTTCGTACAGGAGGCGGCGCACCATTTCTATGCCGTTGAGCTCGTCACCGTGCACGGCAGCGGTGACGCAGAGCACCGGCCCCGGCTTCGTGCCATGGGCCACCAGCACCGGCGTCGGCTCGGCCAGGCCGGTGAAGGAATCGCTGGCATACCACGGAACCTGTAGCGTTTCTCCAGGCGGGATGCTGCCGTCCAGAATGCTGAAGCTCTGCACGCCGGGGCTGGGGGCCTGCTCCGCCGGGGCCATCTCGTGCAGCGATTCGTCCAGCGTACGTGGCGCGATGGGCGTGGCCGTGCCGGTATCCACCGACGATGCGTCTTGACGCGGCGGTTGCGCGGTGTATTCATCGCTGGTCTCCACCGCCTGGCCGACGGCTGGCAACGGTCCTCCGGCCCAGGCGAGGAGGGCGATGGCAAAGACACTTGGGGCCCGCAGGCGCGAGGCAGCGCGGCGCGGAAATCGTGTTGGCAACGGTGGCTCCTGAGTCCTGACCCTGCGTAGGGTTGCATGATGCGGCAGCCAAGAGCCAGCGCGCGCAAGGCTGTACGAAACTTGCACAAAGGCTCGGCGACGCCGCAGCCGCGCGCGGCCGATTGCGGTAGGGTGCGTGCCGTCTGAATGCGAACCGGTGGCTTTTGCGGCCGCCAGATCGAAAGGGGGAGGATGTGACACGGATCGGCCGAAGCTTTCGTCAATTCCTGTGGTTGAGTCTGCTCTGCATGCCCTTGGCGGTGGTACATGCGCAGGGCGACGGTAAGGCCTCGTCGAGCGAACCGCCCAGCGCGCAGACCGCCGAGCAGCTCGCCGATCTGCTGGAGAATGAAGCCACGCGTGCGCAGCTCATCGAAGCGCTGCGCCGTCAGGCGAGTACCGAATCAGCGGCGACGGAGAGCGAGGAAGCCACGGAAGCGGCCCCCGTCAGCCTGTCGCGTCGTATCGCACTGTCGACAGAGTCCATCGCCGAAGAACTCGCCGCCGAGTTTTCACGCGCCTTTGGCGCTTTCACGCAGGCGGGCGAGGCCACCGCTGGGGTGGATTGGCAGGCCTTGGCTGCGGCCAGCGTGGATCTCATCGTCGTCGTCATTGCGGTCATCGTGGCCTTCATGCTGCTGCGCCGGCTGTGTATCCCGGTCTACCGTCGCTTGGACGTCTGGTCGCAGCAGCCCGCGCAGACCAGCGCGTTGCTGCGCAAGACGGTGGCCGTGTTGCTCGCTGCCGGCGTCGACACGGTGCTGATTGTGCTGTCCTGGGTGATCGGATTCCTGCTGGCCATCTATGCGCTGAGCGACCCGGGTGCGATGGATACGCGCCAGACGATGTTCCTCAACGCCTTCCTCATGATCGAGATCTTCAAGGCGCTGATCCGGACCCTGTTCGCCACCCGCTATGAGGGACTGCGTCTGCTGCCCATGTCGGCCGAGAATGCGGCCTACTGGAACCGCTGGTTCGCGCGCATATCCGGCTTCATCGGCTATGGCCTGCTGGTCGCGGTTCCCATTGCCAACATCAATATTTCCCCGGATGCCGGCCGCGCGCTGACCTTCATCGTCATGGGCCTTGCCTTCCTCTACGCGCTGATGGTCATCAGCCAGAACAAGGAGCAGGTGCGCGGCCGGCTCGAAGTTCAGGCCAAGCAAGCGCATTCGACCTTCGCCCGGGTTGGTGTCTACGTGCTGGCGCGGGTATGGCATGCACTCGCCATCGCATATTTCGCCGCCATGGCAGTGGTCGCCATTCTGCAGCCGGAAGAGACGCTGCCTTTCATGCTCAAGGCCACCTTGCAGACGCTGCTGGCTGTGGGCGGTGGTGTCTTCCTCGCCGTGGTGCTGGCGCAGATCATCAGCCGGCGCATCCGCCTGCCCGAAGACACCAGCCGGCGCTTCCCGCAGTTGGAAGAGCGACTGAACGCGGCCATTCCAGGCGTCCTGCAGGTGCTGCGGGCCATCATCCTGATCGTGGTGGCGTTGCTCGTGCTGGACGCCTGGCGGCTGTTCAATCTGCCGGAATGGATCGGTTCCGAAGCCGGGACCACGGCCCTCGCCGCGGCCATCTCCATCGCGCTCATCCTGCTGGTGGCCAAGGGCATCTGGATCGCCTTCGCGAGCTGGATCGAGCTGCGCCTCAACCCCGACAACGACCGTGGCGGCGCCAGCGCGCGCGAGCAGACCCTGCTTGCCCTGTTCCGCAGCGCCTTCCTGATCGTGCTGGTGGTGATGACCGCCATGATCGTGCTGTCCGAACTAGGCATCAATATCGGACCGTTGATCGCTGGCGCCGGCGTGCTCGGCCTGGCCATCGGCTTCGGCGCACAGAAGCTGGTGCAGGACGTCATCACTGGCGTCTTCATCCAGCTGGAGAACGCGATCAACACCGGTGAGGTCGTCACGGCTGGGGCCATTACCGGAACCGCCGAAAAGATCACGGTACGATCGGTCGGCATTCGCGACCTTTCGGGCACGTACCACGTGGTGCCCTTCTCCAGCGTGGATACCGTCTCCAACTTCATGCGGGATTTCGCCTATCACGTAGGCGTCTACGGAGTCGCCTATCGCGAGGACATCAGCGCGGTCATTGAGCAGTTGCAGGCGGCCTACAGCGCCCTGGTCGCCGACCCGAACTTTGCCGAGAAGGTGCTCGAGCCGCTCGAAGTCCACGGCGTGACTGAACTCGCCGACAGCGCGGTCAATGTGCGCATCCGCATCAAGACGCTGCCGGGCTCGCAGTGGGGCGTGGGCCGCGAATACAACCGCCTGGTCAAGCAGCATTTCGACGCCGCGGGCATCGAGATTCCCTTCCCGCATACGACGCTCTACTTCGGAGAAGACCGCGCCGGTTACGCACCACCGGCCAATGTACGGGTGCTCGAAGGTCGCGACCGTCGCGCGCCGCTACCCGCCGAACCGGCCGACGCCAATACGCCGCTGCCAGATGCGGCGAATCGGCCCAGTGAGCGCAGCGACTTCGACGAGTCGCAAAGCTAGGCGGCGCGGAACGCGGACTGTATGGACGCGGGCAGGGTGACCTCGTAGGTCACCCCGCTCCCGTTCTTGCCGAGTGGCAGGTTCGGACCGCGCTGGGAACTGAAGTATAGACGGCTGCCGTCCGGCGAAAAGGCCGGGCCCGTCAGTTCCGAATCGCTGCCCAGACGGACCTGTAACAGGGTCTTGGCGGGCGCATTCGGGACCACCACCATCAGGCGCATGGCCTCACCATCCTCCGCCACCACAACATCCCCTGCCGGACTGACCACCACGTTGTCGACGTCGTCGAAAACCGGGTCGATCAGCCGATTGTCGAAGATGGTCTCGATCAGGCCATTGTCAACGTCGAGGGCGTGCACCCGGTTGTCCCCTTTGGTTGCGAAAAACAGCACGGCCCGCGTCGGCAAGGTGCCGCCGGGCGGGACGTTCCGTAGTTCCGGCGGCAGCGTGTAGATCCACATGCCCTCACCGCCGCGGAAAACGGTTCCCGGCACACGCTTGCGTGCGTCGCGGCGTTCCGTGCGCAGCCGGGCCTGCGGCTGTTCCGGTGCGATTGCATCGACCCATTGGGTGGCGTGCAGCTTGCGCAGTCTCAGGTCGTCACTGACGTATTCGTCGTCGGCAAAGCCTTGGATATTGAGCACCTGAAGGCGGCCGGAGCGCATATGCAGGCGCGGCCCTTCAGGGCTGTCAGTGACATCCTCGGCGTCCGCCACAAAGCGGTAGAGACGGCCGTCCGGGGTGTCCTCGGTCAGAAAGACGCTGCGTGTGGGCATATCCACGGCTGCCGCTTCGTGGGCGAAGCGGCCCAAAGCGGGCAGCAAGCGCGCCGTCTCGGGCGTACCGGTAGGCTCGCACTCGTAGACCTGACCATCCGGTACTTCCTCGCAGGAGAGCCAGGTCTGCCAAGGTGTCGCCCCGCCAGCACAGTTGCGGCGGGTGTGGTCGAGAATGCGGTAGGCAGCCGCAATGCGCCCATCCGGCGCGAAGCGCAACGCGCCCACGCCACCACGTTGGCGATGCTCGCTGTTCGACACGTAGATCCAGCCGCCGTCGTCCGTGGCGAAGCAGGCCCCGCCGTCCGGGGCCTCATGCCAGTTGTAGCCCGCCAATCCCAGCGGGTCGAAGGCGCCGGTGACGGGGTTGCTCAGGTGGCGGGCAACCGCACGCACGCTGAAGCCTTCAGGCAGAAAAATCCCGTCGACGCCGCTGTCAAAGAGCGCGCCAACGTCAGCCAGCGGACCGCGCGGCAGTGGCAGCTCGCCCATGGGCCGCGGCGCATCGGTGGCACCGTCCCGCGTCGAGAGGCTTTGACAGGCGCTCAGCAGCGGGCCCGTGGACAGCATTCCGCCCGACAGGAACAGCAGGCGCAGAAGCGCACGGCGTTGGGGGTCGGGTTGGTCGGGGCGCATGGCGGTCTGGGCTGCGGGCGAGCCGCTCAGAATAGCGCGCGCAGGTGACGCTGTAATGTGCTGCCAGCCCTCAGGACAGCGCGCGTGCTTCCTTGATGCGGTCGTAGGCGGTGGTGATGTCGCGCGTCTTCTCCTCGGCCATTGCCCGCATGCTCTCCGGCAATCCCTTGGAAGCCAGCTTGTCCGGATGGTTTTCGCTCACCAGCTTGCGATAGGCCTTCTTCACCGTTTCGTCGCTGGCATCGGAGGACACGCCCAGCACCTGGTAGGCCCAGTCAAGGTCGGGTTGGCTGCGCCCGCCGGCCCCGCGGCCCGCCGCGCCACGCAGCATGGCCTCCATGCGCTCAACCTCCGCTTCGGGAAGGCCAAGTCCGCGGGCAACGCGCAGCAGCATCTCGTGTTCCGCGGGGTGGATCTGTCCGTCTGCGCCTACTGCCGCGAGCTGTACCTGCATGAACATCATCAACAGCGGACGCTGGCCGCGTGCCGCACGTGCGAACTGGGCGACCTCGGCATCAAGGTCGAAGTCCGGCTGTTTACCGCGGGTGAAGGCCTGCCGGGCTTGCGCGCGCGCCGGCTCGTTCAGCCGCAGGCGGTCGAACAACGTCTCGGCGACTTGGATTTCATCCTGCGTAACTTGCCCATCGGCCTTGCACAAGGCCCCCATCACGGCAAAGACGGCATCCAGAAAGCGCGCCTGCACTTGCGCGATGCGGCTGCGGATGAAGCGGCCCAGCAGCGGCCGCGCCAGGAAATAACCCAGCAGGCCACCGATTGCGAAACCGGTGAAGCCGCCGACGAGGGCGCCGATGAGGCCGCCAACAAGAAATCCGATAAGCATGACGAGCATTGTAGAGAGCCCGGCGCGGAGCCGCTGCATTCGGCGCTACCATCGCCGCGTCATCAACAGCAACAACAAGAGGAGCAGCAATGATTGGATACGTCACCCTGGGAAGCAGTGACCTGCAGCGTGCAGGGGCCTTCTACGATGCCTTGCTGGGCGAACTGGGCGCGCAGCGCTTCATGAACGACGAGCGCATCATCGTCTGGGCCACCGGCCCGGGCGCGCCGATGCTCAGCGTCATCCAGCCGCATGATGGAAAACCGGCTACGGTCGGCAATGGCGTGATGGTGGCGCTGGCGCCAGGCTCGCGCGACAAGGTCGATGCCCTCTACGCCAAGGCGCTGTCGTTGGGAGCCACTGATGAGGGCGCGCCCGGTGAGCGTATGAGCGGCTTCTATGCGGGCTATTTTCGCGACCTGGACGGCCACAAGCTCAATTTCTTCCACATGGGCTGAGCCGCCGCCCAACGGACAAAAAAAAGCCGCGACCCGAAGGTCGCGGCTCTTTTACAGAATCCGGGGGTCTTAGACCGCGCGAATCTGCGTCGCCTGCATGCCCTTCGGGCCACGCTGCGCGACGTACTCGACGCGCTGGCCTTCGGCGAGGCTGCGGAAGCCGCTGCCCTGGATTTCCTTGAAGTGGGCGAAGAGATCGTCGCCGCCGTCGGCCGGGGTGATGAACCCGAAGCCCTTGGCGTCATTGAACCACTTCACGGTACCGGTGGAAACATCGCTCATGAAACATTCCTCAAACTAAAGTGTAGAAAACGGGCGTAGGCACGCCCATTGGGGTGCAAGCCATCAAGGAACGCATCATTGCCGACCGGTCGTTCGGAAGCAGCCACGGGGGCTGAGGTACGACAGTTCACGCTGATAACACTCTTCTTGAAGCAACTGCAGTTCCGAATATACGCCATTTCTGCGTCAATTTCTTGAATCCCGGCGAGCGGCCGACCAACGGTGGTTCGGTGCGCGCCATCTCTGCTTCCGCGACCGATGCGCATCCGCGCTGCATCCATTGCGGAAGTCGCTGCGTAAAGCGCATTGCAATCACCCAAAAACCATCGGGAGAGCGGAATGCGTTCACGGCATCTCGTCGTTGCGGCTGTAGCCGCCGCGGCCGTAGGTACAACGTTTCAGGCGGGAGCATCCAGCCACCGCGAAGCGCCCTTCATCGCCGGCACGCCGCGCGTGGACGGCACGGATTTCTACATGTTCCGCAGCTACGAGGCCGGTCGCGAGGGTTTCGTCACGCTGATCGCGAACTACAACCCGTTGCAAGACGCCTACGGTGGCCCGAACTACTTCGCGCTGGATCCCGAGGCGCTGTACGAGATTCACATCGACAACGACGGCGATGCGATGGAGGACCTCACGTTCCAGTTTCAGTTTGATCAGGAATTCCGTAACGTTTCCTTGCCGATCGGCAGCGGCGACAACGCCGCCAACGTTGCAATTCCGCTGATCCAGGCCGGTCCGATCGGACCCGGCGTGACCGACGATGCCAGCCAGAATCGCGTCGAGACCTACACCGTCGGCGTGGTGCGCGGCGGCGCACGCTCGGGCAGCGCCCAGCCGTTGCAGATCACCAGTGGTGCGCTCGCCGGGCAGACGACCTTCCGCAAGCCGGTCGATTACATCGGCGAAAAGACGATCGCCGATTACCCGACCTATGCCAACAACCACATCTTTGACGTGGCCATTCCCGGCTGCGGTGCCGGTCGCGTGTTTGTCGGTCAGCGCAAGGAAGGCTTCGCTATCAACCTGGGTGAGGTCTTTGATCTGATTGCGCTGAACCCGCTGGGCAACCGGGATGACAAGCCCAGCATCGTGGATGACAAGAACATCACCTCGCTGGCGCTGGAAGTGCCCGCCAGCTGTCTGACCGATGGCGACAGCCCCATCATCGGTGGCTGGACGACGGCCAGCAAGCGTCAGATGCGCGTGCTCAACCCTGCGCCGCAGGGCCCGAATACGGATCTGCCCGCCACCAAGGGACCAGCCATTGAAGGAGGCGCCTGGACGCAGGTCTCGCGTCTGGGCATGCCGCTGGTCAATGAAGTGGTCATCGGCATCACGGACAAGGATCGCTTCAACGCCAGCCATCCGAGCGATGACGGCCAGTTCCTGAGCTATGTGACCAATCCGACTCTGCCCGCCCTGATCGACCTCCTGTTCAGGGACGCCGTGGGCGCGGACAGCAGCATTGCGCCCTCGAACATCCCGCGGCAGGACTTGGTGCTCGCCTTCCTTACCGGTATTCCGGGCCTTAACCAGCCGGAGGGGGTAACGCCTTCAGAGATGCTGCGACTCAACACCGCGGTGGGTGTGACGGCGCCTGCCGAGCAAAGCCCGCTGGGGGTTCTCGCCCTTGATCTGGCCGGTTTTCCCAATGGTCGGCGGCCGGTGGATGATGTCACCGACGTCGCGTTGCGCGCTGCCATGGGCGTGCTCTGTGTCGTGACCGAAGAAACCGCCGCGGCTTTCGGTCCCTTGGTCGAGGCGCGCAACTGCGACGCCTCCGACGCGCCGGTTGGTGCTCAGCCCTTCACGGATCAGACCACCGAGTCGATCGACGATTTCCTCGCCGCATTCCCGTACCTGGCGCACCCGCTTCCGGGTGCGGTGCAGGACGGCCAGTAGGAGGGCACGACCATGACACGAAGCCTCTCCGCACTCTGTCTGGCGGGCGCCCTGCTGGCGCTTGCCGCCTGCGATGGCACCTCGCCGCGGCTGGCGCCGCCCCCCGAGGGCAATGGCGGCAATGACGGGGGTAATGGCGGTGGCGATGGCGGTAACGGTGGTGGCATGCAGCCGCCACCGGCCGTTCAGCTGCGCAATCTCGTCATCGACAACATCAACAACAGCACCACGCCCACCGCGCGGCCCATTGATATCAATGATCTGAACATCGAGATTGACACGACCCCCGTCAATCTCGATCTCGTGACCGGTTAAGGTCTGCGCCGTTCACGAGCTTGGAACCCCGCGACTGGCGTCACGGGGTTCTTTTTTTTGCGCCGATCAAGGCGGACAGCAGTCCGGCATTGGCAAGCACACTGACGATCAGCGCCCAGAGCAGCAGATGGGGTGGTATCGCAATCCGTTCGGGTGTGCGCGGCTCAGCGGATGCCGCAGCCCCTACCGCCACCGCCACCTCCAATTTGTGGCCGCGCTCATCGTCGGCTTCCACGATCCAGCGACCTGGGCGATCGGGGACAAAGGCGAAGTGCCCTTGGGCATCGCTGCGACCGACCTGAAAGACTTGCCGGCTGTCCGGCAGCAGCACGCGCACGTGCGCGCCATCCATGGCCTGACCGGCGGTGTAGCCGAAGCGCACGATTTCGGCGGGTACCTCCTCAATGACTTCCGCCTCGGCGCCGTGACCCCATGCCATCGGTGCGAAGCAACTGCCAAGCAGCAGGAGGGTCGTGCGTAACCTCGGGCGAGGGTGCTTCACAGGAGGGTCTCCAGACGGATATGAAACAGCCGCTGCGCCAGCCACCAGCTTCCCAGCAGGATGGCCAGGGCCGAGCCGGGAACCACGACCAGGTGACGGTAGAGCGGTTGATGTCGCGCCATCCAGGCAAAGGGCAGGCAGGCGGCAGCGATCAGGATCTGGCCGCCTTCAACTCCCAGGTTGAAGGCCAGCAGGGCAAGTGCCAGGGTCGGCGCATCAAAGCCCAGCCCCGCCAGTACACCGGCATAACCGGCGCCGTGGATCAGGCCGAAGAAGAAGGCGACCATCCACAGCCGCCGTTGCACCAGGGGCAGCAGGTTGTTCAAAGCCGCGAAGATGATGGTGGCGGCAACCGCGGTCTCCACCCAGCGGGTGGGTAGCTGCAGCCAATCGAGGGCGGCGGCTGACAGCGACAAGGCGTGCGCCACGGTGAAGGCGGTGATGATGGCAACCAGCTCCATGGTGGCGCGACGTGCATCGGTGGCAGCCACCCAGCCTTCTTGTCGGCGTTGCAGCACGGCCGGCAGCAACAGGCACAGCAGGAAGAGTAGGTGATCAAAGCCGGCCCAGATATGCCACGCGCCCTGACGAAGATAGGTCCAGAACAGTGGCCCCAGCGCGGGCTGTTCCAGGCTGACATCGAACTGGCGGGCGGTGGGTTGCAGAATCGTGCTGTAGGTCCGACCGCCAAGCTCCAGCCTCAGCAGACCGCGATGCGAAGGATCGATGTCGAACAGCAGGTCGTAGTGCACGCTCAGCTGCTCTACTGGTGCCGCGCATTGCCCGTCGAAGGCCAGAGCGGCATAGAGCCCATCGCTGTGCTCGGCGATACGCAGCGCACCGGTGGCCACGTCGCAGACCGCGCCAGCGCTGCGCAGCGTAAGCCTCGGCAAGGTGGCGGCGATGATCGCGCTGCGGCTGTCGCGTACCTCCTGCCACGTCACTTCGCCATTCCCATCCGGGTCCAGTCCCACCAGTTCGTGCAGGTCGCGCAGCGCCACATCCCAGCGACCCTCGACCTGGGATTTCTCCACGGTGAGCTGCAGATAACTGTCGCTGGGCTTGTGCGCCCATAGCGGCGCGGCGCTGATGCACAGCAGCAGAGCCAGGCCCAGCCAGGTGAAAGGCTTCATGTGTCCTCCGCCTGCGACTTTGCCGTCTGCCCCAGTTGTGCCAGTAGCGCTTGCAGGCGCTGATCCTGCACAGCGTTCTCGCGCAACCAGTCGCGCACCGGTACGGCAGCGTCGGATTGGCCGCTGTCGACGGCGGCGCGCAACAGGAGCCGCGCGTCGGATGGTGTCTTCTGCACAACCCAATTGCGCTGTGCGAGCCACAGCGCGCGCGCCGGCTGTTGCCAGACATACAGCGCCGCCGCGGCCTCGGTCCCAAAGTGCCGCGCCCCGCCGCGCGCGCGCTCCGCCTCGAGGCGCGCTTCGAGGCGGCGACGGTCCTGTGCGATGCCAGGCGCTTCGGCGTTGCTCCGCATGCGCGCGCGCAGGCTTAGGATCAAACCCTCGTTGCTGTCTTCCCAGGCACGTGCCACCTCGGCGGCCTCGGCGACCCTGCCCTGACTGAGCAGAAAGTCGGCGTACTGCAGGTGCAGCGCCATGTCGTGGCGCGCGCCCGCGCTGTCGAGCGCTTCTCGAAACCAGATTTCCGTCTCGGCGCTGCCCAGCCGCCAGCCAATGTCCGCGCGTGCGCTGCGCGCCCACAGCCGTGCTTCGTCGTCACCCTCGGCAAGCGCCAGATGCGTGTGCAGCATGCGTAGCGCTTGCTCGGCCTCCCCGCTCAGGCTGCGTGGCGTCGCCAGGCAGGCCACGCCCATCAGGACGCGATAGCGCCGCACTACGTTGCAGTCCGTGATCGCCTGCGCATAGCGACCCTGCACGCTGTGAATGACCGCGCGGGTCAGGCGCGCCTGCAGATGTTGCGGCTGCTGCGCGAGCACCTGATCCAGATCCTGCAACGCCGCGGCGAAGCGATGGTCGTGCTGTGCCAGGGTGGCGCGCAGCACGCGTACCTCCGCGGGCACCCTTTCGCGACCTTGCCAATGCCGCAGCGCCCCTTCGGCATAGCCGTACCAGCGCGCGTCCTGGCTGCGTCGCGCATGGGCGATGGCAGCCTGGGCAAATGCCGTGGCCATCTCGATACGGCCAGGGGCTTCCGCCAGCGCTGCCCGCATCTGCCGTAAACGCTGTACCTCCGCATTGTCCGAGGGCGCCACGCGCAGCAGTACCGTATCGGCCGCATCCGGAACGAAGACCGACGCGTGCCCGGCGGGCAATAGCAGCAGCAGCAAGAGAAACAGGCAGAAAGGCATGCCACTGTGTACGCGGTGCCCGGCGCGATGGACGCGCCTCGCCATCCCGAACACACGCGAAGCGTTGCGCAGTGAAGCCGTACACTGGGGCGAATCCGCGGCCTGTACCGCGGGGGGCGGGGAGAGGTTCAACGTGGTGGTCGGTGCCGTATGACGATGTCAAACCATACCCAAGAATGCCTGCGCGCGGCCCTGGCTGCGGCGCAGTGGCACGCCGTGCGCGCGCAAGGCCCCGGGGGACAGCATGTCAACACCAGCGCGACGGCGGTGCATCTGCGTCTGCATCTTGACGACGCCGGCCTCCCCGCGCCGTGGCGGCAGCGGCTTGAGCAGTTGCAGGACGGTCGCATCAGCTCCGAGGGCGTGATTGTGATCAAGGCGCAGCGGCACCGTAGTCAGGCTCTGAACCGTGAGGACGCCTTCGCCGCGCTGCGCCAGCTGCTCCTGCGTGCGGCGACGGCGCCTCGGGTACGACGTCCCACGCAACCCTCACGTGCGGCCCGCAGGCGGCGCCTGCAGGAGAAGCGCCATCGCGGTGCGCTCAAGGCGGGCCGTGGCAGCGTGACGCGCGATGACAGCTAAAGCGACGGCTGCTCCGGCCATTGGCATCTTCGGCGCTGGCAGCATCGGCTGTTATCTGGGTGGTCGGCTGGTGGCCGCCGGCGGGGCCGTGCGTCTCGTCGGTCGGGCGCACATGGCAGAGGTGGTTGCCCGTCATGGATTGCGGGTCAGTGATTGGCAGGGCTATGACCACGTGCTTGCGCCCCGCCAGGTGCCCTTCTCCACGGAGGCGGCGTCTCTGGCAACCGCGGAACTCGTGTTGGTGACGGTCAAGTCGGCCGATACGGAAACGTCGGGGGATGTGCTGGCTTCGGTGCTGGCACCCGGAACCGTCATCATCAGCCTGCAGAACGGCGTCAACAATGCCGCGCGCCTGCAACAGCGGCTCCCCCGGCAACGGGTGCTGGCGGGCATGGTGCCTTTCAATGTGGTGCAGCATGGGGATGGGCACTTCCATCATGGGTCGGAGGGCGTCGTGGAGGTCGAAGCTGACGACGCGCTCACGCCCTGGTTGGATCTCTTCCGCAGCGCCGGGTTGCCGCTGCAGTTGCGCGCCGACATGAATGCCGTGTTGTGGGCCAAGCTGCTGCTCAACCTCAACAATCCGATCAATGCGCTGGCCGGCATCCCGCTCCAGGAAGAACTCCGTCAGCGCGCCTTTCGGCGCTGCATCGCGCTGGCGCAGCGTGAAGCCCTCGCGCTCTACGCCGAAGCCGGTATCCGGCCGGCGCGACTGACCCCGGTGCCGCCGCGCTGGATGCCCAGCCTGCTGGCCGTGCCCGATGCCGTTTTCCAGCGCGTCGGTCAACGCATGCTGCGGATTGATCCCTTGGCGCGCTCCTCCATGTGGGAGGATCTCGAACGCGGCCGGCGCACCGAGATCGAATGGATCAATGGCGAGCTCCTGCGTCTGGCCGAGCGCCTGGGCCGCAAGGCGCCAGTCAACGCCTGCCTGGTCGCTTTGGTGCGCGCGGCCGAGCAAGGTGGCCGCAGGGATTGGTCCGGGCCCGAGCTGTTGGCCGCGCTGCAGCGCGCCGCTCAGGACTGACGCTGCGCCCGCGCCAGCCGTCGGGCACGCAACATGGCCGATAGCCGGTGAGAGACCACATAACCCGCCATCGCGGACGGTAGTGCCACCAGCAGGCTACCCAGCACGGCGAACAACCATTCGTCGATGAAGCCGTCCAGATACCAGGCGCTGCTGGCAAAGAAGGGCAGGCTGCCAAAGACAAATTGGCCGATCGCGTGGAAGCCCCAGTACAAAGGCGCCATGGTGAAAGGGTTGCTGACCCACGACACCGCAAAGGCGGCCGGGAAATTGCCGCGCACGATGATGCAGCCGCTGATCATGAAGATCGTCTGCGCACCCACCGTGGGTGTGAGTCCGACGAAGAGCCCGACAAACACGCCGCGCGCCACGGCTTCCGGTCCGCCGCGCAGGCAGCCGCTGGCCTCCAGTACGGCGCGCACGCGCGGATGCGCAACCAACCATGCATGGCCGCGGGCGCGCAGATAGCGATAGCGCTGTTTCAGTCGCATAGCAAAACAGTGTAAGGGGCAGGCTGTGTCCGGGCCGCGCTTGCGCGACCGCCGGCAGACCGTCATTGTGCGGGCTCCATGGGGACCAGGAGTCAGACATGAACAAGGCCATCCCGGCCAGCGCGTTGCTCGCGATGCTGCTCGTCGGTTGCGGCAGTGGCGACGCGCCGCAGCCCTCCGCTGCAGCCGAAGGCGAGGCGAGAGCAAGCGAAAGCACCGACGCGGGCGGCGCCTCGCTGGCGGATGCCAACCGCCGCTGCCGCGAACTCATTGACCGTGCCCAGCGTACCGAAGCGCAGACGCTGTGCCTGGAGGCCCTGAAGCGGGCGGCCGAGGCCGGTGAAGACACGGTGGCTTATGGACGGGCAGTCGCGAACTCCGCCTATCTGTTTCAGATGAACGGTGACTACGAGCAGGCGGTGGATTTCTATGAACGCGCCATCGAAGTGCAATCGCCGCGCGTCGATACGGAGCCGCGTCCTCTGGCGCGCACCCTCGCCGACTACGGTTTGATGGCGATCCAGCGCGGTGATGCGGAAGCGGCCTTGCCGCGCCTTGAGCGCGCCGCCGAATTACTCCAACGCGCCGGCGATGGCGACAGTGAAGCGATGGCCGCGCTCATGGGCGACACCGCCGAAGCCCATGAAATGGCGGGCGACATGGATGCCGCGGTGGCCTGGTATGAACGCTCGCTGGCGGCCTATCGCAAGGCGCAGGGCGAGAGCCACGCCAATGTCGGCATTGCGATGAACAATCTCGGCATGGCCTTCCATCAGAAGAAGGAATACGCCAAGGCCGACCCGCTGCTGCGCGATGCCTACGCCCTGCTCGAAGCCCAACTCGGTGCCGAACACCCTGTCAGCGACGTCGCTCGCCGCAACATCAGCGACAACGCGGCGATGATGGAATCACCAGCAAAGGCGCCAGCCCCGAAGGCCGAGGCCGCCAACGGCGACGCTGACTAAGGCACGCCTGAAGCACGGCCGAAAACCGTTTCGAGCAAGGCGCTGCCACGCGCGGCTGGGGACTGGCGAATCCGCCTTTCCTCTTCGCCGATGCGCACGAAGAGCGCGTCGAGCGCCTGGCTCGTGACATAGCCGTCGAGGTCTCGGGGCGCACCCCGGGGCGGCCGCGTAGGGTCCCGCGCGTTCCGCCATGGCGCGGTAGGCGCTTCCTACGCCGGCCTGGTCGATGCGTTCGGAGACGATGGGACGAAAAGCGGCCACCAGCGCGCTTTCCGTGCGCGTGCGGAAATAGCGGGTCGCGGCCTGCTCGCCACCGTGGAGAATGTCGCGGACGTCCTCCAGCTGCATGTCTTGCAGGGCCGTACTGACAATGTCGGCGGCCGCCGGCACGGCGGCTTCGGCCGCGCGATTCAGGCTGCGGTGAAAGGTATCCACGGCAGCACCCATGCCAGCCTGCCGGAGCAGTGCCGCCGGGCCCCGCAGCGATTGCGGAATGGGCACACGGACCGCCGCGCTTTGCCAGAAGCCGTCTTGCTGGCCCAGGCTGGAGATGGCGCTGTCCATGCCCTGTGCCAGCGCGGCGCGCCGCGCACGCGTAATGGTGTCGCCCTGCAGCTGGGGCCCGGTCGCCTCGTCGCCTGCCACCGGTGCGCGCGTCGCGACGGGCGCGTCGTTCTGTGCGGCGCCGAAAATGCGATCCCACCAGGCGGCTTGCGCCGGTGCGGTGGCACCCAGCCCGAGGGCGATGGCAAGAGCAATGCCCGGTCGATTCATTCCATCGGCTCATGGAAAGGGGGCACACCATGCCACGCCAGTCGAATGTTGCAATGAATGCTCGCGCTTTTTGCAGCTTGGGCGTACCATGCATCGCCTTTTTGTGCAACGCACCATCTCTATGACGTCCACGCTCCGCAATATCGCCATCATCGCCCACGTCGACCACGGCAAGACCACCCTCGTCGACAAGCTGCTCCGCGAGTCCGACACGCTGGAAGCGCGCACCGATTACGGCGAACGCATCATGGACTCGAACAGCCTGGAGAAGGAGCGTGGCATCACCATCCTTTCCAAGAACACGGCGATCAACTGGCGGGATACGCGCAGCGATACCGAATACCGCATCAATATTGTCGACACGCCGGGCCACGCCGATTTTGGCGGTGAGGTGGAGCGCGTGCTCTCGATGGTCGACTCGGTGCTGCTGCTGGTGGATGCCGTCGACGGTCCGATGCCGCAAACCCGTTTCGTGACCTCCAAGGCGTTTGCGCTCGGCCTCAAGCCCATCGTCGTGGTCAACAAGATCGACCGTCCCGGCGCCCGCCCGGACTGGGTGATCAACCAGGTCTTCGATCTCTTCGACAATCTCGGCGCCACCGACGAGCAGCTCGATTTTCCCATCGTCTACGCCTCGGCCCTGCAGGGCTACGCCAGCCTCGACGATGGCGCGCGGGACGGTGATATGCGGCCGCTGTTCGAAACCATCGTCGACCGGGTCAACGCCCCCGATGTCGACCCGGACGGCCCCTTCCAGATGCAGATCATCTCGCTGAGCTGGTCGACCTATGTCGGTGTCATCGGCACCGGGCGCATCAAGCGTGGCCGTATCGCCACCAATACCCCGGTGAGCGTGATCGACCGCGAAGGCGCGCGCCGCTCGGCACGCGTGCTGCAGGTGCTGGGCTTTCTCGGGCTCGAGCGGCGTGAGGTCAGCGAGGCCTCGGCGGGCGATATCGTCGCGATCACCGGCGTCGAGAATCTGGGCATCTCCGAGACCCTGTGCGACCCAGCGCATCCCGAGGCGCTGCCGCTGCTCGAGGTCGACGAGCCGACCATGAGCATGACCTTCGAGGTCAACAAGTCACCCTTTGCCGGCACCGAAGGCAAGTTCGTCACCAGCCGCCAGATCGGTGAACGCCTGCAGCGTGAACTCAAGACCAATGTCGCGATGCGCGTGCAGCCGATGGCCTCGGGCGATCAGTTCCAGGTTTCCGGCCGCGGCCTGCTGCACCTGTCGGTGCTGCTCGAGAACATGCGTCGCGAGGGCTACGAGCTGTCGGTGTCGCGCCCACAGGTCATCACCCGCGAGGTCGACGGCGAGATCCAGGAGCCCTGGGAAATTCTCACCGCGGACATCGAGGACCAGTATCAGGGGGCGGTGATCCAGCGGCTCAATGAGCGTGGTGGCCAGATGCTGAACATGGTCACCGACGACACCGGCCGCGTGCGCCTGGAATACACCATCCCGTCGCGCGGTCTGATCGGCTTCCAGACGGAGTTCCTGTCGCTCACCTCGGGGACCGGTCTGCTGGCGCATAACTTCGACCGTTTCGACGGCCGCGCCGCCATGGCCGTGGGCAACCGCCACAACGGCGTCCTGGTCGCCAACGAGCAGGGCAAGGTGCTGGCCTACGCCATCTTCAACCTGCAGGACCGCGGCAAGATGATGGTCGACCCCGGTGATCAGGTCTATGAAGGCCAGGTCGTCGGCATCCATTCCCGCGACAACGACCTGGTCGTCAACGTACTCAAGGGCAAGAAGCTCACCAACGTGCGCGCCTCCGGCTCCGATGAGAACGTGCTGCTGACGCCGCCGGTGCGCATGTCCCTGGAGCAGGCGCTCGA
>JALEHA010000052.1 GCA_022763315.1 Algiphilus sp.
CGTGGTCCCGACACCAGGCGGCCACGGCGCGGTCCCGCGCGAAGGTCCAGCCGTTGCCGGTTTCCTCATGACTCCATAGCGCGAAGCCGCCCCATTTCCGATGCAGATCGCCGAGCACGGACACGATGTCGCCGCGGCGCACCACCAGCCCCTGACCGCGTTGCTGCAGCGCGTGATCCAGGCTGCGCAGGCAATCCACGACGAAAGACCAGTGCCGCGCCGACATGTCGGGCTGGCGCCAGAGCTCGGGCTCCACCACATAGAGCGGCAGCACCGGCCCGCAGGACGCCGCCCGCGCGAGGGGGGCGTGGTCTTCGACACGGAGGTCGCGCTTGAACCAGACGACTTGCAGCATCGTTCTAGACTACGACTCGCCTTCAACCGAGAGTGGGTCGTGGAAGCTTCGTTCTATAACGATCTGGATGCGAGCTGGGCGCACGCCTGGCAGTTGCTGGTGCGCGGCGTCAACGATCGGCACCACGGCTTCCATACCATCCAGCTCGCTACCGTGGGCCGCGATGGCACACCGCAGGTGCGCTCCGTCATCCTTCGGGCGGTGGAGCCGCAGAGCACGACGCTGCGTTTCCATACCGATGCCCGCGCCGAGAAGATCCTGGAAATGGAGGCGCAGCCCACGGTCGCATTCCATGCGTACGACGTCCGCGCCAAATTGCAGCTTCGTCTCAAGGGCGAGGCACAGGTGCACGCAGATGACGCCCTGACCGAACAGGCGTGGGCGGAATCCCGTCCGATGAGTCGCACCTGCTACCGCATGGAGCCCGGCCCGGGCACGCTGCTCGACGCCCCGGACGCCTATCAGCCGGGCAGCACGGTTGACGTCCCCCCCGGGGGAACAGATGCTGGCTATGCGCAGTTCCGCGCAGTGGTGGTGCAGGTCACGCAACTGGAATGGCTCTATCTGGCCGCAGCGGGTCATCGTCGTGCCCGTTGGACCCGTCAGGGCACGCAGTGGTCCGGGCGGTGGCTTGCACCCTGAGGCACACGGCCTGGGGAGAAGCGCATGAAAAGCTTGATCCGCAACGCCCGCATCGTCACGGATGGCTGCATTCTGGAAGGCGATGTCCTGATCGATGGCGAACGCATCGCGCGCATCGGCGGTGCGCTCGGGAGCGAGGGCGTCAACCGGGAGATCGACGCCCACGGTCGCCTGCTGCTGCCCGGCATGATCGACGATCAGGTGCACTTCCGCGAACCGGGCATGACCCACAAGGGCAATCTGATCACCGAATCGGCAGCCGCCGTGGCGGGCGGCATCACCAGTTTCATGGATCTGCCCAACACCGTGCCGCATGTCACCGACCGTGCAACACTGGCGGATAAGTACGATCGTGCCCGCGGCCGTGCGCGCGCCAACTACGCCTTCTATCTCGGTGCCGACAACGACAACATCGAGGAAATCAAGGCGCTGGCCCCCGACGAGGCCTGCGGTGTCATGGCCTTCATGGGGCCTTCGACCAGTGGCCTGGTGATCGACGACCCCGCTGCCCTGGAGGCGCTGTTCAGCCACTACGGCGGCGTCATCGCCAGCCACTGCGAGCACGGGCCCACTATCCGGCAGCACGAGGCCCATTTCCTGCAGCGCTACGGCGAGGACATCCCTTTCGACGCGCATCCGCTGATTCGTTCGGCGCAGGCCTGCTACAAGGCCACTGAGCAGGCAGTGACGCTGGCGCGTGCGCATGGCAGCCGGCTGCATGTGCTGCACCTCAGCACCGCGCGGGAACTCGAGCTCTTTACCCCCGGCCCGGTCGAGGACAAGCAGATCACGGCCGAGGTCTGCCTGCACCACCTCTGGTTCAGCGACCAGGACTACGACGCCCAAGGCGCGCGGATCAAGTGCAACCCGGCGATCAAGACCGCCGCCGACCGCAGCGCACTGCGCACCGCCCTGGCCGATGGCCGGATCGACCTCGTCGCCACCGGTCACGCACCGCACACGCTGGAGGAGAAAATCCAGGCCTACCGCAAGGCGGCCTCCGGCCTGCCGCTGGCACAGCACGCGTTGCTTCTGCTGCTCGAACTGGTGCGCGAGGGGGTTCTGGATCTGCCCACGGCCGTTGCGCGCGCAAGCCACGCCCCGGCCGCGCGTTTCGGCATCGTGGATCGTGGCCATATCCGCGAAGGGGCCTACGCAGACCTCGTGCTGGTCAATCCAGACCACCACACCGATGTCAGCGCCGACACGCTGGTCTACAAGTGCGGCTGGTCGCCAGTGGAAGGCACCAGCTTCAGCCACCACATCGACGCCACCTTCGTCAACGGCATCCCGGTGTGGGACGGCCGCGACGTGGCGGAGCGCGCCGTGGGCCAGCGCCTGCAATTCCACCGTGCCTAGCGGGCGCGGCGGTCGGCGTACGCATCGTGCAGGGGAGTAGCCGCATGTCTGAGGACGCACCGCGTTGCGATTGGGCGCTGAACAGCGCCATCGAGACGGCCTATCACGACACCGAGTGGGGCGTGCCCAAGCGCGATGAGCACAGCCTCTTCGAATTCCTGATCCTGGAGGGCGCGCAGGCGGGGCTGTCGTGGCGCACCATCCTGGCCAAGCGCGAGCACTTCCGCACCGCCTTTGACGGCTTCGATGCGGAACGCATGGCGCGCTACGACGATGCTGACCGGGCACGCCTGATGACGGATGCCGGCATCGTGCGCAACCGCCTGAAGATCGACGCCGCCATCGGCAATGCCCGCGCCTATCTGGAACTGCGCACCGCGGTGGGCGGGCTATCGCCCTTTCTCTGGGATTTCGTCGATGGTCGGCCGATCATCAACCACTGGCGGCACATGGCGGAGGTGCCGGCGCAGACCGCGCTGTCGGACCGCATCAGCAAGGCCCTCAAGCAGCGTGGCTTCCGCTTCGTGGGCAGCACGATCGTCTATGCCTACCTGCAGGCCACCGGCCTGGTCAACGACCACCTCGTCGGCTGTTTCCGCCACGCCCCGC
>JALEHA010000268.1 GCA_022763315.1 Algiphilus sp.
CACGCGCCGAAGCCGAGCGCGGCGCACTGGAGACCACCTCCTTCGGCGAGGCCTTGCGCGGCTGGCGACAGGAGCGACGCCAGTCCCAATTGGCCCTGTCGCTGGCGGCAGGCGTGTCGCAGCGCCACCTGAGTTTCCTCGAATCCGGTCGGGCGCGGCCCAGCCGACTGATGGCGCTACAGTTGGCCGAGGCTCTGGATCTGCCGCTGCGCCAGCGCAATCAACTGCTCATCGCCGCCGGATTCGCGCCCAGCTACCCCAAACGCACGCTGGCGCACCCGGATATGGCCCCGATCCGCCGCGCCCTCGACATGCTGTTACAGCACCATCGGCCCTATCCGGCAGTGGTGATTGATCGGCAGTGGAACATCATGATGATGAATCCGCCTATGCAGCGCATGTTGTCGCTGCTGGGTGATATCGAGGCCATCTGGAGGACGGTGTGTGGCGCCGGGCCGCGCAATTTGTTCAAGTTGAGCATGCATCCCGAAGGCGCACGCCCGCATATCCTGAACTGGGAGGAAGTGGCCACGCTGCTGCTCTGGCGCACGCGTCACGAAGCCGAGGCGCAGTGCGATGCAGCCCTGCACGAGTTGGTGGACGAGGTCTTGCAGTACGAAGGCGTGCCGCGCCAGTGGCGCATGCGTGAACAGTCGACCGCCGTACCCGCGCCTGCGCTTGCACTGCGCTACGGCGTGGCAGGTGCGGAACTGAGCCTGTTCTCGATGCTATCGAGCTTTGGCACGGCCTTGGATGTGACCGCTGACGAAGTCCGGGTCGAGACCTTTTTCCCTACCGATGCAGCCTCCGAGGCGCTGCTGCAACGACTCGACGCGTCATAGCAGGCCCTAATCCGCTGCCAGACGCTGTCGCGCCACCTCGAAGAGACAGACACCGGTACTCACCGACACGTTCAGCGACTCCGCCTGCCCCAGCATCGGGATGCGCACCAGTTCGTCGCAATGCTGGCGGGTACGCTGACGTAGCCCTGCGCCTTCGGCTCCCATGACCAGCGCCAGCGGCTGCGTGGCGCGGAGCTGCCACAGGCTGCGCTCGGCCTGCCCAGCCAGGCCACAGATCCAGTAGCCGTGGTCACGCAGCTGATCGAGGGCACGCGCCAGGTTGGTGACGCTGAGCACGGGTACGCGCTCGGCGCTACCCGCTGCCACCTTGGACACCGTTGGCGTGACGCGCACCGAGCGGTCGCGCGGGATCACCACAGCCTGCGCGCCTGCCGCCTCTGCCGAGCGCAGACAGGCGCCGAGATTGTGTGGGTCCTGGATGCCATCCAGCACCAGCACCAGCCCGTCCGCGGGGGCAGGCGAATACAGCAGGGTGTCGGCGTCCACCGCCGCCGACGCGGCGACGGCCACCCGTGCCACCACGCCCTGGTGCCGGACACCGGGCAGCATCAAGTCAAGCGTGTCGCGCCCACAGCGTCGCAGGGGCACGCCGCGCGCCTCGGCCTGTGCGGTCAGCGCACTGGCGCGCTGGTCACGACGGGTCTGACTGAGCAGAACCTCAAGCGGAGGCTCGGCGGCCTCCAGCGCGGCCGAAACCGCGTGAAAGCCGCCGATGACACGCTCGGAATCGGCCATCGCCCTCAGGCGCCGAGATAGGGCGGCGGTTCAGCCGCCTGCTGCTCCTGGCCTTCGATCACCGGCTTGATAACGATGTCGACCCGGCGGTTCTGGGTGCGGCCAGCCTTGGTGTCGTTCGATGCGATCGGCTCCGCCTCGCCACGGCCTTCCTGGCGCAGACGGGCAGGCAGAACGCCGTTGCCGGTCAGCGTGGAGACCACCGAGGAGGCGCGACGCTCGGACAAATTCTGGTTGTACTCCGCCGAACCGGTGGAGTCGGTATGACCGACCACGTGGATGATCGTCGAGTCATAGTCCTTCAGCACTTCCGCGATGCGGGTGAAGGTGGCCTGCGCATTGGGCTTCAGCGTTGCGCTGTCCACGTCGAAGGACACATCGCTGGCAATGCCGATCTTGAGGGCATTGTCAGACAGGCGCTGAATGCGCAGCTCGTCGCGGGCGCGCTCGGCAGCCAGCTGCTCTTCGAGTTCAGCCGCCTGGCTGTCCATGTAGTTCCCCACCGCGCCCCCGGCGATGGCGCCCACCGCAGCGCCGATCATGGTGCTCTTGGTGTCCTTGCCCGCCATCTGGCCGATGGCCGCGCCGCCGATGGCGCCGAGTAGCGCGCCACGCTTGGCGCGCTTGTTCGGATCGTCGGTGGCGCAGCCGCTCAGCACGATGGCCGAGGCAGTCACTGCCGAAATCAGTACGTGCTTCTTCATGTCCATCTCCTAATTGGATTTCGATGTCTGCTTTGCGCCACGACGGCGTCCCGCTGCCTTCTTGGTCACAGTCTTTTTCGTCGCTGAGCGTGCCGCTTGCTTCTTTCCTGCCTTCTTGTCCGGTTGTCTTGCCGCCTTCTTCGCGGCTCGCTTCGCCGCAGCCGCCTTGGCGCCACGCCCCCCCTTCCTGGCTGGCTGCGCATCCGACTGTACCCGCTCGGAGCTTGACGGTGGCTGAGCAGATGCCTTGCGCGGCTTGCTGGCGCCACGATCCTGCTCTCCACCGGGTGTCTGGCGACGACCACCTGCGGCATCGGGTTCCAGATCAATGCGACGTTCGTCAAGAGAGACCCGCACCACCTTCACTGCCAGTGCGTCGCCCAAGGCGTAGGTACGACCACTGCGACGGCCGACGAAACGGCCTTGCACCGGATCGTGCTCGTAGTAGTCATTGTCCAGCGCGGTGACGTGGACCAGCCCCTCGACGTAGATGTCGTCCAGCGTCACGAAGACGCCGAAGGGCGCCACCCCGGTGATCGTTCCCGGGAAGCTGTCACCCAGATGCTGCTGCATGTACTCGCACTTCAACCACAACGCCACATCGCGGGTGGCCTCATCGGCGCGTCGCTCGGTGGTGGAACAGTGTGCGCCCAGCCCTTCCAGTGCATCGTGGGACAGCGGTTCGTCGCGCTTCGACACCTGATGCAGCACGCGCTTGATGGCGCGATGCAGGACCAGATCCGGGTAGCGGCGAATAGGCGAAGTGAAGTGCGCATACTCTTCGAGCGCCAGACCAAAATGCCCCTCGCAGTCCGGCAGATAGCGCGCCTGCATCATCGCCCGGAGCATCATGGTCTGGATCACCACGAAGTCGGGCCGACCCTCCGCCTCGGCCATCACTGCCTGAAGGTCCGCGGGTTGAGGATCATCGCCACCGCCCAGGCGAATGCCGCGCGTGGCGAGGAAATCGCGCAACGCCTGCACCTTCTCCAGAGAGGGCGGTGCATGCACACGGAACAGCGCCCCTCGCTTGTGCTTGAGCACGAAGCGCGCCGCCGAGACGTTGGCGGCGATCATGCATTCCTCGACGATGACATGGGCGCGATTGCGCACCGTAGGCACAATGCGGTCGATCTTCTGCCCCTCATCAAACACGAAACGCGTTTCCTGGGTATCGAAGGCCACCGTTCCGCGCGCCGCGCGCGCCGCGGCCAAGGCTTCGTAGAGCTGGTTCAGTTCGCGCAGATGCTTGAGCAACCCCTTGTCGGCATGCGCAGGCATGGAATGCGTCTCCAGTGCCTGGGCGACCTCGGTGTAAGTGAGTCGGGCATGCGAACGCATGACGCCCTCATAGAAGCGACCCCGAACGATCTCGCCGTTGCGCTTGATCTGCATCTCGCAGACCATGCAGAGGCGGTCGACGTTGGGGTTCAGCGAGCACAGTCCGTTGGACAGCTTCTCGGGCAGCATGGGGACAACATGCTCCGGGAAGTAGACCGAATTGCCGCGCTCTTGGGCATGCGCGTCCAGCGCCGAGCCTGAGGGCACATAGGCATCGACATCGGCAATGGCCACCCACACCCGCCAGCCGCCAAAGGTGCGCTTGGCGTGGATCGCGTCATCGAAGTCGCGCGCATCCTCACCATCAATGGTGACCAGCGGCAATTTGCGCAGATCTTTGCGCCCTTCGATATCCCCCGGCTCAACGCCGTCGGGCAGCGCCTCCGCCTCGGCGAGCGCTTCTTCCGGGAATTCGTGCGGGATGCCGTGAGCGCGGATGGCGGCCTCGATTTCCATGCCCGGGCCGAGATGCGCGCCGAGCACTTCCACGATGCGCCCCACCGGGGACTTGCGCGGCTTGGGGTCGGACAGGATGTCCACCACCACCATATCGCCGTCGCGTGCGCTGCCGCGCTCCTCGGACGGAATCACCACTTCGTGCGTGATGCGCGGATTCTCCGGCATCACCATCGCCGCGCCGTGATCGATGGTCAGCCGCCCCACCACCTGACGCACGCCGCGCTCCAGGATCTCCACCACGACCGCCTCGCGCCGACCGCGATGGTCTTCTTCTTCGGCGCGCACCACTACCCGGTCTCCGGGCCACAGGCTGCGCATCTGCTGTGGCGGCAAGAAGAGATCATTGCCGCCGTCATCCGGGGTCAGGAAGCCGAAGCCGTCCTTGTGCGCCAGAACGCGGCCCGTGACGAGATGCATCTCGCGCGGAACGCCGTAGCCGCCGCGGCGGTTCTTGACGAGCTGCCCGTCACGCACCATGGCGGAAAGACGGTGGCTGAAGCCTTCCAGCGGGTCATCCTCGCCCAGGCCCAGGGCCAGTTCGAGGTGCTCGCGCGTGCGCGGCCCCTTGGCCGCTTCCAAGGTGCGGAGGATCCAGCTGCGCGAGGGCACGGACTGGCCGTAGCGCTGCTGCTCTGCGGGCGCATTCGGATCTCCTTCGCGCCAGGCGGTCGGATCGAATGATGTTTTGCGATTCATTGACAACAGGTCCTTCTGACTTATAATTCCGCGCCCACTGCCGAGGTGGCGGAATTGGTAGACGCACTAGTTTCAGGTACTAGCGGGGAAACCCGTGGAGGTTCGAGTCCTCTCCTCGGCACCAGATGATTCAGCAAGGGCAGCGCGCTAACAAAGCAAGTGCCCGGGATACTGACCCAACGCCGCGCTCGACGCGGCGTTTGTGTGTCTGGCGCCAGCGACGCATCGGCGTGCGCAACGGGCGTGAGAAAACATCGGCATAGGCGCGCATGGTGCGCGCCGTAGCGCAGAACCGCAATGCCGAGTGGGCCCGCCTCGGCTCCATCCGCCGCCGCGCTAGCCCTCAAGCGACTCCCAGCGCGCATAGGCGGCTTCCAGTTCCTGCGCAATCGCCTTCAAGCGCTGCTGCGTGGCCTCGGCGCGCGCAGGGTCATCGCGATAGAGCGCCCCATCGGCCAGCAGAAGCCCCAGGGATTCCTGCTCCGCTTCCAGACTTTCGATCTGCCGGGTCACTTTCCGGATCTCGCGCGTATCCCCATTCGAACGCGGCTTGGCAGCCGCGGTCTTGGGACGTGCAGACGCCGCCGCATCACGCGCCGATGCGGCCTGCCGCGCCTGCTGACGCTGCCAATCGCTGTACCCGCCGACGATGTCCTCGATGCGGCCGTTTCCGGTGAACACGAAAGAACGGGTCACAACCTGGTCCAAAAAAGCGCGATCGTGGCTCACCAACAGCACCGTGCCACGGTATTCGGTCAGGCGCTCTTCGAGCAGGTCCAGGGTTTCGATATCCAGATCGTTGGTGGGTTCGTCGAGCACCATCAGATTGGAGGGCTTGGCGAAGAGCTGCGCCAGCCGCAGCCGGCTGGCCTCACCGCCCGACAGGGCGTGTACCGGGCTGCGCGCACGATCCGGCGTGAACAGAAAGTCCTGCAGGTAGCTCATGACGTGCCGTGGCTTGCCGTCGATTTCGACGAAATCCCGGCCCTCGCCGATGGTGTCGGCGACGCTGCGCTGCGGGTCCAGCGCCGCGCGCAGCTGATCGAAATAGGCGACTTCCAGCTTGGTGCCCAGCCGCAGGTGGCCTTGGTCGGGCGCGATCTGCCCGAGCAGCAGCTTGAGCAGCGTGGTCTTACCCACGCCATTGCGCCCGATGAGACCGATCTTGTCCCCCCGCAGCACCAGCGTCGAGAAATCCTGGACGATGGGCCGTCCCTCGTAGGACAGATGCAGTCCTTCGGCCTCGGCCACCAGCTTGCCGGAGCGCTCGGCCTCGGCCACCGCGATGCGCGCAGTGCCCTGCCGCTCGCGGCGCTGCGCCGCCTCCGCGCGCATGGCCTGCAGCGCGCGCACCCGGCCCTCGTTGCGCGTGCGCCGTGCCTGAATCCCCTTGCGGATCCAGACCTCCTCTTCCGCCAGCTTCTTGTCGAAGCGCGCGCGCTCCGCTTCCTCGGCCGCCAGTGCTTCCGCCTTGCGCTTGAGGTAGGTGTCGTAGTCGCCCGGCCAACTGGTCAGATGGCCACGGTCGAGCTCAAAAATGCGCGTCGCCAGCCGCCGCAAAAAAGCCCGGTCGTGGGTGATGAACAGCAACGCACCATTCCATTGCTGCAGGAACTCCTCCAGCCAGCGGATCGCCTCGATATCGAGATGGTTGGTCGGTTCATCGAGCAGCAGCAGGTCGGGTTCAGTGACCAGCGCCCTTGCCAGCCAAACCCGGCGGCGCATGCCGCCGGAAAGCTGGTCACAGCGCGCATCCCCGTCAAGCTCCATGCGCGACAGGATGGCGGCGACGCGGGTATCCAGCGACCAGCCGTCGCCCGCCTCAATGGCATCCTGCACGCGTGCGAGGGCCGCCATATTGTCCGGTTCTTCGGCGATGAGGCGATGGTATTCCGCGACCTGGGCACCGATGGCGCCCAGGCCTTCAGCCACCGAGGAGAACACACTGCGCGGCTCCAGCGGCGGCAGGCTCTGCGGCAACAGGGCCACGCGAAGCGCGCTGTCGTGTCGCAGCGCACCGGCATCCAGCGCCACCTCGCCTGTGAGCACGCGCAGCAGGGTGGACTTGCCGGTGCCATTGCGTCCCACCAGACAGATGCGCTCGCCGGCTTCGACGGTGAAATCGACCTGATCGAGCAGCGGGGTCTTGCCGTGAAACAGCTGGAGATTCTGGGCCTGCAACATGGTCACGCCTCTTCGAGGGCTTCCGCCGCTTCCAGCCAGGCGGCTTCGGCTTCGGCCAGTTGGGTGCGCAGGGCCTCCTGTTCTCGACCCAGTTCGGTAATGCGGTCTTGCTGACCGCCTTCATAGAGCGTCGGGTCCGACAGTTGGGCCTCAATGGCCTCGATCCGCGCACTGGTGCGCTGCATGTCACGCTCCAGACGCTTGAGCTGGTTGCGCAGATCCCGCGTGTCCGCGGCACTGCGCTTGGGTGCGGCGGCTGCAGGCGGGTTGGCACCGCCGGTCTTGCTCGCTGACGACAGCAACCAACGCGCATAGTCGTCCAGATCGCCGTCGAAGGGCGTGCACTGCCCATTGGCCACCAACCACAGCCGGTCGCAGGTGGTAGCCACGAGATGGCCGTCGTGGGTGACCAACACCATGGCTCCATTGAAGGTCTGCAGCGCCTCCTCCAATGCCGCGCGCATATCCATGTCGAGATGGTTTGTGGGCTCGTCGAGCAGCAGCAGATTGGGTTGCTGGTAGACCAGTAAAGCGAGGCCAAGCCGTGCCTTCTCGCCCCCGGAAAAGGGCGCGATGGGCTCGAAGACACGGTCGCCCTGGAACTGGAAGCGACCGAGCCAGTTGCGTAGCGCCTGATCTGAGGCGGCCGGGTCCAGGCGCTGCATCAACAGCATCGGCGTGGCCGCGGGGTCCAGTGCATCCACCTGATGCTGATCGAAATAGCCGACCTGCAAGCCGGGGGCATGCAGGATGCCGCCGTCGGCGGGCTGCAGACGTCCCGAGAGCAGTTTCACCAGGGTGGATTTGCCGGCGCCATTGCGGCCCAGCAGACCGATGCGATCGCCGGGCTCCAGACCCAGCTTGAGATCGCGCAGCACCGTGATGTCCCCATAGGCTGCGCGCGCGCGGTCCATGCGCACCAGCGGTGAGGGCAACTGCACGGGTTCCGGGAATTCGAAGCGAAAGCTTGCTTCGGCGCGCACGGGCGCCACTTTCTGCATGCGCTCGATCATTTTGACGCGGGCCTGCGCCTGCTTGGCCTTGGTCGCCTGCGCCCGGAAGCGGTCCACGAAGGCCTGCATGTGCGCGATCTGCGCCTGCTGCTTGGCATGCTGCGCGTGCTGCTGGGCCAGATGCTCCGCGCGCTGGCGCTCGAAACTGGAAAAATTGCCGTCGTACAGGGCCACTTGGCCGCCGCCGATGTGCAGGGTGTGGTCGGTCACCGCGTCCAGAAAGTCGCGGTCGTGGGAGACCACCACCAGCGTGCCGTCGAAGCGCTTCAGCCAGTCCTGGATCCAGAGCACGGCATCCAGATCGAGATGGTTAGTGGGCTCGTCCAGCAGCAGCAGATCGGCGCGGCGCAGCAGCGCCTGCGCCAGATTCAGACGCATGCGCCAGCCCCCGGAAAAATCCGAGACCGGACAGGTCTGCTGACGCGTGTCGAAACCGAGACCGTCGAGCAGCTTGGCAGCGCGCGCACGCGCGGCATAGCCGCCAATGGCGTGCATGCGGTCGTCCAGACGCCCCAAGGCGTCGGCATCGCCGGCTTCTGCCGCCTGTTCGAGGGCGCGCTCGGTGGCGCGCAACTCGGTATCGCCGTCGAGGGCGTAGTCAATGGCGGAGCGGTCGACGGCGGGTGTTTCCTGCGCCACTGTGGCGATGTCGATGCCGCGCTGTAGCTGCAGCGCGCCGCGGTCCGGACTGAGCTGACCGAGCATCATCGAGAACAGACTCGACTTGCCGCAGCCATTGCGCCCGACCAGGCCCACCCGCCAGCCCGCGTGCAGGGTGAAGCCGGCGCCGGCGAACAGCAGGTGTTCGCCGCGGCGGAGGGTCAGGTCGGTTGCTGTGATCATGGCGCGCGCAGTGTACCGAGGCGCGCGACGCTCATCCTGCGGGAACGATGCTTTCGACGGCAGCCTGGGCGGAAAGATGGATGCGATTCGGACCCAGCGCGGCTGGCAGCGCACTGTGATTGAGCTGATCCTGGACCGGGCCCTTCACTTCCGCCAGATGCAAGCGGATGTGGAGCCGCTCCAGCTCGCTGTGGAAGACCTCCAGCATTTCGACCCCGCTCGCGTCCACCGCATTGACGCCGGAGAGCACGAGCACCACATCCGATAGCAGTGGATCATGGCGACTGACGAGACGCTCGAGTTCGGCCTGGATACGCGGGCTGCTCGCGAAATACAGACTCTCATCGATACGCACCATGAGCAGCTCCGGCCAGGTCTCAACCACGTGCCGGTAGACATTGCGGAAGTGTTCGGTGCCGTGCAGACGCCCGATCACCGCGATATGCGGCCGACTGGTGCGATACAGGAAGATCGCGAGCGCAGCCGCGACACCGAGCATGAGCCCGGCCTCAATGCCGACCACCAGGACGCCAACGATGGTGAGCGCCTGTGCAAAACCGTCACCACGGTCGAAGCGCCAAGTGTGGCGCAACGCGGAGAAATCGATCAGCTGCCATACCGCCACCACGATGATGGCCGACAGCACGGCATACGGCAGTGCCGCGAGCAGACCGCCGAAGAAGAGCGTGATGAGCAACACCCAGCCAGCTGTGACCAAGGCTGCGAGCTGGGTTCGGGCCCCGGCGTCGAAATTGACCATCGAGCGCGAAAATCCACCCGCTGCAGGCATCGCGCCAAAGAGCGAGCCGGCGATGTTCGCACCGCCGAGGCCGATCAGTTCGCGGTCCGCATCCACGGCCTCGCGCCGCCGCATGGCCAGCGTGCGTGCCACCGATACGCTTTCCACATAGCCGACCAAGGCAATCAGCAGAGCCGATGGGGCCAGAAGCCACCAACCTTCCGCGCCCCAGGCGCTGAGGCTGAAGCCGGGCAACTGCCCCGCAACCGCACCGACCGTCTCCACCCCCTGCCCTTGCGCGCCGATGAGCGCGGATAGCAGCGTTGCGAGCACGACAATCACTAGTGGCGCCAGCCGCGACGTAGTCAGCGCGGCCTCGCGCGATACCCCCCAGCGCATCAGCATCCTGATCAGCGGACTGCGCGCAACCATCAGCAGAACAAGGCTGGAGAGACCGAAGACGCAGGTCAGCACATTGCCGGTGGACCAGTGCGTGAGGATGTGCGCCATGCGCTCGATGAAATGCACCCCATCACCGGCCTCGATGCCAAACAAACCGCGCAACTGGGTCCCGACGATGAAGATGGCTGCACCGGTGACGAAGCCCGAAAGCACGGGATGACTGATGAAATGGGTCAGCCATCCCAACCGCAGGGCCGCCATCGCGAGCAGGAAGAGCCCGCTGAGGCCCGCAAGAATCACCGCGCCTTCAACGATACGTTGCGCGTCATCCCCGGCCCAGCCATGCAGCGCCGACGCCACCATGGCCGCTGCCACCGCCACTGGCCCCACTGCCAGCGTACGGCTCGAGCCGAGCAGGGCGTAGACCACGGGCGGCAGGATGCTGGCGTAGAGACCCATTTCCGGTGGAAGACCGGCGAGCAGGGCATAGGCCAGCGCCTGCGGCACCAGCAGCACCGCGGTGATGGTGCCGGCTAGGACATCGCCCCCTGCGCGCGCGCGATCCAGCGCGCGCAGGTCGTCGAGCAGCGTCAGGCGCACCTAGCCTCTTCCGCAGGCCAGATTGGCGGGCACCGCAATATCCATCATCTTCGGATCGGGCAGGTTGAGATTGTTCATGATGTCGACGTACTCGGCCTCGGTCTTGCCGGCCAGGCGCGGGTTGTGGGCCTTTTCCTCGGCGATGCTGGATGCGGTCCAGCCCTTGTAATCGTGGGCCGGCCACACGATCGTCTCTTCCGGCAGGCGGAAGAGTTTATTGGTGATCGAATCCCAGCTGCGATGCGGATCGCCGCCCTGGAAGTCGGTGCGACCGGTGCCGCGAATCAGCAGTACATCGCCAGTGAAGACCGCTTCCGGCCGCTCCGGCTGCAATACGAAACTGAAGGATTCATTGGTATGCCCTGGGGTATAGAGGGCACGCAGGCGAATGCCATCAACATCGACGATGTCGTCCTCGCGCACGTGGTCGGAGACGCATTCGGCCTGGGTGAATTCTCCCATCAACGTCACGCACTGGGTGGCGGCACGCAAGTCGCCGAGCGCCGTGATGTGGTCCGCATGCGTGTGGGTGTCGATGGCGCGCACCAGCTTGAGATCCATCTGCTCGATGGCGGTCAGATACTGCTGGGCCTGTTCCTTGACCGGATCGATGATGACCGCCTCGCGACCGCGACCTGACGCCAACAGATAGGTATAGGTACTCGACTCCGCGTCGAAGAATTGCCGGAACAGCATGCTGCACCTCCTGATGTGTGGATGTTGCGCATTATATTCTTTTTTGAGCATATTTATATGCAATTTGCTATAGTCTGCATCAATCCACCCATCAGGAGCTCGCCATGACCGCCACCTTCCAACACGTCGTCACCATCATCGGCGGAGGGGCGGCCGGCATGACCGTGGCGTCGCTGCTCAGGAAGGCCCGGCCGGACCTCGATATCGCCCTCATCGAGCCCAGCGACCATCACTTCTACCAGCCGGCATGGACGCTGGTCGGCGGTGGCGCCTACGACGTGGCCAAGACCAAACGCCCGATGAAGGATTTCATCCCCTCGGGCGTGCACTGGATTCAGCAACGCGTGACGGCCATCGACCCGGATCAACGCCTGGTCACCCTTGAGGACGGCCGCACGGTGAACTACGGCTGGCTGGTGGTCGCGGCGGGTATCCAGATCAACTGGGAGCAGATTGATGGCCTGGTGGCGAGTCTCGGCGCCAATGGCGTCACCAGCAACTACCGCTATGACCTCGCCCCCTACACCTGGGAATGCGCCAAGGGTTTGCGCA
>JALEHA010000053.1 GCA_022763315.1 Algiphilus sp.
GCGAGTCCTGTCATGCCGCGAACAACGCCATCCACGGCGCCGTACAGCGGCCAGAGAATGAATCCCAGCACGCCGGTAAACAGCAGTGCCAATAGAATGATGAGGCCGTAGGGCTCGATGCGATCCAGCATCTGTGCCTGTTGGGGTGGCAGGAAACCGCCCAGCACCCGTGAGCCGTCCAGTGGCGGCAGCGGCAGCAGATTGAGCACCATGAGCAGGATATTGATGGCGATGCCCGCCAGCGCCATATAGCGCAGGCCGGTGGCGATGCCACCGTCGGCACCGCTTACCAGCAGCAGCTTGAGCAGGATGGCCCAGCCAATGGCCATGGCGAGGTTGGCCAGCGGGCCAGCCACCGCCACCCAGGCCATGCTGCGTCGGCCCTGCTTCAATCGCGCCGGATTGACCGGCACCGGCTTGGCCCAACCGAAGAGGAAGCCCCCCATCGCCAGTAGCAGGCCGGGCACCAATACGGTACCCACCGGATCGATGTGACGGAGCGGATTGAGCGACAGCCGGCCGAGTTGCGCTGCGGTGCTGTCGCCCAGCGCACGGGCCACATAGCCATGCGCGGCCTCGTGCAGGGTCACGGCGAGCAACACCGGCAGTGCCCATACCGCGAGCTGCTGGACGAGGGTCAGGGATTCCATGGCGGGATTATACGATCCGCTCTTCCCACTCCGCCGCGCCCTTGCCGGGGCGAGCGATCACGGGCAGCTCCCCGCTCCAGTCGATGACCGTGGTGGGTTCCACCCCGCAATCGCCACCCTCCACCACCACATCGACCAGCTTGTCGAGCTGGTCTCGCACGTCGTCCGGGTGCGATACCGGTTCATCGTCCGGGGGAAGGCCGAGGGTGCAGGAGGACATGGCGTCGCCCAGCTGACCCAGCATCGCTTGCACGATGGGAGAATCGGGTACGCGCAGCCCAATGGTCTTGCGCTTCTCGTGCTGTAGACGACGCGGCGCCTGCTTGGTGGCCTGCAGCACGAAGGTCGTCGGACCGGGCGTGGTGGCCTTGAGCATGCGGTATTGCCGATTATCGACCCGCGCGTAGTGCGCGATATCGGACAGATCGCGGCACACCAGGGTGAAGAGGTGGTGCTTGTCGAACTGGCGGATCACGCGCAGCCGGTCCGCCGCCGCCTTGTCGTCCAGATGGCAGCCCAGCGCGTAACAGCTATCCGTGGGATAGACGATGACCGCGCCCTGACGCAAGCGGTCCACCACCCGCGCGATCAGCCGCGGCTGGGGGTTCTCCGGATGGATCGCGATAAATTCCGCCACAACAAAGCCCTCGAAAATGCCATCACCGCCCGCGGGCAGACGGCGCGCATACTACGCCGGTTGGTCATCGGCGGCTCAGGGTGTGAGCGCTATACTGGGCGGCATGAAACAGCTTCTCGACCTGGTGCCCGCCGTTGCCTTCTTTCTCGGCTGGGTGCTCTACGACATTTATGTCGCCACTGCCGCGGTCATCGTCGCGCTGATCGGCGTGGTCATTGCGTATGGCGTGATCGAGCGGCGGCTGCACAAGATGCATGCCTTCGCCGCCGCCGTCGCCACCGTCTTCGGCAGCCTGACGCTGGTGCTGCGCGACCCGGTCTTCATCCAGTTCAAGCCGTCACTGGTCTACTGCTGCTTTGCGCTACTGCTGGCCGGCAGCCATTTCGTTGGCGACAAAGTGTTGCTGCAGCGCATCCCGCAACACACCCTGGTCATGCCCGATGCCAACTGGCGCAAGCTGAATGCCGCCTGGGCGGTGTTTTTCCTCGCCATCGCGGCGCTCAATCTCTACCTGGTCTATTTCCAGACCGAGGCGGTCTGGGTGCACTTCCGCACCTGGGGCTATAGCGTACTGACGATGCTCTTCCTCGCCAGCACCCTGCCCTTCCTGATGCGCTACCTGCAGGAAACCGCCGCCGAACACGAGCGCAGCACATCGGACGACTCCCAGTCATGAACCGGCAGCTGCTTTACACCATCATCGGTCACGACGTCGCCGATTCCGGTGCGCTGCGCCAGAAGATCCGGCCGCAACATTTGGAGCACCTGCGCCAGCTGCAGGCGGAGGGTCGCCTCGTGGCCGCCGGCCCGCGTCCGGCGGTGGATGCGGTGGACCCGGATGCCGCCGGCTACGCGGGCAGCGTCGTCATCGCCGCTTTCGACAACATCGACGATGCGCGCGCCTGGGCAGACACCGACCCCTACATGACGGGCGGGGTCTTCGAACGCGTCGAGGTCTTCCCCTTCGTTCGGGTGCTGCCGGAATGACGGATCAAGCCGACAACCGCGAACGCATCCAGCGCATGGAGGCCGCGCTGCGCGAGGCCCTGCAGCCCGACAGCCTGCAGATCGACGACGAATCGCATCTGCACAAGGGGCACGCCGGCGCGCAATCCGGTCGGGGGCATTTCCGCCTGCGTATCACCGCGCGCGCCTTCGAAGGCATGAATGCGCTGGCGCGCCATCGCGCCATCTACGGTGCGCTGGGCGCCATGATGGAGACGGATATCCACGCCCTCTCCATCCACGCGCGTACCCCTGAAGAAGCCGCCGCCGGCTGAGCCGGCGCCGGCCGAACGCGCCTACAGACCGCTGGCGGAGTCCCCGCGGCCACGCACCAGATAGTGCTTGAAGGCCCCGAGGATGTGCAGGGCGAGCAGCGCCGGCAGCACGTACAGCCCGGTCACGACGTGGATGGACTCGGCCGGCTCGTGCAGGAATGCTAGCGATTCCAACGGCAATCCGACTTCAAACCAGCCGAATACATTGATCGGGAAGCCGGCGGTGAAGATATACAGCGGCCCGGTGATCACCAGCAGCACCAGTGCGAGCAGTATCAGACGATGCACCCAGAACGCCAGTCGGCTCTCCCAGGCACGTTCGGTTTCAGGTGCAACGAAGCCCTCCCGCAGACGCCAGAACACGCGCCAGAACACGAAGAAGAAGACGAAGAAGCCGATCGACACATGCATCCACATGACGAAGCTTTCCGCGTCATCGTTGGGCGCAATGGTTGAGATCAGCCCGAGGACCAACATGGCGGTCACGAGGATCAAAGTCAGCCAGTGATTGATCGTGCTAATGCCGGAGTAACGAGGCGTCATGATGGATGTCCTTCCTTTGTCGAGCGGCTACATAATGGCGTGAGCGTCGCGTGTGGCGCCGGCTCGCGCATCAGCCAAACGTCTTAGAAGACTACGACAATGGTGCGATCGCGGCGAGACAACGCCTTGCGGGCTGCACCATAGCGATGCGCGCTCGGCGCACACCGGCGCTTCCGGCGGGCCAGGCGCTGCCGCAGGATCAGCGCTCGGTCGGCTGCAGCGTGGTGACGGCGTCGGCAATCATCTCGCTACCCCGGAAGAAGTCGTCATCGACGGTGCCTTCCACCGACACCCGGTCGCCCGCCTGAATCTGCTGGAATCCCTCTTCGTCGAGCGGGTTGTACAGCATATTGGTGGTATCCACCGTGAGCTCCATCTTGCCGGTATCGATGGTGACGAAACCCTGCACGCGGTTGACTGAGGCGACGTCACCGATGTAAGTCGCCGCACCTGGCTCATAGTCGGTACGGGTGGCCCAGCCACCGAAAGCCTTCCTCGCCTTGGCATTGGCGTAGAAGTAGCTGTTGAGATCTTCGACGAAGAGTGTGGAGGCTTCCAGCGTGGCGGATTGATACAAGGCCGGGTCGACACGCCCGTAGACGGTCAGCTTGTCGCCCTTGCCGAGTGCGAACTGATCATTGAATGCCGTCCAGTCGGCCACGTCCACGGTGAGCGTGCCGTCACCATAGTCCACCTTGAAGCGATCCTCCTCGACCGTGGTCACAGTTCCGGTCAATCCCACCCAGGTGGTGGGTTGCGCCGTCTCCGGCGACTGCAATGCGACGGCACTGCCACTTGCCAGCGCAAAGAATGCGCTCCACGCCGCCATTCGGAGCAGCCAGTCCATCGTCGACCTCCTTCTTGTGCTTGTCGGGTCGTGCCGGACGCAGCGAGCGCGGTCATCCGACCTCTCTCTTAGCGACACTGCCTACGCGGGTGAGTTCCTGCGCATCGACCGCGCTACGCTTGCCTCAGGCGGCGTGCTCCAGACCGAAGACCGCCACAGCGTTGTCATGCAGCACCCGCGCTGCGTCTCGATCAGACAGAGCCAGGGCCTCCCAGCCCCGTAGGCATTCCGCGGGCGTCAGCATCGGGTAGTTGGAACCAAACAACACCTTGCGCGCACCGCCATCCCGCAGGAATGACACGAAATCGGCAGGGAGCCGCGTGCACTTGTAGGCGGAGGTATCGAGATACACGTTCGGAAACTTGTGCGCCAGGGAGATCACTTCCTGTGTCCACGGGGCACCCACATGACCGCCGACAATGGTCAGCTCCGGAAAATCCAGGGCGACGCGTTCCAGATAGGGGATCGGCCGCCCGGGCTCCGAGCTGAGCAAGGGGCCGGTATGGCCTACCTGGGTGCAGAAGGGCACCCCCAGAGCAACGCACTCCGCGTAAAGCGGGTAATAGCGCCGATCATCGGGTGGCAGCCCCCAGAGCCACGGGACCACGCGCAGTCCACGAAAGCCGAGTTCGGTCACACAACGTCGCAACTCGCGCACGGCGTCCATAGGACGGAAGAGATCCACGCTGGCCAGACCGATAAAGCGGTCCGGATAGGCCGCGACGCACTGTGCGACTTCCTCGTTGCTGATCAATACGCCTTGCGGCCCGTGCCAAGCGGCGAGCACGCCGCGCTCAACCCCGGCCGCATCCATGGCCGCCACCGTATCGGCCAGCGTCGGTACCGCAAAGCCATCCACCTGGCGTGTCCAGCGCTGCAACGACGCCAGCCAGGGCTGCGCCAGGAAGTGGGCGTTGGGATGCTGCATCCACGCATCGATCACGCCACCGCCCTCCTTGGCATGCGGCTGGGCGCACCGGCGCTAGCGCCTCGAGGCGTGGATCCTCTCAAACATACCGGCATAGGCCCATGCGCCACCGCAGCGGTCATGGCGAGGCCGCCCACTGCACATCGTCGGGACGTCGCACGGGGGTGTCGATGGCCAGAAAATCCACCGGGCCCTTGCGCACACCTGTCACGGCGTGCACTACCTCAGCCCGCCAGAAGACCACGTCGCCCGGTTGTACGTGCAGGGGTTCTCCGCCATCGATGACCAGATCGGCCTCCCCAGCGAGCACCTTCAACACCGTATCGGAATAGTGGTGGTAATGCGCAGCGATGGGACGGTACACGCGAAACACCCGCACGCCGGTGCCGCCGTTGTCGACCAACCGGCGTTCCACCATCGCGCGGTCGCTTTCCTTCGGCAGCTCTGCGCGCACCGCCGCGAGGTCGAAATGCCCGTAGTCGGCCGGCAACAGCGCCTCGGCCGCCGGTAACGGATGCGGTGCGACGAAGCCGATCACGCCACACCAAAGAAGCCCTGCGAAGACGCGTCCGTTCATGTCTGTCCTCCTGACCGACCGTGCGTCGACACGGCCGCAGACAGCATAGCCTGCACAGGCCTATGCCTGTGGCGCCCCATTGGATCGGCGCAGCACGGCGCCGCGGCAGTCTGTGGCAGTGCCTAGTGGTTGCCCCACAGACGCGCCACCGCGCGGTCCGTGCCCAACAGCCCGACCACGGCACAGAGGCCCGACAAACTGAGGAACACCGCGGTCGCAAGCAGACCCGCGGTAAGGCCGGCCGACAGCGAAAAATAGGCGGATACCGCCGCCAGTACGAGGGCCAATCCGGACACCACCATCAGGATGGTTCGGTGCAGAGCTTGGTAGCGGAAAGCCCCTTCACCCGCCTCCAAAGGCCGAAGAACAGGGGCAAAGAGTTGACGGAGCTGTGCTTTCATAAGGCGAAGGATACTCGGCAGGATGGATGCTGGGATTCAACCCGCGAAGGCGGCACCCGCCGCAGGCCGATTACCGATGCGCTCGAACCAGTCGCGCAAGTGATGCTGCTCATCAGCCGGCGTGAATCCCGCGGCTCGGAAGAAGCGAATTGAACACCATGCAGTAATGTCTGCGATGCTGAAATCGTCGCCTGCGATGAAGTCGCGCCCGGCGAGCTCCTTATCCAGCCGCTTCAACCGCCGCTCGGCGACGCCGCGCTGTTTTTCACCGTATTCCGCCACCTGGTCTTCCAGGGCCTTCATCGCCGGATGGGTGTGACGAAAGGTCATCGCCATCGGCAACATCAGCTCCAACTCCATCATGCGGTCGTACATTTCGATACGTGCACGCTCCAGCGGATTCGTGCCCAACAGCGGCGGGTCAGGCTGTATTGCTTCTTCCACGTAGCGCGAGATCGCCACCGTCTCACAGAGCACGGTGCCATCGTCCAGCTGCAATGCAGGCACCCGGCCATTCGGCACTTTCGACCGGTAGGCGGCGCTACGGTGTTCGCCTTCCATCAGGTTGATCAATTCGCGTTCGACCTCGATGCCCTTTTCGGCAAGGAAGAAGTGCACACGTGCCGGGCTGATGGCCTTCGGGGTCGTGAAGAGTTTCATGGGGTCTCCTGGAGGAATGGACATGGCTGCCACCGGCAGTCCGTCAGCGACTGAGCATAGCGCGACGGAAGCGCGCCGCCATTGCTGGCCCGCCGACCTACCGCTTGCGCGCCAGGCTCAGGCCATCGCCGATTGGCACCATGCTGATGTCGACCCGCGTGTCCGCGTAGAGCTTCTCGTTGAAGGCACGGATTGCATTCGTGGCGGCGTCCGCGCTGGCGGGATCCACCACACGTCCGTCCCACAGTGTGTTGTCCACCGCCAGCAGACCCCCGTCACGCAGCAGCTGCAGACACTGCTCGTAATAGCCTTCGTAGCCGCTCTTGTCCGCATCGATAAAGGCGAAGTCGAAACCGCCAGCCTGCCCCTCGGAGAGCAGTGCCTCCAAGCTGTCGGCGGCGCGTGCAAGCCTGAGTTCGATGCGCGTCTGCATACCCGCTTGCTGCCAGTAACGCGCCGCGATGCGCGTCCATTCCTCGCTGCAGTCACAGGTCACCACCTGGCCGTCCTCGGGCAACACCTGGGCCATCGCCAAGGCGCTGTAGCCGGTGAAGGTTCCGACTTCCAGGCAGCGCCGAGCACCCATCACGCGCAGAAGCAGTTGCATAAACTGCCCCTGTTCCGGACTGATCTGCATATTGCGCTCGGGCAGCGCCGAGGTCTCCTCGCGGAGTGCATGCAAGGTGGCGTCTTCGCGCAGGGAATGCGCAAGCACATAGGCGTGCAGCGCCTCGGTCATTTGGATACTTCGATTGGTCATCGGGCCTCCCAACGGCTTCGCGCGTAGACGCGCCTTAGCGCAGCATTGTGCACCGCTGCCACCGTACATCGTCTTTCACCGCGCACCCACAAAAAAAAGGGCCCGGCAATGCCGGGCCCTGATGATGCTTGCTGCCGCGCGTGCGGCACATCGATTGCCGCTTAGAAATGGAAGCCGGCGCCCACGCGGATGTCATCCACATCGATATCGGTGTCGTCGTCCTCGAAACGGCTCAAGCGATAGTCGGCAAAGACCGAGATGTTCTGGCTCGCCATGAAACGGCCACCCACCAGGAACTCCGGACCATCGGTATCGTCCACCGAGAGATAGCCGATGCTGCCATGCACCGAGAAACGCGGCGTGAGCAGCGCCTCAAGACCACCGTGCACACCAAAACCGGTCTCGTCATCCGAATCCGAGAAGGGGCTGTCGGTTTCAAAACGGACGATCTCGCCGCGCACGTTCCACTGCACGTCCGCGCTCAGCGGGGCGAAGAAGCCGACGCCACCACGCAGCTGGTCGAATTCCAGTTCGGAATCGTCATACTCAACCGCCTGGTATTCGCCAGTCAGGAACAGCTGGTCCGCAAACTGGGCGCGACCCTTGACGCCGAAACCGTCACCGTCGTCCTCACCCCCGCCGAGTTCAATGTCAGCGCTCGGAATGTAGTAGCCGTCGATATGGCCGATCGAGTCCGCCGCGGCAAAGGCCGGAACGGAGAACAGACTGGCGCCGAGAAGGCTGACTGCCGAAATAGTTCCCTTCATATCTACTCCTTTTCTACGTTGTGTGTGCACCTGCAGTGTGCAGGATGCACTATCTTGGAGCGCAAATGTGAATTGACGGTGAATGCACGGTGCTTCGCGCCATGCCCAACACACCAGCAACACGCGCTGCATGCCCGCGCAGCGCGCGAGACGTTGCCTAGGCGTGCGCCAGTAGCAGATCGCCAAGCAATGCCAGGCAGAAGCCGAAGACAGCACCCAATGGCGGTGCCCAATGCTTGTCCAGTCGCGATTGCGGCGCGATCTCCTGGAACAGCAGGTACAGGATGCCGCCGGATGCGAAGAGCATGATCGCCCCCATCAAGGCGGCTTGCTCGGCCAGGAAGAAAAAGCCCAGCAGCCCTGCCAGCGGCCCCAAGGGCACCAACCAGGCCATGGTGCGCAGAATGGTCTTCGGGGAGCGGCCGCCGTGCGATGCCAATTCGCGGTAGCTGTTGAAGCCCTCGGGCAGATTCTGCAGACCAATCAGCACCGCCAGCAATGCGGCCGACGGCGAACCGGTCGCCACCATGCCGCCAAGCGCAATGGCTTCCGGTACGTAGTCCAGGATCATGCCCATCAGCTGCGGCGATTCGCGCCGCCGCAGCCCCAGGGCGCGTTCAACGACGAAGAAGACCCCGCCACCGGCCAGCACCAGCGGCACCGCCCACACTGAGTCGTCCATCTGCCCCCTTCCCTCGGGCACCAGCACCACGGCCACCGCGCCGAGCAGAATGCCGCCGCCAAAGGCAATCACGAAGTGGCGGAACTCACGTTCCAGCCAATGCGGTCGCAGCCGCTCCATACGCGCCAGCGCCGCACCCAGCAGGATGCAAGCGCCGGCCCCGGCGCTCAACAGGATGATGGCAAGTCCCTGCAGCATGATTTTCCCCCCGCATGCGGCGCCGAAGCGCTGTCTGTCCATCCCCAACGAATGCTACCCCGGATCGCGTGGGGCGCCCGACGCAAGCCCAGCAGCAACGCGCCCTAATTGGCAGGGCGATCGGTGCGAATCAGGGCCGGCATCCAACGGCGCTCCACACAACCGAGACCGCCAACATAGAGCGCCTCCAGCCCCAGATGCAGTACGCCCCACACCGTGAGCATGTCCCAGAGCAGCGCAATGTAGAGCAGACACAATCCGCACCAGACACCATTGGCGCGCCACAACAGCGTCAGTTGCAGCCGGGAACGCCGCGCACGCAGCAGAAGGCTGGCGGAGTAGCTGCCATAGGCGATATTGACCGCACCCATGAACAGCAGGAATGCCAGCGGCATTCCGTAAAAAACGGTCAACCACGGGCTTGCCGCCAAAACCGCGCCGCCCACCAGCAGCCCGCCCAGGGCGTCAAACCAGAGAACGCGCGCCTTCAGAGTGCGTTCTCCTTGTCGGACACGGCCACGTCCTGTGCCAGGAAGCGAAGGATCTCGCCCAACAGCGCTCCGGGGGCTTCCTCGATGATCAGATGCCC
>JALEHA010000269.1 GCA_022763315.1 Algiphilus sp.
ATTTCGTGAACGACCCGGAAAATGTGCGCCGAGCTTTCGCAATGTACGACGACGGCGCGCTGATCGAAGAGGCGCAGGATCTGGATGTCGTTTACGACATCCGCAAGTCCCTTGACGAGCACGGCCTCTACGAACCTGAAGATCTGGAGAGGTTCAAGCAGGCGCGTTTCAAGAGCCTGCGCGACATCACCAAAGCGCAGGAGCCTCAGCACAAGGCGATGTATGCCGCAACCGAGCGGGCAACCCGGCTCTTCAACCAGCGCCTGAAGATGCTGCGCGAGGCGATCTCGACCTGGGAACTGGCCTTTGAAAAAGCGCGCGCCAGGCAGGATGAAGCCTCAATGAAGTCCGCCGACCATCAGCGCCGAGAGCATGCCGAACAGGTGGCCGCCTTGCTGAGCTTCAAGAGTGGGCTCGGCCGCTTCTGCCGCACCTACGCTTACATCGCGCAGTTGATCGACTTCGGTGACCCTGAACTGGAGAACTTCGCGGCCTTCGCCAGACTGCTGCGCAAGCGCTTGGATGGCGTGCCGCCGGAAGCGGTAGACCTGGTGGGGCTCGTCTTATCCGGGTTCGACATCAAACCGCGTCAGGGCGGCGAAGGTGACGCCCCCGAAAAGCCGGTGCTGAGGCCAGTTGGCCCAGGAGGCGGCAGTCGGCCGGATGAGGCCGACTACATCAAGGAGATTATCGAGCGCTTGAACCGCCTGTTCGGGGAGGCCACACCATTGCGCGACCAAGTGGCCTTCATAAACCACATCACATCTATCGCCCGCGAGAACGATGTCGTCATGGCGCAGGTCGAGAACAATTCCCGAGCGCAGGCCCTAAAGGGCAACCTTCCTGGCGCCGTGCAGCAGGGCGTCGTCCGCGCTCTTTCTTCGCATCAAAAGTTGGCGACCCAGGTGCTCAAATCGGATCACCAGGCGTTGTCGGCATTGACCGACCTGATCTACGACCTCATCCGTCGCGACGGCTCCATTGACCTGAGAGACCTGGATGCTTGATCTGCTCGGCCTTCCGGGTGTCCGGCCAGTGGACCTGCAAAGCGAAGGCGGTGGCATCACGATCACCGCAGAGACGACCGAAAGCCCCACGCCAGACTGCCCGGGATGCGGAAAAGCCATGCATCGGCACGGAAGCCGCAAGACAACCTTTGCCGACACACCCCAGCAGATGCAGCCCGTGCGACTCCAGATTATCCGCCCCCGTCACCGGTGCGCGGAATGCGGCAAGATGATGACACCAGAATTGGAATTTCTGGACGAAAAAAGGCGCGTCACCACTCGGCTTATCGAGGAAATCCGAAAGCGCTGTCTCAACCGGACGTTTCACAGCCTGGCCGACGAAACGGGGCTGGCAGTCAACACGATCAAGAACATCACCCTTGACCTGATTTCCGAGCTCGAACAAACGGTTCGTTATCAAACCCCGGTAATCATGGGGATTGATGAACTCAAGCTCGCGGGTGACTACCGCTGCATCATCACCAACCTTGCCACCAACAGCGTGTTCGACATGCTGGAGAAGCGCACCAAGGCGCACATGAAGCCATTTTTCCGCGCCCTTCCGGACCGAGAGCAGGTGGAGTGGGTGTGTACCGATATGTGGCGGCCATTCAAGGAATCCTTCGGACCGTACCTACCGAACGCCCGGCTGGTGATCGACAAGTTTCACGTCGTGAGAATGGCCTCGGATGCATTGGAGTACGAGCGAAAGAAGCTCCAGGCCACCCTGCAGCGCAGTGACCGCCTGAAAGTGAAGAAGTCACTCCGATGGCTCACACTCAAACGAAGCACGTCGCTCACGCCAGACGAATGTAAGACGCTTGAGATAGTGCGAGACGACATGCCGAAGTTGGCTGAAGCGTATGACTTCAAGGAAGCGTTCTACGACATCTACGACGCGAGCGACAAAGCTGAAGCCATACGCGTATTCGAGTCATGGCAGAACTCGCTACCGGAGGGAGAGTTGCCGAAGTTCCACGCTCTGGCGCGCACTGTACGCAACCATTGCGAGGACATCTTCGCTTACTGGGATGCCCCGGTGAGGATCACCAATGCCTACACCGAAGGCATGAACGGCATTGTGAAAATGGCCAACCGGCTGGGGCGCGGATACAGCTACGAAATCATCCGTGCTCGTGCCGTCTACGCGGAACACGCGCGGCGGGTCAGCATCAGCACGAAGCCGGGTCTACCAACCACCACCCCTTCAATGCCGCTCGAATACGGTCCTCACATTCCAACCCTGGCCGACCTCGCTGAGCGCGGGGAGACGGGCTGAATAATCCGACTCATCCAACCGCGTATTGCAAATAACCATTTCTTTACCCAGAATGCCTGGCAGGTTGGGGCCTGCTTTGATCTGGCGGTTCTGTCGCTTGCCTTGGCGGACCGGGTGAATTCCGAGCGCCGTGAGCGTGAGCGTCTCGTTGCGGAGAGGAGGAACTTGGTGCAGGACTTGCACGATGGTGTCGGTGGGCAGTTGGTCAATGCGCTGGCGCTTGCCGAACGTGGCAGTGCTGACGTGTCCAGCCTTCCTGACACCCTGCGCGACGCAATGAACGAGCTGCGTTGGGCGATGGACCTGGCAGGCCCTCGTGAAGCGGATCTTCTGATGATGCTCTTCAGCTTTCGTGAACGCTACAGCGCACGATTGCGCGATCAGGGCCTTGCGGTCGATTGGTTCTTCGAAGATGCACTGGCCAATCTGCCGCCAATGGATGCGGCGAGAAGTATCGACATCATTCGCATTCTGCAAGAAGCCTTTGCCAACATCGTGAAGCACTCTCAGGCGAGATGCGCCAATGTCCGAGTGTCGTGGGAAGGTGATGAACTTTCGATGGCAGTGTCAGATGACGGTGTCGGTATCCCCCCGTCACCACCTCATGGGCGTGGTCTTGCCAACATACAGGAGCGCGCCGAGCGCTTGGGTGGAAAGCTGACACTGCAGGGTGGACAGCATGGAAGTACGGTAAGCCTGCGCATCCCGGTCGGTCAGCCAAGCCCCCGCGGATAAGCCAAGTCCCCAGAATCCGGGATTCGCCAGTCACGGCCCTCGCTCTAGGATCAGAGGCTGAGGTGACAGGAGTCTGGCAATGTGTCCTCATGACTGCAGCGTATCCGTTACAACACCCCTTGCATTTCACCGGTTGGCTACTGCGCTTTGCCTGTTCGCACTTTGCGTGGGCTGCGGGCCATCGCCAGCGGGGCAGGCAGACGGAGAGGCGGGCTTTCGCGAGGGGAGCGTCGACTTGAGCGTGACGGGTTGCCAAGAGGGGCTCATGGCCGTGTTGAGGCCGCCTGCAGCCTTGCAGCCGTTTCTGCCAGAGGGCTTTGTCACCCGCGACGCAGCGGCGCTGTTGGAAGTACCGCCGGCAGCGGAAATAACCGGCCTCGCCGCCGCGTATCTGAACGCCTACGACTGTCCCGAGCACCCACTGGGCAATCCGGGACTCGATGCGGGTGAGGTCAGCATTCTGGTCGAGCCTCCGATACTGGAACCAGATCCTGGCCTTGAGCCGAGCTTGCTCGACTTCTATCTCCCGCTGCATTACGGATCCCCGGGAACCGCTTTTCTTCGCACGCTCGAAGACTCCGGCTACGCTGCAGCATCGGGTACTGCGGAGGTTTCTGTGCCTGATCCCGTCGCTGGCGCAACAATCAACACCAGCGTCGCCTTGAGCGATGCGATGGGCGAGGTATTTCGCTTCGTTCTCGCAACACCGGTGACAACATCCACAACAGGCATCGTTCGGCTTTGGCACCTCACACCAAGCGGACCGGCTGCGATTGAGCTGCGGTTCAATGAGCAACCCGTTGGACGCGGTGTCATTCTCAGTTGTGCGATTCGCGAAGAAAGCGTGGCAGCCGAGGTCATCGGTACAACGGCCTGCCTTCCGGGGGGTGGATTGGGGCTTGTGTTCTCGCCCCAAGGCTGGCAAGGCGAATACCGCGTCTTCTCCGGATCCAAAGTCGTCGCTGGGGATTGATTCCACCAAGTTCTGCGTTCTGAACGCCTCGTGCGCATGATGCTGCGCTGAGTACTCGGACGACAGTCGGAGCTTTCATCCTCTGCGGCGTCGACGAGTATTCAGGCGTTGCATCTCGGTAGCCGCTCAGCGGCGCGCCTGGCGCGGACCAGAGTCCCGACCGTTTTCGATGGCCGAGTGCAGCTTCACCCTCCGTTATCGCACTGCGGGATGGGGTTCATGCAATGTGATCTGGCACGGACAGGTAAGCGCCGCCTTCCAATCCCCGTTCCAGCCTGCCAGTGCAGTCACTCTGGTTGACACCAGTTGGTCCGGTGTTCGTATGGGGAAGCTCCAGAAAGGCGCATCTGTGAAGCGCGCTCTGCCTTGCTGAGGCGGCCATATCGCCTTGTTGCCTCTCAACTGCACGGTACGACCGTCTTCATTGGAAAGGATGGCAACTTGAATTTACACTGTAAATTCACAGATTGAATCAAGCGGTAGAAACCGCGGAGGAGACAAATGCGAGCAATTGTCTGGGGCCTGGCCGGCATTGGCGCGGCTTTGTGTGTGGGGATGTCCAGCCCGGTATCCGGGCAGGCGCTGCCGATCCAGGTGCCGGATGGGCGAATCGATCTGGTGCTGCAGCCCAACGCCATCGACGGCGGTCTGGAGTTGTGTCTGCAAGGGGATCTGGGTTCGCTGGGGTTGGACAACTGCGTGCGCCTGGGTACCGGCGGCCTGGAACTGAGCAACCCGCCGATGGGGGACTTGCTGCTGCTCTCACCCGACGGTTTCGAGCTGACTGAAAACGAAACTTATGGCCCGCGCGCGGCCAACGCCTCGCTGGGCACCGGCGGACTCACCGCCGGCATCAACCGCGACGGCCGGCTGACCAGCCTCGGCTGGCCGGGGCCGGGCCTCTACGACCACGTCAACTACCTGAATCTCTCGCAGGGGCTGCCTAACAAGGGCGCTTTCCGCAACGCGGGCTCCTTTGGCGGTGTGGATGGCGAATGGCTCATTGGCAGCGACGGCTGGACGGTGATTGACCAGCGCTACGCCAACAGCAATACGCAGACGCTGGTCACGGAGCTGGAAGACGTCGAGAACGGCCTGCGCGTGACGATTACCGACATCGTGCATCCGGAAAAGGATCTGATGGCGCGCAACTTCGCGTTCTCTCGGCCGCCAGATCAAGGCTTCAATTACTACGCCAATATGAATCCGACCACGGCGCGCATTCCCCGCATCCCGTCGGTGACCGATGCCTTCCTCGATCCGGCGACGGACTTCGCTACTGTCTACTCGGCTTCCGATGGCGCGTTGCTGCATTTCCGGCCTATTCAGATCGACCCGACGTCGCTCACGCGCATCCTGACCTCGCAGCTTACGATCGAAAACGCTATGGATGCCGTAGCCGGCAGCTTCGGTCGTGGCGTTTACGTTGCGGTGGCGGGGCAGAGCATGCCGAGCAGCTTCCAGGCTGGGACCGATACCCTGGGCCTGCTGCGCAGCGAAGTCGAAGGCACGCCGTTGATCGACCCCTTCTATGACATCCAGGACGGTCAACTGTCGGGCGCGCGGATCGCAGTGGGCAAGACGGCGGGCGGCCTGGCTGGGCTCGCGCCGGACGCGGAGGGCTCCTACACCGTCTACATTGCGGCCAGCGACCGGCCCAATGACGCTCTGCGCTTGATCCGCGAGGCACGGCAGCAAGGCTTCAGGGCCATGCGCGCAGTCTCCGAGGCGGATTGGCGTGAGTGGATTGGCCGGGCACGGCTACCGGCGACGAAGGATCCGCGCACCCGCGACGTCTCCAAGCGCGCCCTCATCACGATCCGTACCGCCACCGATCGCGAGACTGGCGCCATCCTCGCCGCCACCACGCCGCAGACGCCCTATCGCCAGGATTGGGTGCGCGACGGCGCCTTCTTCAAGTACGCGCTGCTGATTGCGGGGTACAGCGACATTCCGGAGGCGAACAGCCGATTCCTGACCGGCATCTACCGCGACCTGCCGATTCTCGACGGCACCTGGGACACTTTCTATTACCCCGATGGCGCCGAAGCGGGTGCGGTCTTTCCCTACGAGATCGATGCACAGGGCTTGGTGATCTGGAGCCTGTGGCTGCCCTACGCCATCGGCGAGCGCGATACCGCCTATCTGGAGGCCGTCTATCCCGCGATGGAAGACACCGCGGACGCGCTGCTGCGTTGTTACGACCCGCGCAACGGCCTGCAGTGCATCGCGCCCGAGGACGACGTGATCGTGCCGAGTCAGGGCGCCCAGGGCGCGGCAGCCGTCCACCTTGGCTACCAGACCGCGATCCGCGCCGCGGAGGCGTTGGGCCGAACCCCCAATCCGCAATGGCAGGCACGTGCCGACGAGCTCAAGGCCGCCGTGCTGGACAATCTCTGCGACGAGAATGGCTGCCAGGGCGGTCGCGGCGGCATCTATCTCGCCTGGCCGTCGGAGGTGCTCGAAGCGGACAACCCGGATACGGCGGAACTGCTGCAGCGCCACTACCAGCAGTTCGCCGAACAACTGGATCGCCGCAGTGCGTTCCAGGTGCCTGAAATCGGCGGCTTCTTCCAGTACCCGATGGAGTCGATCATGGCCCTGGGGCTGGACTGGGAGGATCCGCGCCGCGCCGAACGGCTCGACGGCTGGATCAAGTGGCTCACGCACGATGTCGCCGAACCCGGTGTCTTGCACTACGGTGAGCGCATCTTTCGCGACGGCGAGCGCTCTTACCGTCATTCGGTGGGCTTTCCGCACATCTGGTCCGGCGCCGAGGTGTACATCGCGGCGGCGCACGTCTACGGCCTGGAAGGCTGTCCTGGTGGAGTCGATCGCGTTGGTGACGCGCCCTGCAGTCGAAGCCGTGGCACAGGCCCTTCCGGCAGCGCGGGCGTTGCGGGTGCGGATAGCGGCGGCG
>JALEHA010000270.1 GCA_022763315.1 Algiphilus sp.
ATCAGATGGTTGCTATTGATGTGACTCATTACGGGCGCTCACCCGGGCAGGCCAGACAGCGCGCAAGCCTAGCAAAAGCCGGCACTGTGGCGTGCTAACCTGCCGCCATGCAAGACACCATCGCGATGGTTTTCGACTTTGATGACACGCTGGCGCCGGATACCACGTCGGGGCTGCTCGCCTGGCTGGGCATCAAGGACGTGCCCGCCTTCTGGGACCGGCAAGTCGGTCCGCTCACCGATGCAGGCTGGGATCCGGTCCCCGCCTACCTCTACGCGATGGTACAAGCCGCCCGGCAGGGGCAATGCCGGCCACTGACCAGGGAGGCCATGGCGGAATGGGGCGCCCAGGCCCCGCTGCATCCGGGGGTGGAGGATCTCTTCGACCGCCTGCTGGATGCGTCACGTACCGCCAATGCGCGTGCGCAGCTGGAGTTCTACGTGGTATCCAGCGGCATTGGCGATGTCCTTCGCGCCACTGCCATCGCGCAGCGCTTCACGGCCATCTGGAGTTCCGAGCTGCACTATGACGATCGCGGTGAGGCCAGCTTTCCGCGCCGGGTCGTCAGCTTCACCGACAAGACGCGCTATCTGTTCCATATCCAGAAAGGCCTGGTCGGCCCGGAGTTTGATCGCGACCCCTTCGCGGTCAACCGGCGCATTTCCGCCGAGCGCCTGCGGGTGCCGCTGTCGCACATGATCTTCGTCGGCGACGGCTATACCGACATTCCCTGCTTCTCGCTCATTGAGCAGCACGGCGGCACGCCCATCGCGGTCTATGACCCGCATCGCCGCGACAAGTGGCACCGCGCCTTCGACTTCGTACGCGAAGGACGGGTGCGCACCCTGCATTCAGCCAACTACGCGCCCGGATCGGATCTCAGCAACACCCTGGAAATGGCCACGGCCTCATTGGCCCGGGAACTTGGCGCGCGCGCTGCTGCCCGCTAGAACACAAGCTATCCACTTCAGGAGCAACCGATGAACGATCTCGCCCACAAGACCTGCAAGCCCTGCGAAGGCGGTGTCGATCCGCTGGACCGCGAGGCCTCAGAGAAGATGCTGACGGAACTGGCCGGCAACTGGAGCCTATCGGAGGATGCCACTGCCATCTCGGCCACATTCCGCTTTCCGGAGTTCTATCGCACGATGGCCTTCATCAACGCGGTCGCCTGGGTCGCCAACCAGCAGGACCACCACCCGGATATCCGCTTTGGCTACAACTACGCGGAGATCACCTTCACCACCCACGCCATCGGCGGTCTTTCCGAAAACGACTTCATCTGTGCGGCGCGCGTCGATGCACTGATGGCCGGCTGAGCCGTTCCAGCCTCAGATCGGAGGCGGTGGCGGTCCGGCAAAGGCGAACAGTAGCCGGACCGCAAAATAGATGGCCAGCATCGAAAGCGTCATCGTGCGCGCGCCGCGCGCAGAGAGATCGAAGAAGCGCTGCAGGGCTAGATAGTGCAGGACAGCGGCGACGATCCAGCCCCACCACAATAGCCAGAACAGCGCGGTGCATGCCGCGGTCAACAGCAACAGAAAGCGCAAGCGCGCCTCGCGGTACTCGGTGCGCGCGTAGAACCAGAGCACTGTCGCCCAGGCGCAGGCCGCGGCGAAGCTCAGCAGGCCATCGATGATCAAGGGCGAAGGCTCCGTCTATTCGGCGTCCGGCATGCGCCGCCGCCCGGCAAAGGCGTGGGCCAGTGTGCCGCGGTCCTGATATTCCAGTTCGCCGCCCATGGGCAAGCCGTGGGCCAGTCGGGTCATCGGGATGCCCGCCGCGCGCGCCATCTCACCCAGGTAATAGGCGGTGGTCTCGCCCTCCACCGTGGGATTGGTGGCAAGAATCAGCTCCTTGACCCAGTTGGCGCGCAGCAGTTCGGCCAGCTGATCGAGGCCGAGCTCGTCAGGCCCGGTGCCTTCCAATGGCGAGAGACGACCCAGGAGCACGAAGTAGCGACCGCGATAATCGGTGTGCTGTTCGATGGCGAGCAGATCGGCGGGCGATTCGACCACGCAGAGTTGACCGCTTTCGCTGCGGCTGTCGCTGCAATAGCGACAGGCATCCCCGGCGCAATACATCCGGCAGGTCGGGCAGCGCGTTAACTCCTTGAGCGCGGCTTCTAGCGTGCGCGACAGATACTGCGCGCCTTCCCGATCGCGGTCGAGCAGATGCAGCGCCATGCGCTGCGCCGACTTGCTGCCGACACCGGGCAGACGCTTCAGCGCATCGATCAGGTGCGCGAGCGGCGGGGGAAAGGCACTCACGGAGGGCTAGGGGTGGTGGGGTCGCTCAGGTGGGCATCTGGAAGCCGGGCGGCAGTTCCATGCCACCGGTGATTCCCGACATCTTTTCCTTGGTGGCGGCATCGACCTTTTCGGCGGCGTGGTTGATGGCCGCGGCAATCAGGTCCTCCAGGAATTCCTTGTCCTCTTCCAACGCGGCGGGGTCGATCTCCACCTTGCGCGCCTGATGCTTGCCGGTCAGCGTCACCTTGACCAGACCGGCCCCGGACTCGCCGGTAACCTCCATCTGCGCGATCTCTTCCTGGGCGCGGCGCATGGATTCCTGCATCTTCTGCGCCTGCTGCATCATTTGTCCAAGTGCACCTTTCATCATCAGCTCCTGTTCGCGGCCTATGCCGCGCATGGTTCTCGCCCTTCGCCGCCCCTGTCTAGTGGAGCAGCTGGATATCTTCGCGTTGCAGGCTGGCACCAAGGCGATCGGCCAGCAAGCGGAAAACCGGAGACTGCTCAATGGCGGTGGCGGCGTCTTCCACCGCCTGCTCCCGCGCACTGCGCAGCATCTCGACCGGCGTCCAGTCCGCCACCGCGTCCACACAGCGGATTTGCACTGCCTTGCCAAAAGCCTCGCGCAGCTTCAACCGGCGTTCCTCGGTGAGAAGGTGATCCATGGAACGCGCCATGGCCAGCTGCAGCGTGCCCTCGTCTTCCGTCTCCACCACACAGTTGCGCGCCAGTTCGCGGGCGTAGCCGTCGATAGCGGCCGCTTCCACCCGGGCATGCCAGGCGCGCGCCGCTTCTGTGGGCGTAGACGCTCGCGCGCCGGTGGATGATGGCTTGTCCGTATTGGCGTCGACCGAGACATCGGCAGCCGCGTCGAAGGCCGCACTGCGCGCCACCGCCTCGTCATTAAGGGAGGCCCCGGCGGTCGACCCTTGCCCGCCAGCGGCCGTAGACGGCGTTGATGCGCTCCCGGCCGGAGGCGCGGAATCGCTTGCGGCCGTGTCGCGCCGGAAACACCACATCCGCAGCACAGCCATCTCGAATCCGATCCGGGCGGAGGGCGCCCAGCTCAGATCGCGACGCGCGTGCACGGCCATGTCATAGAACACATGCAGGTCTTCGCTCGACAAGCACTTCGCGATGAGGGCGGCATCGCGTCCCCGGGCGCTGTCGGCATCGTCCTGGGCAAAAGCCTGCTGAAAGGCGGCCGCCTGTAGCAGGGTCGCCAGATCATCCAGCAAGGCGCCATGATCCACTGCCAGTTCGGCGAGTTCGCGCAGTTCGGATTGCAGCTTCTGGCCGTCGCCATCGGCGATGGCTTCCAGGCAGTGCACCAGCCCGTGCTGTCCGGTCAGGCCCATCATGTCGGCCACCGAGGCCTCTGCCAGCCCTTCGCTGCCGGCGTGCGCCAGAGCCTGATCCAGGAGTGACAGGGCATCGCGCATCGAGCCGTCGGCAGCCTCGGCCAGCAGCGCAACCGCGCCGGCCTCGGCGTCGCGACCTTCCGCACCCAGCACATGGTCGAGCAGCTCGCGGATGGTGGCCTCCGGCAGCGCCCGCAGATGCAACTGCAGGCAACGCGACAGCACGGTGATCGGCAATTTCTGCGGATCGGTGGTAGCGAGCACGAATTTCACATGCTCGGGCGGTTCCTCCAGCGTCTTCAGCAGCGCGTTGAAGGAGTGCCCGGAAAGCATGTGGACCTCGTCGATCAGATAGATCTTGTAACGGCCCTGCACCGGCGCGTACTGCACGTTGTCGAGCATGGCGCGGGTATCGTCCACCTTGGTGCGACTGGCCGCGTCGATCTCGAGCAGGTCAACGAACCGCCCCTCGTCGA
>JALEHA010000271.1 GCA_022763315.1 Algiphilus sp.
CCTCCGGTTCCGCCATGCGGGCGGTAGGGGGCGGCAGCTTGCGCAGTCGCGCTCGCGGGGCCCTCTCCCTTGGGCGGCCCCTGAGCGCCTTTGTCGCTCTGCTGCTGATTGTTTTCTTGCTATTGGCGCTGATGTACGCCGCGCTGGCGGTGAATCAGGGCATTCGCGGCTACTCCGCCGCGGAGAGCGAGTGGTCCAAGGGCCGCAAGGAAGCAGTGCATCAGCTGGAGCGCTATCTGCGCACCGGAGCGCCTGAGGCGTGGGACCGCTACGTCGCTGGATTGACCGTGCCTCTGGCGCTGCGCAAGGCACGCCTCGAGATGGAGCGCAGTGATTACCGCCCAACCCTGGCTGTGAACTACATGGTCGGTGCCGGTTCTCATCCCGACGACGCCGCACTGATGGCGCTGCTTTTCCGTTGGTTCGGCTGGCAGCCCATCGTCGCCGACGCCATTCGAATCTGGACCGAAGCGGATGCCTACATCGTCGCGCTTGAGCAGCTCGGGCGGTCGGTGCGCGTGGGGCGGCTTTCGGGGGAATTGGCTGCGGATGACGTCGACCGCATGCTTGCCGATCTGGACAGAATCGACCTCGCGGTACTGCCCCTGGAAATCGCCTTCTCCGCCCGTCTGGGCGAGGCCGCGCGTCTGACCAAGCTGATGCTGGCCATGATCTTGCTGGTGGCTTCGCTACTGCTGCTGGGGCTGGGGGCGTACATCGTGCGCCGCGTGACGGCCCGCGTATTCATGGCGCGCACCTTCGAAGCCGAGGAACGTTTTCGCAAGACCTTCGAAGTGGCGCCGGTCGGTATTGCGCATATCGGCCTCGACGGCCGCTGGACCGACGTCAACGACAGCCTGTGCCGCATGCTGGGCTACGAGCGCGAGGCACTCATCGGCTGTCACGAAGCCGACCTGCTGGCGCATGGTTTCCACCAGACCTGGGACAAGTCGGTGCCACTGAACTATTCGGGCAGCGCCGATACCATGCACGGCGAACGCAGCTACCGGCGTTCGGATGGCCATACGGTGATTCTGCAGCTCCACGTCACCACTGTGCGCAACCTGTACGGCGAGGCGCTGAACTATGTCGCCATCGCGCACGATGTCACCGAGTCGCGCCGCATGGCGCGGGAACTGAGCTTCCGCGCCCGCCACGATCTGCTTACCGGGCTACTGAACCGCTACGAGTTCGAGCGCATCGTCAAGGATCTGGCAGAGGATGCGGACGCTGAGCGCGTGCCTGCCATGCTGCTTTATCTGGACCTCGACCAGTTCAAGGTGGTCAATGACAGCTGCGGCCATATGGCGGGCGACGCCATGCTGACCGAGCTGGCAGCGCTGATCCGTGGCTGTCTGCGCAGTGGTGACACCCTGGCGCGCCTCGGCGGCGACGAATTCGGCGTACTGCTGCAGCACTGTCCGCCGACCAAGGCAGAGACCATCGCCGAGAAGATCCGTAGTGAAGTCGCCGCCTTCCGCTTTCATTGGGGCGAGCGCAGCTTCAATCTTGGCGTCAGCATCGGCATCGTGCCCTTCGTTCCCGGGGAATACGAAGGCGCCCGCCTGCTCAGTGTGGCGGACTATGCCTGCTACGCCGCCAAGGAAGCCGGCCGCAATCAGTTGCATCTGGCGCGGCCGGAGGACGCCAACACCGTCCGCCATCACGAAGAGATGAATTGGCTCGGCCGGCTACAGGATGCACACGACGAGGACCGCTTCTTCCTCGTCTGGCAGCCGATCGTGCCCGTGCACCATGCGCCCGGAACCCCGCCGCGTCACTTCGAGGTGTTGCTGCGTCTGCGCGAACGCGACGGCAGTGTATCCATGCCAGGCACCTTTCTGTCGGCTGCAGAGCGCTACGGCAAGGTCATCGAGCTGGATACCTGGGTGGTCAGCTCCTTGATGCAGTGGCTCAATGACCACGTCGAATGCGCCGATCTTATCGACCAGCTCAACGTCAATGTCAGTGGCGCGGCGGTCAGCGATCCGCGCTATATCGAATGCGTCACAGCCCTGATCACCCAGTCGCGCTTCCCGGCCGACCGGCTCTGTTTCGAGATCACCGAGACGATGGCGATCTCGAACATCGGCGCCGCCACCGCCTTCATGAAGAGGCTGAGCGAATACGGCTGTCGCTTCGCACTCGACGATTTTGGCATCGGCAGCTCCTCCTTCGCCTATCTCAACGCGCTGCCGGTGGATTTCGTGAAGATCGACGGCGCCTTCGTGCACGACCTCGACCGTGACTCCGTGCATGAGTCCATCACTCGCTGCATCATCGATGTGGCCCATTCCATGGGCAAGGCGACGGTGGCGGAGTTCGTGGAGAGCGACGCGGTACGCCGGCGGCTGCAGATGCTGGGCTGCGGCTATGCCCAGGGTTTCGGTATCGGCGCGGCGACCCCGCTCGGGGACTTCAGCCTGCGACCCACCGGCCCGGCGCGGCCCGTTCTGGTCGACACCGCACAGCGGATGGCGGTTTAGACGGGCAGGGAGCCGGCCACGCCCGCCGTGGGAACACGGCGATATTGCTGGCAGTATGTGGGGGATCCCGTCTAGGTCACTCTGCGCTGGAGACAGCGATGCCTTCCGCAATAGAAACCTTTTCCATCCATGCCAGCGAGGCCGAACTGGCGGATCTCG
>JALEHA010000272.1 GCA_022763315.1 Algiphilus sp.
GTCGCGGCTGATGGCCCGCCCACTCCATGGCCTGGGCCTCGTCACTGCACAGACGCGCCTGCGCTCTCGCTGCGCGCAGCGCGGCGGTCAGTGTCCCTAGCGGAAAGACCTGGGGGGTTTGCGCCCGCCACAAGGTGGAACGATCCAAGGTCTCGGCACAGTAGGACGCTGAAGCAGCCTCGCCCGCGCGCTTCACGGTGTCGGTCATCGGCAGAGCGAGCAGCGCCCCTTCCGAATGGCCCGCATGCACTGACAGCCGCCGCAGGGCCGCAGCACTGAGGCAGGGCCGCGCGGCGTCGTGCACGTAGACCGGGTCGTGTTCGCCGGCACCGGCACCGGCAAGCGCCTCCAGTCCGCAGAGCACGGAATCCATGCGCTCGGCGCCGCCGTCGACGCGCAGCAAGCGCGCCAAATCGGCTGCTTCCAGATCAAGTGCGGGCGTGGCCACGCCCGGCGCCAGTACGAGCGCCACGCGTCGGATGGCCTTCAGCTCGAGCAGCGCTGCCAGACTCCAGCGCAATACCGGGTGGCCGCGCAGCGGGCGGAATTGCTTGGCAGGACCTTCGCCCATGCGCCGTCCCTGCCCGGCGGCCACCACGACCGCCCAGGCCGGGGCCGCATCCTGCACGGCAGCGGTCACGCGGTGGGTTAGCCTTCGTGGACGACGAGGAAGAACTCCTCGCCTTCACGCACCAAGCCCAGCTGACGCCGCGCCCTGGCCTCCAGTGCGTCGGCATCCTCCCCCTTGAGGGAGGCGATCTCCGCGCTCAGCGCGGCATTCTCCGCTTGCGCTGCCTCGATCTCGACGCGCAGCGTTTCTGCACGCGTATGCATGCGGTGGACGTCCGCCAGACTGCCCGGACCGACCCACAGCCGGTATTGCAGGAATACCAGCAGGACCGCCAGGAGGATGGTCACCGCATGCTTCATAGCCGGATACTACCCCAGCGGAACCGGGAATGCCGAGACCCCGGGGTATTGGGCCTGCTTGCCCAGCTCGCGTTCGATGCGCAGCAACTGGTTGTACTTGGCCATGCGGTCCGAGCGACACAGCGAACCGGTCTTGATCTGGGTCGCCACGGTGCCGACCGCGATATCGGCGATGGTGGCGTCCTCGGTTTCGCCCGAGCGGTGCGACACCACCGAGGAGTAGCCCGCCTGGTTCGCCATGTTGATGGCATCCAGCGTTTCGCTCAGCGTGCCGATCTGGTTGGGCTTGATCAGGATGCTGTTGGCCACCCCCTGGTCGATGCCCTCGGCCAGGATCTTGGTATTGGTCACGAAGAGATCGTCGCCGACCAGCTGCACGCGCTCACCCAGGCGTTCGGTCAGCAGGCGCCAGCCGTCCCAGTCGTCCTCGGCGCAGCCGTCTTCGATGGAAATCACCGGATAGCGGTCGCAGAGGTCGGCGAGATAGGCGGTGAAGCCAGCCGCGTCGAAACGCTTGCCTTCGCCCTTCAGTTCGTACTGGCCGTTCTTGTAGATCTCGCTGGACGCCACATCCAGGCCCAGCCAGATGTCGCGACCGGGCTTGTAGCCGGCGGATTCGATGGCGGCGATCAGGCATTCCAGCGCGTCGCCGTTGGAGGCCAGATCCGGGGCAAAGCCACCCTCGTCACCCACGGCCGTATTCAGCCCGCGGCTGGACAGGACCTTCTTCAGCGCATGAAAGGTCTCCGCACCCCAGCGCAGGGCTTCGCGGAAGCTCGGTGCGCCCACCGGCAGAATCATGAACTCCTGGATGTCGACATTGTTGTCGGCGTGGGCGCCGCCGTTGATCACATTCATCATCGGCACAGGCAGACCGGTGGCCTGCAGGCCGCCGATATGGCGATACAGCGAGCGACCGGATTCCGCGGCTGCGGCATGGGCGGTGGCGAGGCTCACAGCCAGAATGGCATTGGCGCCCAGCTTGTCCTTGTTCTCGCTGCCGTCGAGGGCAATCATCGTGGCGTCGACCAGCAACTGGTCCTGCGCATCCAGGCCGATTACCGCCTTGGCGATCTCCGTCTCCACATGCTTCACGGCCTTGGTGACGCCCTTGCCGAGGTAACGGGTGTCCTTCTTCTTGCCGCTGCTGCCATCGCGCAGCTCCACCGCTTCGCGCACGCCGGTGGAGGCGCCGCTGGGCGCACAGGCGCGTCCGCGTGCACCGGAGGCCAGAGTGACTTCGGCCTCGACTGTCGGATTACCGCGCGAATCGATGATTTCCAGGCCTTGTACGGCCACAATCTTGGACATTGCTTACTCCCTTGGCTACAAATGTGGACCAGCGCAATCAAGGCGCGGTCACTTTTCAATCAGTACGTTAATCCTGAAATTTCAGGTACCACTCAAACTCGAGACCGGCCTCACAACTGCTGTTCGAGCAGTGGCGCCGCCTTGACCGCACGATCGACCGCGACCAGGGTCTCCAGCAACTGCGGCATCGCCGACAGCGGCAAAGAGTTGGGGCCGTCGCAGAGGGCTTCATCCGGCTTCGGATGGGTCTCCATGAACAGGCCGGAGACGCCGGCCCCCACCGCCGCCCGCGCCAGCACCGGGATGTACTCGCGCTGCCCCCCGGAGCTACCGCCCTGCCCGCCGGGCAACTGCACGCTGTGGGTGCAGTCGAAGACCACCGGGGCAAAGGCA
>JALEHA010000273.1 GCA_022763315.1 Algiphilus sp.
ATGTCCCGCGCTCCTTGTTCGACCTCCCTGATGACGTGGTCTACCTGAATGCTGCTGGCGCAGGCCCCCGCCTGCACCGCGTCAATGACGCCGCCCGCGAGGGCATGGAAGGCAGCGCGCGGCCCTGGGCCTTCGACATGCACATGTGGCTCGACCGTATTGAATCGCTGCGCCAATGCACGGCGGCGACCCTCGGCACTGCAGCGGAGGCACTGGCCTTCATCCCCTCGGCCAGCTACGGCGAAGCCATTGCCGCACGCAATCTGCGTGTCGAAGCCGGCCAGAAAATCCTGCTGATGGCCGGCGAGTACCCCTCCAACCGCACTATCTGGCAACGCACCGCCGACGCCGCCGGCGCCCACTGCGTGGATGTCACTCCGGCTGACGGCGAGCGCTGGACTGCCGCTTTGCTGCGCCATATCGACGCTGATACCGCTGTCATCAGCGCGGTGCCCTGCCATTGGACCAATGGTGCGCCGGTGGACCTCACTGCCATCGGCGACGCAGCCCGGCGCAATGGCGCCGCACTGGTGGTGGACGCCAGCCAGTCGCTGGGCGCCCTCCCTTTCGACTTTGCATCCATTCAGCCGGACTTCGTTGTCAGCGCCGGCCACAAGTGGCTGCTTGGGGCGCTGGGTCTCGGCTGGCTATGGGCCGCGCCGCGTTGGAGAGAGGAGGGCCAGCCCATCGAAGAGACCTGGCTGGCGCGCGAACAACGTGACCAGTTCGGTGGCGACAGTGCCGTGCCACCACCCTACCGGCCCGGCGCGGCGCGCTTCGACGCCGGCGGCACTGCACACCCGGTTTCGATCCCGATGGCGGAGGCTGCCATGAACCAGCTCGCGCAGTGGGAGGTAGACGGGGTGACGCGCAGTCTCCAGGCATTGACGCAGCACCTTGACCAGACGCTGGCGGCGCGCGGGTTGTCCGCACTCATCACCCCCGATCACGCAGCGCACTTCACCGCACTGCGCCTTCCGGACGACCGTCTGGATGCCGTACAGCGGGCCTTCGCCGATGCGGGCATTGTCTGCGCGCGCCGCGGTTCGGGATTGCGCATTGCCCCGCATCTGCATACCCAGACCCGCGATATCGATCAGCTCGTTGCGGTCTTGCATGACGCGCTGTGAAGCAACAAGATGCCGGCGGCACACACAAAAGAACGACCATTCCATGCAGTCCATTCGGCAGCGAGTTGGGCGTCGCCCCGTTGCGCTCGATGAACGGCGACAACCTCCGTCTCGTAACGCGCCGCTCAGCCGGAGACCGGGACCATTGGGGCGGCCCGGTCACGCGCCGGCCACGGAAATGGCGTATGAATGCACGCTCCCGTGTGCATGTCACGCGCACTTTCGCCGCGCGCCCAACGCCTGGTCATGACCGAAGACTCGAAAACGAACAAAGATTTCGAGGCCCTGCGCAGCTCGATCGTTGCGCGCTTCCGGGATCAACTGCGTGAAGCAGTCGAGAGCGCGCTGCGCGCCGCCGACGATGTCCTGTTCGACTGGGCCTACACGCAGAGCCTGAAGAATAAGACCACGCAGGATTGCATCGATTTGATGCGCATGCTGCGCCTGCGTCGCGAGCGCTTTGTCGAAACCTTTCTCGAACAATTCGATCAAGGCAGCGATCCGGCGGAACGCGACGACGACGCTCTGCCGGAACTCACACTCGAGCTCAAGTCCGATGAACAGCAGGAACTCGAGTGCGCCGTGCAGAATTTTGTCACCACGGTGACCAACCATTCCGAGGCGCTGCGCAGCGACCTCATCCAACGCCTGCAGACGCTGGACCGCGAATCGGGCATCGATGCCGAGAAGCATCCTCGCAGTGCCGGCTTGGCCTGGCGGATTTCGACGCAGCACGTGGCTGCCACCTTCCGCGACGCGGCCGCCACACTCGAGCTCGATGCCGGCATGCAGATCATCCTGTTCAAGCTCTTTGAGCGCTGCGCGACGCCGGCGCTGACTGCAGGCTATTCCCTCATCGAACAGGATCTGAGCGCTGCCGGCATCGCTCCGCATCGAGCGGCTCCAGCGCAGGCCGGGCGCACCCAATCTACAGCGCGACAAGGCGCGGAAGGCGACGGTATTGCAGCGCATCGGGACCACGATTCCGTCGGCGCCGAGGCCGGACATTTTCTCGACGACCCGGCGCAGCTCAGCGGCGCGTTGGCACAACTGCTGGCCGGCTGGGGACCGGCCGCCGGGCACACTGGTGCGCCCGGCGCCTACGGTGTGCCCCCCGCAGCCGGCAGCATGACCAACCCGGCGGGCTACACGCCGGCGGGCACCCATCCGGATGCGGGTGGACCCAACCAAGACGCCTCCATGGTGGCGGATCGCTTGCAGATGGCGCAGCGCTTCGCGCATTCCCATCTGCAGCGCGTTGACCAGCTGCTCAGCGGCTATGCCGGTATTGCCGGCAATGCCGAACAGGCGCAATCCCTGTTGCAGCCAATGGTGATGCCTCTGATGCGGCTGAGTGCCGCGCAGCCGGAAATCCTGACGGATCCGCACCACCGCATCCGCGAGCTGCTCGATCAACTGCTTGCCACCGGGACCACCATTGAGCACGGCACGGACGGCGAGACCGCCGCCATCGTCTCCGAACTGCACGAGGTTTTTTCCCGCCTCGCGGATGGCGCCCAACTTCCGCGCAATTTGGAGGCGCAACGCGAACGCCTGCCGCAGGCCGAGCAGGTGCAGGCCTCGCTGGCGGAAACGCGCCGCCTGCGCTCGGAACAGCGGCTGGAGGAGGCGCGCGGTTACGCCAGTGAACACGTCGATACGGCGGTCAACGCCCGCCGCCTGGTACGCGGCGGCGATGCCTGGCTGCGTACAGTCATGATCCCCTACCTGGCCTGGGTCTGGGTCAGCAAGGGCGTTGCGTCCAAACAAATGGACAGCGCGCTGCAGTTGCTCGGCGAGTTGGCGGATAGCCTTGACCCGCTGAGCGCGGTCGACATGCGCGACCGCTTCGAAGGCCTGGCGGAACATACTGCGCATACGCTGCGCGATGCCGGCGCCAAACTGATGGCCTTGAACCGCATCATGGTGCGTCTTCGCGATCGCTTTGCAGCCGCCTGCGAGGCCAGCGTATCGCTGGACGAACTCATGGGCGACCAGCGCTTCCAGGATCGCGCAGCGTCACCGCCGCAGGCCAGCGCCGTCAGCGAGACAAGGCCCGCCACCGATGCGCCACCGGCTGAGCCGCCCGCGCACATAGCAGCCGCTGCGGCATCAGACCCCCAGCGCGAACGCGCCGATGACTGGCTGGGGCGACAGCTACGCGCCGGCGACTGGTGGCGCATCGCACTCAAGACCGGCGATCGCGGGCGCTTCGCACGTCTCGAAGCGGTGCCACACATCGGCGGCGATCTGCACTTTGCGCCGATTGATTCCGACACGCTGGAAGCCTACCGCTGGTCCGAGATCATGGCCTCGGTCCTGGCGGGACGCTCCCGCCCATTGCATCCCGGTCCGGGTTTCACCGCCTATCTGCGACAACAGGCGGCCTAGAGCCGGACATTTTCTCCCGCGGTTGCTACGCTCTCAGTCCTTCCCGTCGTGGACTACCGCACGCCGTCCAGGAGCGCCGTCATGGGAATGACGGAAAACCTTTTGCCCGCAGGTCTGTGGTATCTCACCAATGCCCTGGCGCTGGTTTTGTTGGTCTTTGCGCTGCGCGCCGCCCCATGGCGTCGGCTGGTCGAGGACGCCGCACTGCAACATGTGCTGTTCGGCGCGGCTGTCGCCCTCGGCTTTCTGTGGCAGATGCGCGCCGGCATCGCCCCCGGGCTTGCCATCCACATTTTGGGCATCACCCTGCTCACACTGATGATGGGCTGGGGACTGGCCAGTCTGGCGGGATTGATGGCGCTCGCCGTAACCACCCTCGTGGGCCTGGAACCGTGGACCAGCTTTGGTACCAATGCGCTGATCTGCGTGCTGATACCCGCGCTGGTCAGCCACGGTGTCATGCTGTTCGAACGGCGTCTGGCGCTGCGCAATTTTTTCGGATTCATTTTCATCAGCGGCTTCTTTGGCGCCGGCGCGTCGGTGCTGGCAGCCAGTCTCACGATCTCGCTGCTGCTGTGGTCCGGCGGCGTCTATGCCGCCCACCAGCTGGTGCACGACTATCTGCGGTATCTGCCGCTGTTCGTGTTTCCGGAAGCCTTCCTCAACGGCACCATGGTGGCCGCGCTCACCGCCTTTCACCCGGATCGCCTGCTGATGCTGCAACAGCACCGCTATCACTCGCGTTGACTTGGCCCAGCGGCTCCCCTGCGACGCGCCCAGAAGCCGCCACAGCCTGCAGCCGCCCACTCAAAAGCAGGAAGGACAGGTGCACAGCGAGCAGACCGTCCGCAGCCAGGCAGAAGCCTGCGTACCACGTCGGCACGACCGGTGTCGGCCAGAGCGCGGCATGCGCGAGATCGAATCCGACGTGTCCGATCAGCGCTGCCACCACGATCCAGAGATTGCTGCGGTACCCGACCACGGCTGCGACCACGAAGACCAACGCCAGCGCGGTTTCCACTCCGGCGATGACGAAGGCATCGTCACTCGCTGCCAGCAGAACATAGGCGAGCGCAATCACGATCATCACCAAGGGGTAGAAGCTGCGCTCGCGGTCCAGCCCTAAGCTGTGGCATAGCGTGATGAAAGCCGAAGCGACCAATACACCCGCGACATAATCCATGGTTGTCTCCCTGACAAAGCCCCAACGCTACCCCTGGAGCACACTGCAGGGTCAAGACCGTGATGCAGGCGTACGACCACTGCGCCCTCACAGAAACGAAAGGAAGACGCGTCCCATCCAGGGCGATGGAACGGAAAGCACGCAGGATGGGCGGCGAGATCGCCGCCCATCGCGCAATGGCGCTGTCGCCGTCCTACCGGAAATCGGTTCTGAAGGCGTCGTCTTTCGGTCGGCCGGACACGCAGACATCGTAGATGCGCGCGCCCTGGGAGAGATCCAGGGACAGCAGATTGGCACTCACCGTGACCTGCAATTCGTCGTAGGGCAGCGTGTTGACGAAGCCCACCAATCCGCGTGAGGGGTCTCCGATCACACTACGGCCCAGAAGATCGAGCGCCAGCAGAGTCCCTGTGCCGCGCTCCTCCTGCTTCACGCCATTGCGAAAGGTCGACAGGGTCACTGTCCGGCCCAAAGCGAGATCGAGCACGCCCGTGCCAAGGGCGATGTCCACGGCGGCGAGACGACCCGCGGGAATCGGTCCCGGGAGCGTTGCGCGAATACCGGCCGCACCGCCGAGCACCTCATCGAGCAGGCCGAGACGGTAGGTGACCTGGGTGAAGGTGTCGCGGTTGTTATCCACGGCCAAGGAAGCATCGCCCACCTCGCACACCAGTCCACTCAGCAGCGTGCACAACAATCCGTCACGAATCGGCGCTGCGGTGGTGCCGGGAGCCGCAGTCTCGGTACACGCCAGTTCGCGCGCATCAGCCTCGGCAGGAAGGACAGCGCCATCACCGCCACCGCCGCCGCAAGCAGTGAGGACGGTGCCGAACAGAACCACGGTCAGGGTCGAAGCAACGCGCTTTGTGATGAGGTATTTCATGATTTCTCTTTATTCTCTGGTGGCCTTGAGCAACGCGCTCTATTGTTGGTGCGGGCCACGTTCAGCACGATGGCGCTAGAGCGACAAGAGATGTAGGGAAATCAGAAGCTTTCCGTGTAGGGAAATCGGGCGCGCGCGGTAGGGGGTATCGCGAAGGGGAGCGCACGACATTGCTGATCGCACGCCGTCTCCTTATCTGCTGAAGCAACCCGCGCGCAGGGGAAGGGGGGCGGGCAGGAGGGTGTGGCGGAGCCAGCGGTCAGGAGGTGCAACGGCGCGGCGGTCTATGACCAGAGGCCGCGGAGATGGGCTTCAGACTCGACCGAAGCTTGGGCTATGGAGAATGACCCGTGGCATCTGCGACCCCGGTCGCAGATGAAAGTCCTGCGCACGATGCAGCAAGAAGTTGGCGCGCCTGGCAGGATTTGAACCTGCGACCTTCGGCTTCGGAGGGCATGCACGCTGTGTATTGTTATCCCACACTATGCGACAGAATGCAACATAAATGTATGAATTACATACATTAGATCGATGGCAGAGCCGGATAGCGTTCTAGACATAGAGGTCCTTTTCGGTCTATATGTAACGCTTGACATACATTTTTAAAAATCTCTCGCATGAACATATGCACGCTTTGTTGGCTCTCCAGGGGCGGAGACAGCCCCCCGCGCGCGGCCGAATAAGTTGGGCAGCCCCATGGAGCAGGCCCTACCCATTCCCGCACCGCCTGACCGAAAGCATGTGAGCCACGTCCTGCAAGGGCTCGCCGAGCTCGCAGAGCTGTCGGAGACATTGGAGGAGGTGCCCGACGGGCTGACGCGCCAACTACGCACCCTGCGCGCAGCGGTCGCCAACGAAGAAGCTCTAGGACCCGCCACCGCTTCACCGACATATCAGGGCTATAAATCCACATACCCCGAGTACGCTGCACTTGGAACGCCTGCACCGCATTGCGATTCCGATCATGGCTATCGCATGGCGCAGGTCGCTTTAGTAGCGTCTCTAGCAATACGACCAGAAATGGCTGCCAACGAGGCCTTCCTCGACAGTCGCAGAATGGCCGGACTCGCCTGCCGCCGAGCCGCACGCAACGAGAAGCTGAGAGAGCGAATTGATCAATCCGCTGAGCAGACGCAGAGTCTGCGCACGTTCGGCGAGAGGCTGCGCGAACAGGCACAGGCCTACAGACTCGCCCACCCCATCGATGCAGAGGTGCCGAGGCATCTCGATGCAATCGCTCGGCTTATCGAATACGCATGCGAGACGAAACTCCCGGCGAGCCGCCGACGCGGCGCACCGCACGATCGACAGACTAGACGCACAGACCCTGATGACGACACGCAGATCGACGCAGAACTCCTCGTCGACCGCCGCGACGCCATGCTCATCGAAGCACGAAAAGCCGCGGGAGCTGCTCCAACCGGGGAAGCCGCAGGCAACCGCCAAGGAAGCGTTACGCTCGATCGCCGCCGCGATAGCCGCGGCGAGTCGCCGAAACAGCGATACCTGCGGGCGGCCTACCTCAGCCGCTCAATAACCACTCGCAACCAGCATCTACCAGCAGCCAGTGACCGCCTCCAGCTGCATGACTTGCAGGTTCTGTTCGAATGGTTGCGTTCTCCTTCAGGCAGGAAGGGGCTAGCCGCGGCCCAGGAGCGGGAAGTCAAGGAGTTGGTGGCCATGAGCCTTCTCTTCGGCGCTTCAACCGACACACTTCTGACCACCAGGATCGCGGCGACCGAAACCGAAATTGAAGCCTCCGAGCCCGGCATCCCCTGGCTCGTGCTGCAAGGACGCTATCTCACCGTTCGCCGACCTCGATTGCCCGATGCCTTCATCCCGGCCGCATCGGAATCACAGCTCTACGAGCCCGTCGGCGATTGGCAGATCTGGCCGATCATCGAGACATTTCCGGGGCTCGACAGCGTGATGGCACGCGCTCGAGAGCAGCCCGGTGGGCACGCCTTTGCCGGCAGCGCGCAACAGTGGCGGAGCGTGGCGCAGCCCGCACTGAATGCGCTCAATTCGAAGCACCAATCACGGCTTACACTTACCCGGATCGCCGCCTTCCTGCGCCGTTTCGTCGCCGATCTATCAGGTGATGCAGCCGCGGCCACCATGTGCGCACTCGACGGCCTTGGCGACCATTGCTCGGCCCGCCTCTACTACTACGCGCCACCCCATGACGACGTCGTGCTCGCCTATGTAGACGCCATCAACCAGCTTCAGCGGTCTCTCACCCGCGGCCAAATCGTAATAGGCCGCCGCGAGCTGACTACCCCGCCCCCGTGGGAACGTCTGGGGAGCCACGGTTATCCCGAACAAGGCGAGGTCCGGAAGGCAATTGCGGCGCTGGCCGACCAGGTACCGCGGCTCGGCAAGGGGCGCCCGACGGTTAGCCAACTGGTCGAGATCCACAATCAGCTCGTGGCCTATACGGTCACCATGGTTCAGTGGGCCACAGGCGCTCGCGCCGTTCAGGATCCGATCGATATCGCACTGACCGACCTGGAGGATGGCTTGATCGCCCTTTCCGACAAGGATGGGGACCGCTACGCCGAGACGCGCATCGCCTGGCTGCCCGACGTGGCTCGGAAGCAGCTGCAGGCGTACGCCATCCACAGGGGACAGCTCGCCGCACACAAAGCATTCGAGCCATTGGTCCGATCCGCGCCGAGCTGGTTGTTCTTCATTGTTGACGGCAAGGCATCGCTCGTCACGCCAGCACTCCTGACAGAGATCCGTGGCGCAGCCTACCCTTTCCGCGGCAACGTTCAGCGCCACTATCTGCGTACGGAGTTGGCTGAACGACGCACCTCGGGCCAGCTTATCGACGCATTGCTCGGCCATGGCGCCTTCGGAGAGGCTGCATACGGTTCTTACTCGTGTTTCTCGCCGAGGGACCTCAAGACGATCGTGAGCCCGCGCATTGGCGTACACCTTGAGCGGCTAGGCTGGCACGTTGTGCCCGGCCTTCCTTCCCCGCGCAAGCACAGGAAAGGCCGAAGGCGCCTCCTGTTGCCGGCGCCCCCCACCGGCGGCACCAGTGGCATTCGCACCCGGGCGAAGAACCGGGAAAAGGCGGCAGTTGCGCGAGAAAGACGCAAGAGAGAAATACTCGAGGTCGTCCGAAGCTGCATCTGGCGCCACGCCAAGACGCTTTCGAGCGACGGAGAGTCACCACCTCTCATGCGCTTCGACGCGCTGCAGAAGGTGCTTCCACGATACGACATACCGTGGGAGCGCAGACATCTGAACGTCGTCACAACGCAGATCCTGCAGCACGGCGAGAAACACGAATTATGGAAGGTGGACACGCTTCCACCCCAGGTCGTCCGCCTACCACGCGATCCATCGCCCTTCCGCCCACCCCGCATCGCTAGTAACCGAATCGTCAGCGAGATACATCGCAGGCATCTGGCGCACACCCAGCTGCTCGCCGCTCGCCCCGACGCCGAGGACACTAAATCGGTAAAACGACACTGCCGACTGCGGGCCGGCCAACTCCTCACCTCAGCGATTCTTGATAGCGGCCTTGTCGCGCGCTCCTTTGCAGAAGCATTACCCGCCGCCCTTGCAGATGGCCTCTACGAGTGCGGTGGACGGATCTGGATCGACTTTGCGCATTCACCCGGCAAACCAGATGACCTCTTCGGTGCACCGACATGGATCCGGCGCTGGTTCCCGACGCCGCTAACAGCTTCCCTGCTGTTGCGCTGGCGATTGGATGGCCTCCATTGGCCTGCCGAGAACGGCATGTCGCTCGACGCGATCCTGAAGACGTATTTCGCAGAGCTGGGTGTGCATTACGACGAGCCCGTCGATATCGCGAAAGAACGCGGAAAGAGCAAGCTGGCGCACGTCCGTTTCGACCGCGCCGAGCATCTTCCGGTCGAGACTTCTTCGCCAGTCGCGTTGCTCCTGCAGGGCGGACGCACTTCCCTGTATACGCGCATCCCGAGGCTCCTGGCTGACTTCGCGTCGGACCCGAGCGCTGGCTGTTCGATGAGCGCTCCATCCTGGGCGCGCGTCATTTCAGGGAAGGCCCTGAACACCGACACCACGCCTGCCGAGGCTTCCAAGAGGCGGCGGACGAGGAACGAACCGGACAACACGAGCCGTCCTGGCGATTTCCTGGTTCGCAATGCCGATCAACAGGCCATCTCCAAGCGAATCCTTCGCTGCCTCCGGGGACCCCAGGGATACGTCGACCGACCACGAGCAAGAGGCGAGCTCGAGGCGCTGGTGCCACAACTTGACGCAGAGCAGGAATCCTTGCTGCGACACCTCGCCGAGTGGGCGCTCTGGTGCCTTACAGCGAGGGACATCGGAAATGGCCCGCTCCGGGTTTCCAGCGCCTATCAGTACCTGCGCGCGGTTGCTTCGCCGCTATTGTTGTCCGGAGCGCACCTGAATTCAGATCAGTTGCGAGGAGAAGATGGGTGCGAGGCATTGATTGCCGCGTACGACGAGGCCGTGGAGAGCATCAAGAGCAACCAGGCACGGCAATACGCCTCGCAACGCATTGCCGAATTCCACGTCTTCCTGACAAGGCGATTGGGAACATCGCCTATCAAGTGGCGCGGTTACAGCACCCACACCAAGCAGAAACCCAACGCCAATTTCGTGAGCGAAGCAGAATTTGCGGCCGTGCGTCGCTCGATCGACGCGTCGGGACACGGCGACCGCCGAAGGAAGCTTCTTCATCTTTTGCTCATCCTGGGATATCGACTCGGTCTGAGGCGGGATGAAATCGCAGCGCGCCAGCTCAATTGCCTGCAAGGCTTCCCCTGGCACGCGAACACCAGCCAGTCCTTGCGCCCGCAACTGTGGATTCACGCCGTGCAGCGGGGTTCCATCAAGCGGCGAGCATCCAATCGCAGGTTGCCCCTCGCGCACCTTCTTACGCGGGAAGAGCTCGACCTGCTGCTCGACTGGGCGAAGCTGCGTGCCAGTGAAGTAGGTGATACCCGAACCGGTACGGAACGCCTATTCGCGCCAGCGCCGGGGGCGACCGCCAAGTTGGCTGACAGCGATGGCTTCGCCGAAGTATCCAAGCTCGTTCGCGACGTGACCGGAGACGAGACGCTCGACTTCCACCATCTGCGCCACAGCTTCGTTTCACTGCATACGGCGAGGATGCTTTGGCCGGCGGATGCAACCCCTCTGGGCCAAGAGGAGTTAGCTGGCCTGGTTCCACCGGAGAAGCTGGACGGAAGGAAGCTGATTCAAAGCCTCATGCTCAGCGAGACCCTGCCGAGAGCCACGATGTACCAGATTGCCGCATTGGTGGGTCACATCGATCCGCAGGAAACGGTGGGCACGTACTGCCATACCCTGGATCTACTCCTGGAGCGCCATCTGGGTCGGGAAGCGCCCTCTCTGACAGCGCGCCAAGTCGAGCACATAATGGGTAAAAGCGATGGCGCCCAACGAGTCGCGAGGCACCGTAAGAAACAAACGATCAGCGAGGGCGGGACGAAGGAGCCATTCGCGCCCGGCGAGGAAGTCGCCCCCCTTCAGGCTGCGCACCGTGCACTGATCGAGAAGGCGCGCAGGAAGCGGCTATTCCTGCCCCTGTCAGAACTTCGGCCTCTCACTGAGCAGCCGCTTCGCGACGCTGGAAGCGCTACAGAGGACTATCCACCCCTGTTTTCGCTGTACCGCCTGCTACGCCGTGCCGGATTGAAGGAAAGTCTGGAGCAGCGTGCCGAAGCAGCGAACATCCCGATGGGCCTGGCGCAACCGATCCTTCGAGCTGCCCGACGATTCGCGGGGGAGACAACGACCGCGTATCGAGACCCCACGCGACGCCGGAGCCGCGCAACGCGCAAGCGGGACAGCGAAGCCAACGCCGGCATTGACCACCGCCAGCTCCCCGAAACGGCCGGCTTGGCGAGAGCCATTCCGAAGCCGATCAAGGAGCGGAGGGAAGCCGAAGCCGTCTACGCCCGGCTCGTCGAGGCCATGCTGCCCGACGCACAGCTGCTGGAGGACGCCATCGTGGTCTTCAATGCCTCCAGTCGGTCATCGAGCTACTTGGCTCTCAGAACGCCTGCACAGATCGCCAGCTTCGAGCGCGTGCTCCAGGCTGCCGGCGTCGGCCGCGCACGACTGGCAGTGGAGGTTCAGACCATAGGGCACAACGAGACCTCGAAAGTGGCGGCCAAGCGGGCCGCGCAGATGCTGAACCTGAACGGGAAGCAAGTCACCGTTGCAGACCGTCCACGAACGCGCAGAAGCAACGCAGAAGTCGACCAGCTGAACATTCGCGTCCTGCCTACACCCAGCGAGCAAGCCAGGCTGAGGGTCCGCAATCCGAATGCGATGTTGAAAGCCGCCTACGGTTGGCGCACCGGCCTGTTCTATGCATTGGTCTGCTGCACTGCGGGCATAGAGCGCAGCGCGAAAGCGAGTAAACCCTGAGGTAAGGCATCGCAGAGATTGCGACAACCCAGGCTCTCATTAGCCACGTTTAAGGCAGCCGCACCATCGTAATTGGGGATCGCAACGGACCCCGATAGTGACAAGCGCCCCACGTGCCATGATCCTACCCGCAGCCGAATCCCTGATCCGCCAAGCAGACTAGGTTCGTCCCTGCAACCCGCACCAAGGAATGAACCGTCTCGGAGTCATTCTGTCGCGCCGGCGTCTTGACCAGCGGACCGGGGGCATCCAAGGCGATGTGCCCATCGCACATCCAAGCAATGGGCGGACGCGAACGTTATCGGCCTTGCCGGTCATACTGCTGCAGGCGCACCGCCTCGCCCACCTCCCCCGTCACTGAATTCCTATCAGCGCGCTCGGCTTATCAGCCGCCAACTTGGTGGGTTTCGACAGGAATCCTTCGAGCGACGCGCGCCCGCATTCCATGCATCCCGCCACGCCGTACGAGCCGGTGGCTTGAACCCGTTATTCGCCGCTAGTACGCTCACCGAGGACCTTTCGGAAAACCTCCAGAAATGCGGCGAAGACAGGTGGTGCAGGCACTGGGCGGTTTGTTTTCTGTTAGCGCCGATGCAAAACTGACCCACCGCGTCGAGGTAAATCTGACCCACCTGGGCGAGGATGGCGGCCTTTTGGCCGCCCATGTTGACCCTGGAGCAAGCAGTGGAGATCAGAGTGCTGGCTCGTCAGCAGACGAGCATTCGAGAGATCGCGCGGCAGATGGGGTGCTCGCGCAACACAGTGCGGCGGTACCTGCGGGATGCGGAGGCCGCGCGCTACAAGGCGCGGGCACCGCGCCCGATGAAATTGGATCCGTACAAGGCCTATCTGCTGGCGCGGGTTGAGGCCGCACGGCCACACTGGATTCCCGCGACGGTGTTGCTGCGCGAGATCCGGGAGCAGGGCTATGACGGTGGCATCAGTCAGTTGAAAGCTTTTCTGGCGCCGCTCAAGCAGCAGGAAGCCGAGCCGTTGGTGCGTTTCGAAACGGCCCCCGGTGAGCAGATGCAGGTGGATTTCACCACGATCCGGCGTGGCCGACATCGGTTGCTGGCTTTCGTCGGCACGCTGGGCTATTCGCGGTCCAGTGCCGTGCGCTTCTGCGACCGCGAGGATGCCGCCAGCTGGATGGGCGGCCTTAAGGCCGCCTTCGTGCATTTCGGTGGCGTGCCGAAGCAGGTGCTCTTCGACAACGCCAAATCGGTGGTCATCGAGCGTGATGCCTACGGCCAGGGCCTGCATCGCTGGCACCCGGATCTGTTGGCAATGGCTTCTGACTACGGCTTTCAACCGAGGCTGTGCCGTCCGTACCGGGCCAAGACCAAGGGCAAGGTCGAGCGCTTCAACCGCTATCTCAAGGAATCCTTTGTCACGCCGCTCGCCGCCAGCCTCAAGACGGCCGGGCTGCAGCTCGATGTCACGGCCGCCAACGCCCATGTTGGTCGCTGGCTTGTCGAGGTCGCCGATCAGCGCGCGCACGGCACCACCGGCGTCAAGCCGGCGGTACGCCTCGACGAGGAGCAGCATCACCTCCAGGCGCTGCCGTCCATGTTGGACGAGACACCGAGTCATGCACCGGCCGTTGCGCGGCCGGTGCCCGTCGACAGCTTCCAGCATCCGCTGTCGGTCTATCAGGATCTGCTGGAGCTGCGCCCGTGAATCTCCAGACTGAGCGCATTCAGCGCCTCTGCCAACAGCTCCAACTCGACGCCGTGGCTGCCGAGTATCCGGCGTTGGCCGACCACACCGCCCGCACCGAGGGCAGCCACAGCGATTTCCTCGAAGCCGTGCTCAAGGCCGAGCAGGACGCCCGGCAGCAGCGCAAGTGCCAGACGCTTCTGCGGCTGGCCAGCCTGCCGGCCGTCAAGACGCTGGACGACTACGACTTCCGCTTCGCCTCGGGCGCGCCCCGTGCCCAGATCCAGCAGCTCGGCGGACTGGCCTTTGTCGAGCGCGCCGAGAATGTCGTGCTACTTGGCCCCAGCGGGGTCGGCAAGACGCATATCGCCTGCGCGCTGGCTTATCAGGCCATCCAGGCCGGCATCAAGACGCGCTTCATCACCGCTGCCGATCTCATGCTGCAGCTCGCCACGGCCAAAAGCCAGGGGCGGCTGAAGAGCTACTTCAACCGCGTCGTGGCCGGTCCAAGGCTGCTGGTCATCGACGAGCTGGGCTATCTGCCCTTCGGCCGCGAGGAAGCCAATCTCTTCTTCCAGGTCGTGGCGCGGCGCTACGAGCGCGGCGCTATCGCGCTGACCAGCAATCTGCCTTTTGCCCAGTGGTCTACGGCCCTGGCCGACGACAGCACGCTCACCGCCGCACTGCTCGATCGGCTCCTGCATCACAGCCACATCGTCCAGATCAGCGGCGAGAGCTACCGCCTCAAAGACAAGCGCAAGGCCGGACACGTCCAACGGCCTGCCGCCACAACCAGCGAATGACCGTGGCCTCGGGTCAGTTTTACTTCGGCGACCTACCCGGAAAGCGGGTCAGTTTTCAGTCGGCGTTGACAGTTTTCGACCACGACGCTGCCGTCGCTGGGGCTGGCGCGCCTGCCGAATGACCATGAATACGAGTACCCACCCCTCTTCGAGGTATGCGATCACGACGTGCTTCCCCAGATGTGGGGATCACTGCAAAGCGGGGATTTTAGCTCCGCGATCAATCGCTCCAGCGAGATCACTCAGGCGAGCATATATACGACACCTGCTGTTTGGCTGTGTCGCAACAAGTTAAACGCAATCGTGGATTTTGCACCTTCCTGGAGATCCGCTCCGAGGCACGGACCTCTGCGGGACCCGCTCAGCTTCTGCAACGAAACGATCCGGGATTTCTATTGGGCAAAGGACAGGAGCGAGGTGATCGACTCCGGAGTGAAGTCGATCTTCTCGGCAACGAAGTTCGGCGCGGACGAGTTCGGTTCGATCAAGCGGGATCTCTTGAAGAAGGGCGAATCCGTCGACCGCATCCACTACGCATCCGACGATCGGTATGGCGCATTTGCGCGCCTCTACTCCGGCGCTTCGCTTGAGGGCAAGAAACACCTCCTGGAGGCAGCCAGAGAATATTTCACCCAGTACAGGGACCTGCACGGGCAGAAAGAAGCCTTCAAGAAGAACTATGAAAAGAAGGCAATGGAGCGGCAGAAGGAAAAACCCTGGCACAGAAGAATACAGCCCCACCCACAGTCCTATTATTACAAGGGCGGCGGAGAGAATGACCCGAAGGTCATTCGGGCACTTTGATCAGTTGGCGGCCTCTTTCGCAAATCTATTAACCATGACGGCACTTGCGAGAGAGGGCAAAGACGAAGCGGACATTTTTTACAAGACCCTAGAGCCAGCTCTTACAGAATGCTTAGGGCACCGCATGAGAGGACCGCCTTTATATGAAATATAAATAACTAGTGCTGGAACCACGCTCAAATAGTTGCCAGGTGCCAAGTAATTGCGATCAGTTTTTTGAAGATCTCAGGCTAGTCGGTCTGCCAGCAAGCATGGCGTGGTTTGTTCACTTGGCGTAGCTGCTGTATTCATCCGCCTGTTAG
>JALEHA010000054.1 GCA_022763315.1 Algiphilus sp.
CCCAGGCTCCTCGCCTTCTCCAGCTTGCTGCCGGCGTTCTCGCCCGCGAGTAGGTAATCGGTGTTCTTGGATACCGAGCTGGAGACCTGACCGCCCTGCCCCTTGATGATTTCTGCGGCCTGGTCGCGGCTGACGTCGGGGAGCGTGCCGGTGATGACGAAGCGCAGGCCGGCCAGGGCTTCGCCTTGGGGTTGCTTGGGTTCGGGCCAGTGGATACCGGCGTTGAGGAGTTCGCCGACGACCTGCTGGTTGTGCGGCTCTTTGAAGAAGTCGCAGATTTCGCTGGCGACGACGGGGCCGACGTCGGCCACGGCGGTGAGTTGCGGGAAACGCTTGGTGGCAGGGCTGATGTCGCGGGTGTCGTCGTCCGCCAGCGCGGCCTCGCGCAGGCTCTGGATGTCGCCGAAGTGTTCAGCCAGGGCCTGGGCGGTGGTTTCGCCCACATCGGGGATGCCGAGGGCGAAGATGAATCGTGCCAGCGTGGTGCCCTTGCTGGCCTCGATGGCCTTGAGCAGGTTGTCGACGGACTTGGCGCCCATGCGTTCCAGGCCGCGCAGGGTTTCGGCCTTGAGCTGGTAGATGTCTGCTGGCGTGTGGATGAGGTCGCGGGCCAGGAGCTGGGTGAGCATCTTGTCGCCCAGGCCGTCGATGTCCATGGCGCGGCGGGAGACGAAGTGCGCCAGGGCGGCGTGGCGCTGGGCGGGGCATGCCAGTCCGTTGGTGCAGCGGGCGACGACCTCGCCTTCCGGGCGGGCGACATGGGCGCCGCAGACGGGGCAGTCGCTGGGCATCTCCGGCTTCTGTGCGCCATTGGGGCGCTTTTCCGGAATGGCGCGCACGACTTCGGGGATGACGTCCCCTGCCCGACGCACGATGACGGCGTCGCCGATGTGGATGTCCTTGCGTTCGAGCTCGTCGGCGTTGTGCAGGGTGGCGTTGGAGACGGTCGCCCCGCCCACGAAGACGGGTTGCAGGCGGGCCACGGGGGTGACGGCGCCGGTACGGCCGACCTGGTATTCGACATCCTGGAGGACGGTCTCGACTTCCTCGGCCGGGAATTTGTGGGCGATGGCCCAACGCGGCGTGCGGGCGAGATGGCCGGCTTCCTCGCGCGCGGCGAGCGCATTGAGCTTGTAGACGACGCCATCGATCTCGACTTCCATCTCAGCGCGCGCGTCCATGAGCTGGTCGTAGTGCGCCAGGCATGCGTCGATACCGTGCGCCAGCACCGCGTGCGGGCTGACCTGGAAGCCCCAGGCCTGGAGCTGGTCGAGCAGTTCGCGCTGCGTCTTGACCGATAGCTGCTCTTCACCCGCGCCCACGGCGTAGGCCATGAAAGACAGCGGGCGCTTGGCCGTGATCTTGGGGTCGACCTGGCGCAGGCTGCCGGCGGCGGCGTTGCGCGGATTGACGAAGCGCTTTTCGCCGCGCTTGGCGAGGTCGTTGTTCATGCGCTCGAAGGCGCTCTTGGGCATGACGACTTCGCCGCGGATCTCAATGCGCGCCGGCGCCTCGCCTTTCAGCTGCAGCGGCAAGTCCTGCACGGTGCGCAGATTGGCGGTGATGTCTTCACCGGTGCGGCCGTCGCCGCGCGTGGCGCCGCGCGCGAAGGTGCCGTTTTCGTAGAGCAGCGACACCGCCGCCCCGTCGAACTTGGGCTCGGCGACGTAATCGCATTGGGATACCCCCAGCACATCGCACAGGCGACGGTCGAATTCGCGCGCCTCATTGGCGTCGAAGGCGTTGCCCAGCGACAGCATCGGCACGGCGAAGTTGACCGGGGTGAAGGCATCCGAGGCCGGCGCGCCCACGCGCTGGGTCGGGGAATCCGGCGTCTGCAGTTCGGGGTGGGCTTCTTCGAGCTGCACCAGTTCGCGGAACAGCCGGTCGTATTCGGCATCGCTGATGGTGGGCGCGTCGTCCTGGTAGTAGCGCCAGTCGTGCGCGCGGATGGTTTCGCGCAGTTGTTCTGCGCGTTCCGCGGGCGATGCGCTCATGCCCGCTTGGCGTGCCAGTCGCGGACGTCCTCGCGCAGCTCGGTGATGCCGTTGGCTTCCAGCGGTCGGCGCTCGCCATCCAACACCACGGCGTCCAGGCTGTGCGCCAGCCGCTGCGCGGTTTCGACCAAATCATCGAAAGCGACGACCGGGTCATCGGCCGAATTGAGCAGCGCGAACAGGCTGAGGCCGGGGGTTTCAAACTGGTCCGCTTCACCGGGGTCCAGTACGCCGGGTTTGCGCATATTGGCGACGTGGAACCAGGTGACGCCGCCGACACGCCGCTCATAGGTCAGGCGGTCGCCCGGCTCCAGGCCCAGCGCGTGCAACTGGCGGTGGATGGTGGTGCCGGCTATAGGCTGGCCTTCGCGCTGCAGCACGAACAGGGAGACGATCTTCTCCTCCTCCTGCGATGCCGGGGAGGCAGCTGCAGCACCGGCCTGGCGCTGCTGTTCCGGCGCGGCGGCGCTGGGTGTCGGCTGGGGGCTGCTGGAATAACCACCGGCGCGGCGCGGTTCACCAACGCCGAATTCGTCAAAACGGCCGGCGGCGCTGCCTTCGCCGAGCAGATCCAGCTGCTCCTCGCGGCCGTCGACCCGCGGCGCCTTGCGATGGGCGCTGCGCGGCGCTTCGCTGCGCCGGTAGCTGACAAAGCCGACCGCCGCGATGACGACCAGCGCCAGGATGAGTAGAGACAGTTGCAGTGCAGTCAAGCGGCTTCTCCGGCCAGGCTGGCGGCTTCCTGTACATCCACGCTCACGAGGCGCGAGCTTCCTGGCTCGGCCATGGTCACGCCGTGCAGGTGATCAGCCAGCGCCATCGTGATCTTGTTGTGGGTAATGATGACAAATTGGACGCTGTCGGACATGTCGCGGATGACATCGCAGAAGCGCGACACATTGGCGTCGTCCAGCGGCGCGTCGACTTCGTCCAGCAAACAGAAGGGTGCTGGGTTGAGTTCGAACAGCGCCAGCAGCAGGGCGACAGCCGTCATGGCCTTTTCGCCACCCGACAGCAGATGAATCGAGGTGTTGCGCTTGCCCGGCGGCCGCGCCATGACGCGCACACCGGCCTGCAGCAGATCCTCGTCCGTGAGTTCGAGGGCGGCTTCACCACCGCCGAACAGGCGCGGGAAACGCGCGGCGAAGCGCTCGTTGACCTGATCGAAGGTCTCGCGGAAGCGTGAGCGCGTTTCGCGGTCGATTTTGCGGATGGCTTCTTCCAGCGTTTCCAGCGCGTCGGAAATGTCCTTGTGCTGGGTCGCCAGTTCCTCGGCGCGCGCGCGGGTTTCGGTGAGTTCGTCGATGGCGGCGAGATTGATCGCACCCAGGCGCTCGATGCGGCGCTGCAGCTTTTCCAAGCGCTCCTGCCAAGCCGCGGTTTCCGCGCCCTCCTCCAGCGTTTCCGCTACCTGACTGCGGGTGACGCCGAATTCCTCGAAGCGCGCGGCCAGCGTCTGGCGCTGGGCGTCCAGGCTGCGGTAGTTGAGCTGGGCTTCCTGCTGCGCGGCCTGAGCCTCGTCGGCGGCGGCCTGCGCCTTTTGTTCTTCCTGGCGGGCGGTGGCCAGGGTCTGCTCGCAAGTCTCCTGCGCACGCCGCGCCTCGGCCAGGGCTTCGCGGGTCTGTTTCTGGCGGGCGTCGGTGGTGGCGAGCACGGTCTCGGCTTCCTTGACGGCCTGGTCCTGCTCGGGCTGTTGCTTGCGGGCCGCGAGGGTTTCGGCCAACTGGCCCGCACGGGTGGCGAATTCCTCGGCGCGCTTGGCGGCCGACGCGTTCTCGCTGCGGGCGGCCGCAAGCCGCGCCTGCAAATCGGACTCCGCGCGCTGGGCCTCGGACACGGTATTCCGCGCATGGTCGCGCTGCTGGCGCGCCTCGCGTTCGGCCTGCGCCAGGGATTCACGCTCGCCGGCAAGCGTCTGGGCGCGGCTTTCGAGGTCGGCCAGGGTTGCGCGCAAGGATTCCACATCCGTACGGCGCTCGACGTGCTCCTTGCGCACTTCCTCACGCTGTTCGACCACGCGCTGGCGCTTGGCGGTCTGCTCGTCAAAGGCGCGCTGGGCCTTCTGCTCGGCGGACTGGGCGCGGGCATGCGCTTCGCGGGCACGCTCGGCTTCCTGGGCCGTGGCGCGCCGCGCGGCCACGGCCTCACTCTGGGCGCGGCTGGTAGCTTCGGCGGCGGCCTCGGCCGCCTGCAGACGCTCCGCCGCCTGGGCCAGTTCAGTGTCGAGCTGTTCCAGCCGGCGGCTGCGCGCGATGACACCGCCGCCGCTGCCGCGCGGCGGTGTGCGCAGCCACCCACGCGCACGCCAGACGCCGTCCGGCGTAATGACGCTGTAGGCGGCATCGCTGTGCGCACTCAGCTGGCGCTCGGCCTCCGCGCTGTCCCGCGCGCAGCCGATACCGGCCAGCAACGCCTGGATGGCGGGCGGCGCGGTGACCTTCGCGCCCAGGCCATCGCCTTCGGCGCGCCGACCATCCGCCGCTGCGACCACGGCGGCGCCGGATTCGGGCGCCTCCCCCGCCTGCGCAGCGGCGGCGTCCAGGTTCAAAGCCATCGGCGCCTGCAGCAGTTGGCCGAGGACATGTTCGACAGCGCCCTCCCACCCTTCTTCGACCCGAAGTCGCTGACCGAGACGGGCGGCGTCGCCCAGCCCGAGCCCGTGGATCCAATCGTTGAGGCCACTGTCGTCTTCACCCAGGGCGGCCGCCTGCAGCGTCTTCAGCGAGGCGTGCTCGCTGGAGAGTTGGGCGTGCGCACTGCGCGCCTCCGCCAGCGTGGACTGCGCTTCAGTGCGGGCGGCTTCGCACTGTTCGGCCTTGTGTTCGGCGCTCTCGGCCACGGCACGCGCTTCTTCCAGCGCGGTGGCGGCCTGCCGGGTCGCGGTCTGAGCGGCTTCAAGGTTGTTGC
>JALEHA010000005.1 GCA_022763315.1 Algiphilus sp.
CCCAGCACCGCGGGCGTGTAGTGCCTCGCGACCTTCCCCAGACGCTCCTGCTCGTCGGAGTAGGCGACTTCGATGATGAGATGGTCGAGCCGCTCCAGCTTATTCAACGCGCGCCAGAACGGGCCGCATGCGGTGGTATCGCCGGAATACACCAGCGTGCCACCGGCGCATTCGACGGCATATCCGCAGGCCGGCACCGTGTGCCGCGCGGGCAGTGGCGTCAGCACGGCGTCATCGATGACCACGGGCCTGCCCATGTGTACGCGGCGGGTTTCGATGGTGGCCTTGTGCTCGCATCCGAGGGAGGCGAAATCGGGCCAGATCTGCCAATTGAAGATGTGCGCGCGCAGCGCCCCCAGCACGGAAGCGCGGGCGTGGACGCGCAACCCGGTGGCGCCGTGCGCAAAACGAGTGTCGGCCAGAAAGGCCAAGCCGGCAATGTGGTCGAGGTGCGCGTGGGTAAGGAAAACATGCTCCAACGCCTGCATGTCGTCCAGAGACAAGCGGCCGACGCCGGTACCGGCGTCGATCAGGACGCGGCGACCAAGCGCGAAGGTCGTGGTATGACCTCCCGTGCCAAGTCCCCCACTGCACCCCAGGACCCGAAATTGCATAGATACCCCAGCCTCCCGCAGGGCATCGGCGCTGTCACCGCCAAAGCGGCGCGCGACTGGTTACCATCCAAGTTCCAAGTGTACGCGACTCACCACCATGATCCCCGCCAGCCTGAGTCTGTTTGCCTACTGCATCGCCCTCGTGGGCGCCATGCGTGGGCGCCAGCGCATCCTCATGTCGGCGGGCGCGGTCGCCGTGCTGCTCCACGCCGTCGCGCTGGTCGGGGATCTGTTCGCCGATGGCGTCCTCACCATCGGCGTGGTCGACGCGCTCTCACTGGTCTTCTGGCAGGCAGCCGTACTCAGCCTGCTCGCCTGGCGCCAGCTGCCGATTACCGCACTGACGTGCATGGTCTTTCCGCTGGCCGGGCTCGCCGCCATCGGCGCCGCCTGGCCGGAGGGGATGCAGGCGGGAGAGGGTATTCGCGACAACGCGCTGAAACTCCATGTCGGGCTGTCGGTGTTCGCGGCCGGCCTCTTCACCCTTGCCGCCATGCAATCCCTCCTGGTGGCGCTGCAGAACCGGGCCTTGCACGGCGCGCACGATCCGCCGGCATTGTTGCGCGGCCTGCCCCCGTTGCAAAGCATGGAGAGCGCCCTGTTCGGCGCTCTATGGCTGGCATGGGGCGTGCTGAGTGCGGCGCTGCTCACCGGCATCGTCTTCGTCGATGACCTCTTCGACCAGCACCTGGTTCACAAAACGCTGCTCTCAGTAACCTCCTGGGCAGTCTTTCTGATGCTGCTGTGGGGCCATTGGCGCTACGGCTGGCGAGGCCGCACCGCGCTGCGCTGGACCTGGGCCGGATACGCCGTGCTACTGCTCGCTTACTTCGGCAGCAAGTTTGTGCTCGAGGAACTGCTCGGCCAGCGCTGGGGCTGACTGTTGCACCGCCCACGGCCCGGGTAGACGTCGCACGGCCCGCTCTCGCTACAATAGCCGACCCGACTGGCGATCTCTTCACCCTTGGACGACATTCCCTTATCGGCACTGTTCTCGTTTCTGGCAGTGCTGATCGTGTTATCCGGCTTCTTCTCCGGCTCCGAAACGGGCCTGATGACCATCAACCGGTATCGCCTCGCGCACCGCGCGCAGCAGGGTGATCGCGGTTCCCGGCTTGCCCATGGCCTGTTGCAGCGACCGGATCGCCTGATCGGACTGATCCTCCTCGGCAACAACCTGGTCAACATCCTGGCGGCGTCCACCGCCACCGTGATCGGGCTGCGGCTGTTCGGCGAGGCCGGCATCGCCATCGCCTCTGGCGTACTCACGCTCGTCATCCTGCTCTTCGGCGAAGTCGCACCCAAGACCTTGGCCGCCCTCTATCCGGAGCGCGTCGCCCTTCCCGCCTCCTACGTCTATTGGGTGTTGATGCGTCTGCTCTGGCCGCTGGTATGGCTGGTGAATCTGATCGGCAACGGCCTGCTACGTCTGCTCGGCGTCAGCCCGGAGGACGCTGCGGAGCACAATCTGTCATCGGAAGAGCTACGTTCCGTGGTCGCCGAGGCAGGCGCCATGATTCCGCATCGTCACCAGACCATGTTGCTGTCCATCCTTGACCTGCAGAAGTCCACGGTTGAGGACATCATGATCCCGCGCAACGAGATCGTCGGCGTCGATCTGGACCAGGGTGATGCCGAGATTAATCAGCAGCTCACGGGCTCAGAACACACGCGTCTCCCGCTATATCGCGGCTCTATCGACGAACTGGTGGGCGTCATTCATGTGCGCAACGTGCTCAAGCTGGCCTCCGCCCAAGAAGGCCCCCTGCGTGGCGAGGATCTGGCGCGCACCGCTGTCGAGCCCTACTTCGTACTGGAAGGCACGCCGCTGAACCAGCAGTTGCTGAACTTCCAGAACCAGAAGCGACGCATTGGCTTCGTGGTGGACGAATATGGGGATATCCAGGGCCTTGTCACCCTGGCCGATATCCTGGAAGAGATCGTCGGCGAGTTCACTTCCGATCCGGCTACCCGCATCCGAAACGTCTACCGGGATACCGATGGCAGCTACCTGATCCACGGTTCCGTCAGCGTGCGGAGCCTGAACCGCTCGCTGGGGTGGAAGTTGCCGACGGCGGGCCCGCGCACGGTCAACGGCCTCATTTTGGAGTCCATGGAAACCATCCCGAAGCCGGGGGATCGCCTCGTGCTCAACACCTACGACGTCGAGATCACGGAGACCCGGGGCAATGCCGTTCGCACCGCGCGGGTACGCCCGGCTGCCGCCTGAGAAGGCCTACTCGGCGTCGCGCGCGGCGGCCACGGCCTGCTCCAGACGCTCGACGGCATCGATGTGCATGCCCAGCTTGACGCCCCGGCGCGGCCGATTGGCGGCCGGCACGATGGCGCGCTGAAAGCCTTGCTTTGATGCCTCGCGCAGGCGTTCCTCACCCTGTTGCACGGGCCGGATTTCGCCCGCAAGTCCGACCTCGCCAAAGATAACCGTCCGCGCCGGCAACGGGCGTCCACGCAGTGAGGACACGGCGGCCAGCAGCAGCGGTAGATCCGCGGCGGTCTCCTGAATACGCATGCCGCCGACCACGTTGGCGAAGACATCCTGGTCGGCCAGCGATACACCACCGTGACGGTTGAGCACGGCGATGAGCATGGCCAGCCGACTGCCGTCGGTCCCCTGCGTGACGCGCCGTGGGTTGCCGCTCTGCGCACGGTCCACCAGCGCCTGCACTTCCACCAGCAAGGGCCGGCTACCCTGTCGCGTCACCGTCACAGCGCTACCGGGGACCGGTGCGCTGTGACCGGAGAGAAAGATCGCCGACGGATTGGCGACTTCACGAAGCCCGGCTGCTTCCATTGAGAACACGCCGAGCTCATTGACCGCGCCAAAGCGGTTCTTGACCGCCCGCACCACGCGATAGCGGCTGCCCACGTCGTGCTCGAAATACAGCACGGTATCGACCATGTGCTCGAGCACGCGCGGGCCGGCAATCGCCCCCTCCTTGGTGACGTGCCCGACGATGACGATGCAGCAATTCTCGCGCTTGGCGTAGTGCACCAGCTGCGCCGCCGACTCGCGCAGTTGCGACACCGAACCGGCGGCGGACTCCAGGGCGCTGCTGTGCAGCGTCTGAATCGAATCGATGACGAGCAGCCCAGGGCGGGAGATCACGGCGGTCGCCAGGATATCTTCCACGCCGGTTTCGGCAAGGACCGGTAGGTCCAGCCGTGGCAAACCGAGGCGCCGGGCGCGCAATGCCACCTGAGAGGGCGATTCCTCACCCGTGACGTAGAGCGTCGGGGTGGCAGCCTGCATCTGCGCCAACACCTGCAGCAACAGGGTCGATTTGCCGATACCCGGATCGCCTCCGATCAGTACGACGCCACCCGGCACGAAGCCGCCTCCGAGCACGCGATCGAATTCCGGCATGCCGCTCGCCATGCGGGGCACCAGATCCTCCGAGACGTCGGAAAGGATCTGCACCCGGCGTGCGGCATCGCGGGCGGTGGCAGCCATGCGGCGCGCGCCGCGACCGCCACCCGCATCCGCCTGTGCCTCCATGCTGTTCCAGGCGCCACAGTCAGTGCACTGGCCCGACCACTGCATGGCCTGGGCCCCGCACTGCTGACAGACATATCGGGTCTTTTCACGTGCCATGCAGCGGCCTTCTCCTAACGGCGGTACGGGCGCGGCTCAGCACCCCCTGCTGCGGTGGTATCAGGCGGTACCGACCGCGGCGTCCGTGCCGAGCTCGCGGGCAATATCCTCGCCGATGCGCGCCGGCAGACGCTGCTGCGACTCCACGATGGCGACGTCCATGGCGTGGGCGAAAGCCACACTGTCCGCCCCGCCGTGCGACTTGATCACCACGCCGCGCAGACCAAGCAGACTCGCTCCGTTGTAGCGACGGGGGTCGATCCGGGTACCGAGCCGCTTCAGCACCGGCCAGGCAACCGCGCCGGCGACACGACCCCACCAATGCTCGTGGAAAGTGGCCTGCATCATGTCCTTGATGAAGCCGGCCACGCCCTCGGCGCTCTTCAGGGCGACATTGCCGACAAAGCCATCGCTCACCACGACATCGGCAGCATCTCCAAACAGATCGTTGGCCTCAACATAGCCGACGTAATGCAGCCGCGACGCTTGCAGCAGTTCCTGGGCACGGTGAATGCTCTCGACGCCCTTGATTTCTTCCTCACCGATATTGAGCAGCGCCACACGCGGACGTTGCGTCCCGTCCACCAGGCGCGCGAGTACGGACCCCATCACGCCAAACTGAAACAGCTGCTCGGGCGTACAGGCGGCGTTGGCGCCAAGATCAAGCAGGTAGGTATGTCCCTGGCGCGCGGGCAGCGCAGAAACAATCGCTGGCCGATCAATGCCGGGGAGGGTCTTCAGGACAAAGCGGGCGATACCCATCAGGGCGCCGGTATTGCCCGCGCTTACCGCGGCGTCGGCCTTGCCATCACGCACCAGGTTGATGGCCACGCGCATGGACGAATCCTTCTTGCCACGCAGCGCCTTCGACGGCAGCTCATCCATGGTGACGACTTCGCTGGCGTGCTGAATGGAAACCCGGTCGCTGTCCGCGAGACCATGCTTGCCAAGGGCGCCCTGCAGGGCTGTGCCATCGCCAACCAGCGTCAGCTGGACGTCGTCATGGTTCTGCACACACAGGGCGGCGGCGGCGACCACGGCTTCGATGCCGTTATCGCCGCTCATGGCGTCTACCGCGAGCCGCACGGACTCGCCGCCGCTCGTCGTCACGCGCTTCCGCCCTTCCGCGACGCTCAGTCTTCTGCGGAGGAGGTGTCGATCAGTTTGCGGCCACGGTAATACCCATCCTCCGTGACGTGATGGCGCAGATGCGTCTCACCCGAGGTCGGGTCGGTCGACAATGCCGGTCCGCGCAAGGCGTCATGCGCGCGACGGTGACCACGACGGGACCGGGACTTCTTGTTTTGCTGAACAGCCATGCTTACTCTCCGTGCGAACCCGGCGCCGGGTCGCTGCTTTTCCAATTCGCCGCGTGGCTCGCGCACGCAGCATCGTTACACCGGGGCAATTCCGGCAGGGCGAGCAAGAGCTCGTCCTCGAATCGTTCCCGCAATGGCAGGACCGCATCATCGGCCCGCCATGTATCTTCCTGCTCGATCCAGCGCGCTTCCTCTTCCTCGCCCTGAACCACAACGACTGCAAATTCAAGCTGCAGCGGCCATTCGAAGACCCGCATGCAGCGACAACATTCCAAGGGCAGGCTGCCTTCCGCCGCGCCGACCACCTTGTGCACCGCATACCGCGGTTGCTCACCGCGGGCGCGGACGGCCAGGGACCAGTCCGACCCCTTCAACAGCGCCGCGAGGCGCGGCGCATCCTTTGGACCCAGTGTGGCTGCAACCTGCTGCTGCTTGCCACAGAAGCGATCCAGCATGACGCGCTCTGGCAAGCTCGGAATGCCCATTGCGGGCGCGATAATAGAGAGCCGCAGGCATTTCGTCAAAATTCAGGAAAGGAACCGTACGCATTGATCGCCTCAGCCAGCCTTGACCCGCCGCCTTTGCTGCTGGCCTCAACCTCGCCCTACCGGGCACGCCTGCTCCAGCGGCTACAGCTACCGTTCGAGACCTGCGCGCCCGCGGTGGACGAATGCGCCGAAACCACGGCCGATCCCGGCCAGCGCGCGCGCCGGCTTGCAGTACGCAAGGCACGCGCGGGTGCCGCGCAATACCCGCGCTACGCGGTGCTTGGCTCGGATCAGGTCGCCAGCTGCGACGGTCGCATCCTGTCCAAACCGGGCCATGCGGCGGCACAAATGGAACAACTGCAGTGGCTGTCCGGCAAGACCGCGGTCTTTCACACCGCCGTCGCCCTGATCGACCCCAGCGGCGGCCGGGCGCTGCGCCAGCGCCTCGTCACGACAAGGGTGCGCTTCCGGCGACTGGAGGCCGAAACCATCGCACGCTACGTGCAGGCCGAGCCCGCCGCAGACTGTTGCGGCGGCTTCAAGTGCGAAGGCCTTGGCATCACCTTGTTTCAATCGGTGCACAGTCCGGACCCGACCGCACTGGAAGGCTTGCCGCTCATCGCCACGGCGGCGATGCTGCGCCAGGCCGGGATGGCCTTGCCCTAGCGACGAAGTTTCAGCGCACGGCATCCGCACGCAGCTGCACGAGTGCGCGTCCGGTGACCGTGCCCTCGACCAGTTCGCGGCAGTAGCCAGCAACTTCGTCGAGGCCGATCGTGCGCGTGGCAATCGCGTCCAGCTTGGCGGGTTTCCAGGATCCGGAGAGTTTTTCCCACACCGCTTCACGCATAGGACGCGGACACTCCACGGAATGAATGCCGAGCAAGGACACACCGCGCAAGATGAAAGGCATGACCGTGGTGTTCAGTTCGATCCCGCTGGCGAGACCAATAGAGGCGATGTTGCCGAAGGGAACCACGGTCCGAGTCATGGCGGCCAGCGCCTCCCCACCCAGATTGTCGACTGCACCACCCCACTGCGCCTTCTCCAGCGGCTTGCCGCCGGCGGCAACGGCCTCGGGCGTGACGACCTCGCTCGCCCCCAACGCTTTGAGATGCGCTTCGGCGTCGGTCTTGCGCGATACCGCGGTGACCTGATAGCCGAGGGCGGACAGCACCTGAATCGCAATGCTGCCCACGCCGCCGGTGGCGCCATTGACCAGGATGGGTCCAAGCTCGGGATTCTGGTGGTTGTCGAGCATGCGCAGTACGGCCAGCCCTGCCGTAAAGCCCGCAGTGCCAAGCATCATGGCCTCGCGCAGATCCAGCCCCTCTGGAAGCGGAATGACGACATCAGCAGGCAGCCGCGCCCGCTGCGCGTAACCACCGTCAAGGGCTTCGCCGATATTGCAGCCAGTAACCAGCACCTTGTCGCCCGGCGCGTAGCGCGCATCCAAGGATTCCGCCACCACCCCGGCCAGATCGATCCCGGGCACACAGGGGAAGCGCCGGATGATACGGCCCTTCCCGGTTACCGCCAGCGCGTCCTTGTAGTTCACCGAGGACCAGTGCGTGTCGATCACTACGGAACCCTCGCCGAGATCCTCCAGCGTCAACTGCTCGGCGTCGCAGCGGGTGGTCTTGTCGCCATTGTCGTGAATGCGCAGTGCCTCGAAGCGGCTCATTCGCTGTCTCCGTTGTTGTCAAATCGTGCAGTTTGTAACCATGCCGGCAAATGCGTGATGGCGTCGAGCACCGCCAGCGCGCCGGCCGAGCGAAGACGCTCCATCGGATGGGCGCCTCCGGCCACCGCCAGCGAGGGTACGCCCGCTGCCTCGGCCATGGCGATATCGTAGTCCGTATCGCCGATCATCAGGGCGCGATGCGCGGGTACGCGGCATTCGGCCAGCAATTCATAGAGCATCAGCGGGTTCGGCTTGGTGGCGGTCTCGTCCGCGGTACGCGTCGCAATGAAGGCCCGCTCCAGTGGCGCATGGTGCGCGATCGCCCGGTCAAGGCCAAAGCGCGACTTGCCGGTGGCCACCGCCAGGCGATGACCGTCCGACTGCAGGGCCGTGAGTACGTCCAGCACGCCCTCATACAACGGCGCCACGCTGTGCGCTGCATGTTCCCCCTGAGCGGAACGGTAGGCCATGAGCGCCGCCTCCAGTTCCACCGGGTCGTGCTCCGGGTAGAGTTCCGACAATCCTTCGCGGAAGCCCAGGCCGATCAGCATCCGTATGGCGTCATCGCTGCGCGCGGCAAGACCTAAGGCGCGAATGGCGCGCTGCATGCCATCGACGATCACGCCGGTAGAGTCAGCCAGGGTCCCGTCCCAGTCAAAGATCAGCAAATCGTATTGCCGCGCCATTCATCCACCTTCCAGTCGTGTCACCACCGCGCGGAGCTCCTCCGGCAGCGGACTCTCTATGGCCAATCCTTCGAAGTTATCGGTCGCCGGTAAGCGCAGCCGATGCGCGTGCAGGAACAATCGGCGCAAGCCGCCCTTGTCGCGCACGGGGGCGTGCTGCTCGCGTGTCCCATAGTGCCGGTCGCCCGCCACGGGATGACCGATGGATTCGGCATGCGCACGAATCTGATGCATGCGGCCAGTGCCGATACGCACTTCGCAAAGCGCGCCGTATCGGGTACAGGTCATGGGCAGGAATTCCGAGGCTGCGGCCTTGCCATCCTCGGCAGCGCGCGCACGCTTCTGACCGGCCTCCCGCTCGATGCGCAACGCCGAAGTCACGGTCCGCGGACCGCCGCGCCAGGGCCCGACGCAGAAGGCGAGGTAACGCTTGTCGGCGCCGCCTCCACCCAACGCCTGCTGGGCGCGCAGCAAGGCGGGTCGTGACTTGGCCAGCACGATGATGCCGCTGGTATCACGGTCGAGGCGATGGGCGAGTTCGATGTAGTCGTGGCGCTCCCAAGCGCGAACCACTTCGATCACACCGAAATCTGCCCCCGTTCCGGCGTGGGCAGGCAGGCCGGCGGGTTTATCCAGCACGAGATAGTGGTCGTCTTCCAGCAAAACGCGCTCGCGGACACGTCGGAGCAGGTCATCTGGCGGCCGCCGCCCCTCCGACCTGGTGGCTGTACGCACTGGCGGAAGGCGCACGGTTTCACCGCTATGCACGCGACGATGGGGCTTGGCACGGGCACCGTCGACGCGCACCTGACCGGAGCGCAGCAGACGATAGACATGCGAGCGCGGAACGCCCGGCAGCAGGCTGAGCAGATAGTTGTCGATGCGCTGTCCGTCGTTGCCTTGCGGAACGACAACATGGCGGACTTGTGAATCATGGTTGGACACAGGCACACTACTCAGTGATTGCTCGTATGGCACCCGTCTGGCGGGTGCGTGCGGCGAACCGCGGCGAGCGCGCGCTGAACGCGCAGCCTCAAGGCGGTTGGCATGCTCAGCATGGCATTCGAATTTTTGCAACCGCGCTTTGTGCGCGGTCCCCACCACCGCGTACCGCGGATGGCCAAGAGAATACCGATTCAGGCGCGCCTACGCGCGTCATGCCCAAGCACCATCGCTGATTCATAGCGCCTATGCCCGCCCCGACCACAGTCCGTTTCCCGATGCCGCGACCCTGTCGCAGGCGGGCGGCTGTGCCGATGCCGCGCCAAGGCTCGCAAGGAATCGAGCGCTGTGCCCACCGTAGAACGATCCTGAATCCCTCAGACATCCGCGGTTGCGCTTCTTTATCAAGAGCTCATCCGCATGAAACGCATCCTCATCAATGCCACGCAGCAGGAAGAACTGCGTGTCGCCATCGTCGACGGTCAGAAACTTCTTGACCTCGACATAGAAACCGCCGCCCGCGAGCAGAAGAAGGCCAATATCTACAAGGGTCGAGTGACCCGGGTCGAACCTTCGCTCGAAGCCTGCTTCGTGGACTACGGCGCCGAGCGCCACGGTTTCCTGCCCATCAAGGAAATCGCGCCGGAGTACATGAAGCAGTCGGGTGACGGTGGTGGCCGTTCGCCGGAGCAGATCCGCGAAGGGCAGGAAATCATCGTCCAGGTCGAGAAGGAGCAGCGCGGCACCAAGGGCGCCGCCCTGTCCACCTACATCTCCCTCGCCGGCCGCTTCCTGGTGTTGATGCCCAACAACCCCCGCGCCGGCGGCATTTCGCGCCGCGTCGAAGGCGAGGAGCGCGACGAACTGCGCGAAACCCTAAGCCAGGTGAGCTGCCCCGACGGCATGGGCGTCATCGTGCGCACCAACGGCATCGGCCGCAGTGCGGAAGAAGTGCAGTGGGACCTCGACTATCTCGCCGAAATCTGGAACGCCATTACCACAGCGGCTGAGCAGCGCAAGGCGCCCTTCCTGATCTACCAGGAATCCAACATCATTCTGCGCGCCCTTCGCGACTACCTACGGCCGGACATCGGTGAGGTCATCATCGATAACCCCGAGCTCTACGAGCAGGCGCAAGCGCACCTGGCGCACGTCATGCCCTCGACCCTGCCGCGCCTGAAGCTCTACAGCGACAATATCCCGCTCTTCTCGCGCTTTCAGGTCGAATCCCAGATCGAGAGCGCGCATCAACGCGAAGTCCAACTACCCTCCGGCGGTTCGATCGTCATCGACCGTACCGAAGCCCTGACCGCCATCGACATCAACAGCGCGCGGGCCACCGGTGGCAAGGACATCGAGGAAACTGCATTCCAGACCAACCTGGAGGCCGCCGAAGAGATCGCGCGGCAGCTGCGCTTGCGCGACGTCGGCGGCCTGGTGGTCATCGATTTCATCGACATGAGCGCCAATAAGCATCAGCGTCAGGTCGAAGAGCGCCTGCGCAAGGCCACCGAACGGGACCGCGCCAGAATCCAGGCTGGCCGCATCTCACGCTTTGGCCTGCTGGAACTCTCTCGCCAGAGGATGCGTCCAGCGCTGGGGGAACATACCCATGAAGCCTGCCCGCGTTGTGACGGTCACGGTCACATCCGCAGTGTTGAGTCGCTTGCTTTGTCCATGCTGCGCCTCATCGAAGAGGAGTGCATGAAGGAGAAGACCGGGCGCGTGCTGGCGCAAGTCCCGGTCGATGTGGCCGCCTTCCTGCTCAACGAAAAGCGCGCCGTAGTCCGCGAGATCGAAGACCGCAACAAGGCCGACATCATCGTGGTGCCGAATCCGACCCTGCTCACACCGCGCTTCGAAATCACGCGGGAGAAGCTCGACAGCAAACAGGCCAATCGTCAGGACACTTCCAGCAGCTACCGTCTCGCCCAGGACTATTCCGAAACATCAGCGGCAGAGAAGACCGCCAGCCGCGACAAGGCACCGCAGCCGGAAAAGCCCGCCGTCGGCATGATGCGTCCGTCCACGCCTCCCCCCGAGCCCAAGTCGCTCGAGCCCAAGGCCGACGGGCGGAAGCCCGATGCGCCCGCGGCAAAGGCCGTGCCAACGCCCGCCGCCTCCGAGAAGCCTTCTCTGTGGCAGCGTATTCGCGCATGGTTCGCCGGAACGGCAACGACATCATCGGACACCACCCCACCCACAACCACGGCTGAAAGTGGCGCAACGCGCGGCGGTCGCGCCGGAGCCAACTCCGGTCAGCGTAGTGGCCAGAACGGCGGCTCTTCGCGGCGTGGCGCAGGTCAGAGCAGCAGTACGGGACGCCGTAGCCGCGGCTCCGGCAGCAATCGCCGCCGCTCCAACGATAACGCCG
>JALEHA010000274.1 GCA_022763315.1 Algiphilus sp.
CGCAGATCGCACCAGGCCGCAAGCTCGATACCGCCCGCCACGCAATAGCCTGAGATCGCAGCAATCACCGGCTTGGAAAGGTGCATCCGGCTTGGCCCCATGGGCCCATCACCCTGCGCTTCAATGCGATTCGCGCGCGCAGGATCCGCACTGGCCACTGCCTTGAGATCCGCCCCCGCGCAGAAATGCCCCCCCCATCCCGGTGAGTACCGCGACTGCGCTGCGATCGTCCGCATCGAACGCGCGAAATGCCGCTGCCAACGCTGCCGCGGTCGGTCCATCGACGGCATTGCGACGTGCCACCGCATTGATACTGATGATGGTGACTGCGTCCTTTTGTTCTATCAAGACAGAATCCGACATCGCAACCTCTTATTACATTTATTGACGCAATCCTACACTCATCGTAATGTCGACTTCCGTTCTGATGTGAGCGCTGCCATGAATCAGCCCCAGACCACCCTGCATCCCGACGCCGTCCCTCATACGCACGAAGTCCGCAATCAACCGCCTCCGCTCACCGATTACAACGCCTTTGATGGTGACACCGCCCTGTGCGAAGCGGTACAGCGGGAAGGTGCGCAATGGGCGCGGGATACGCTCTCGGAAGCCGGTGCGCGAACCGGCAGCGCCGAGGTCATCGAGTGGGGCTATCTCGCCAACGAGTGCAAGCCACAGCTGCACGCCTTCGACCGACAAGGGCACCGCATTGACACGGTGCGCTATCACGACAGTTACCACAAGCTGATGGCCATGTCGCTTGAGGCCGGACTGCATTGCAGCCCCTGGACACAACCTGGCCCCGGTGCACATGTTGCGCGGGCGGCGCGGGAATACCTGCACGCCCAGGTTGACGCCGGGCACGGCTGTCCCGTGACGATGACTTTCGCCTCGGTGCCGGCCATCCGCACCACACCCGCCCTTGCCGAAAGCTGGCTCCCGAAGATTCTGACACCAGGCTATGACCCGCGGAATGTCCCCCACACCGAGAAACAATCGCTCACCATCGGCATGGGGATGACCGAAAAGCAGGGCGGCTCGGATGTGCGCAGCAATACTACCCGCGCCTGGCCGGTTGGCCGCGAGACCGGTAGCGGTGCGGCCTACGAATTGCTGGGGCACAAATGGTTCACTTCGGCGCCCATGTGCGACGGCTTCCTCATGCTGGCCCAAAGCACCGGAGGCCTGTCCTGCTTTCTGGTGCCGCGCTGGCGGCCCGACGGCACCAAGAACCCCATGCAGATTCAGCGCCTCAAGAACAAATCCGGCAATGTGTCCAACGCTTCGTCGGAAATCGAGCTCCGCGGCGCACTCGGGTGGATGGTGGGTGACGAAGGCCGTGGCGTCCCCGCCATCATCCAGATGGTGGCGATGACGCGTTTCGATTGCATGGTGGGCTCCACCGCCGGCATGCGGCAGGCCGTCGCCCAGGCGATTCATCACTGCCAGCATCGCGCCGCATTTGGCAAAACCCTGGCCGAGCAGCCCGCCATGGCCAATGTTCTGGCCGATCTGCAGCTGGAGGTGGAAGGCGCGCTCGCCTTGACCATGCGCATGGCGCGCGCCCTCGATCATGCCGACGACCCGCACGAGAAGCTGCTCCTCCGCCTCGGCCTGCCGGTGGGCAAGTACTGGATCTGCAAGCGCCATCCAGGCCACGCCTACGAAGCCATGGAATGTATCGGCGGCAACGGCGTGATGGATGACTTCATCATGGCGCGCATCTACCGCGACGCCCCCATCAATGCCATCTGGGAAGGCTCGGGCAATGTCCAGGCCCTGGACCTGCTGCGCGCGATGGCGAAATCGCCGGACGCGGTTGCCGCCTGGTTCGTGGAGCTGGAACAGGCGCGCGGCGCCCACCCGCTGCTGGATGCAGCCGTCGACCAGCTTTCAAGCGCGCTCGAGGATCGCGATGACCTGGAGTATCGCGCGCGGAGCTTGACCGAGGCCATGGCGTTGACCATGCAGGCTGCCCAACTGGTGCGCGCCGGGAACCTGACAGTCAGCGAGGCCTTCATCCAGTCGCGCCTCGCAGGGCCTACAGCGCACCACTTCGGGACGCTACCCCGTGGTGTGGACGTACAGACCCTGATGGAACGCGGGAATCCGCTGGCAACCGAGTAGAGTGGCGCGCGCACCATGAGCACCACCACCCGCAAGCTGGTCATTGACCCCAAGCGGCGAGAGCCGATGGTGGACGCCGAAGCACGCCATCGGCAGCTGGCAACCAACCGGCATTGCGAACGCATCGGACAAGGCATCTGGCGCAAGCGCATCCACCGGGGTGCCCTACTGCGACCGACCTGAGGAGCGGCTTTACCCGCGCGGCTGGAGCCAATAAGATAGTGATCACTCACTATCTTTCTGGTGGAGACATCATGCAGGAATCCCGCTATGACCTGATCATCCGCAATGGCTTGGTCTTTGACGGCATGGCCAACCCCGGCCAGCGCCGCCACGTCGGCATCCGCGACGGCAAGGTGGCGGCGCTGTCCGAACTGCCCCTGCCTGAGGAGGGCGCAGAGGTCATTGACGCGCAAGGGCAATGGGTGATGCCCGGCATGCTGGACATGCACACCCACTACGACGCCGAGCTGGTGGCTGCCCCGGCGCTGCGCGAGTCGGTCAAGCATGGGGTCACCACGGTCGCGGTCGGCTCCTGCTCGATCTCGATGATGTTGTCCGAACCTGAGGACTGCTCCGATTTGTTCACGCGCGTCGAGAGCGTGCCGCGCGACCAGGTCCTGCCGCTGCTGAAAAAGCACAAGACCTGGGACAGCCCTCAGGGTTACGTCGACTTCCTGCGCCAGCACCCGCTGGGGCCGAACGTCTGCGCCTTCCTGGGGCACTCCGATCTGCGTGTACGCACCCTCGGCTTGTCGCGTTCAGTGCGACGCGGCTTGAAGCCGACGCGCGACGAACTCGCCACCATGACACAGCATCTGGAATCGGCCCTCGACGCCGGCATGATGGGCCTGTCCGGCATGACCAACCCCTGGGACAAGCTGGATGGCGACCGGGAGCGTTCTGCTTCCCTGCCCGCTGCCTATGCGCCTTGGAGCGAGATTCGCCACCTCAACCGTACCCTGCGTCATCGCGGGCGCGTCCTGCAGTCGGCGCCCAACCTCGTCACCAAGCTCAACGCCATTCTCTTCGGCATTGCGTCCGCCGGCTGGTTCGTTCGTAAGCCGCTCAAGACCACGCTCATCACCATGATGGCGGTGAAGGGCCAGGAGGCGCTGCCCAAGCTGGTCGGTTTCCTGTCCAACGTCTTCAACCGTCTGTTCCGGGCCGATTTCCGCTGGGAGTCCCTGCCGACCCAGTTCGAGGTCTTCTCCGACGGCATCGATCTCGTCATCTTCGAGGAATTCGGCGCTGGCGAAGCGGTACTCCATCTGGTCGATGAACTGGAGCGCAACGAACTGATGCGTGACCCGGAATACCGCAAGCGCTTCCGCAAAGATTATGAAAAGCGCTTCGGCGCCCGCGTATGGCATCGCGATCTGGGAGACGCCACTATCGTCGACGCCCCGGATCGCAGCCTCATCGGCAAAAGCTTCGTCGACGTCGCCCGCGAACGGGGCATGCACGAAGTCGATGCCTTCCTAGATCTGGTGGTCGAACACGGCCAGAAGCTGCGCTGGCACACCGTCATCGGCAATTACGAGCCGCAGCAGATCCGCGAGATTGTCAACCAACCGAGCACCCTGCTCGCCTTCAACGACTCTGGCGCCCACATCCGCAACATGGCCTTCTACAACTCGCAGCTGCGCTTTCTGAAGTTTGTGCGCGACGAAGCCGAAGCGGGTCGACCGGTGATGCCGCTGGAGAAGGCCATCTGGAAGCTCACCGGCGAACTGGCTGATTGGTTCGACATCGACGCCGGACGCCTGCGCGTCGGCGCACGCGCCGATGTTGCGGTGATCAACCCAGAAGGGCTGGGCGAGCAGCTGGCCGAGTTTGGCGAGGCCAAAATCGAGAATCTCGACCTGAAGCGCCTGGTCAACCGCAGCGACCACGCGGTCACCGCCACCATCATCAATGGGCGGGTTGCCTTCCGGCAGGGCCAGTTCGCTCCCGAGCTGGGCAAGGACGCTGTCTTCGGCACCTTCCTGCCAGCAGGCGCCCGCGACGTGGCCGGCCCCACCGTGCAGGCCCGCGCCTCCGGCACGGCCATGCCAACCATCGCGGCCAGTGCATGAGCGCGGCCGCCACATCCGCCGCGGCCTCGAACCGGCCGCGGCGCAGTCAGCAGCAGCGACGCGAAGCCTCACGCCGCCGCCTGCTTGACGCCACGGCCGAGGTACTCATCGCGCAGGGCTATGCCGGCGCCAGTATCCAGGCCATCGTGGAGCGGGCCGGGCTGTCGCAAGGGGCGTTGTTCCGCCATTTCGAAAACCGGCTGGCCTTGATGCGTGCCGTCGCCAACGATATCGGCGACCGCTTGCTGGAACGCTACATCGAACGCTTCCGCGCCCTGCAACCCGGCGCCGATCAGGACTGGCTATTGCTCTCGCTGGAGCTGCTGCGCGACAACTGTCGCAGCCCATTGCAGCAAGCCTGGTTCGAATTGCTGATGGCGGCGCGTACCGATACGGCCCTGCATCAGACCCTGGCGCCCGTGTGGGCGCGCAATCAACGCGAAACCATTGCACTGGCAGCCCGGCTGCTGCCCGAAGCGCACGCCACCCTCGGCGAAGCGCGCTTTGCGGAAATGGTGGAGGCTGTGGTCAGCCTGTTCCATGGCGAAGCGGTGGATCAGATGGTCCGCACCGACGCCGCCGCTGACGAAGCGCGGATGCGCTGGGTCTACCAGACCCTGAGCGCGCAATTGGCGACTGCCCAATAGATCGCCTCGCCACCATAAACGACAAACGGCGAGGCCGGGCATTCCCGACCTCGCCGCTCAGACCGCGACGCGCGGCGCGCCGGAATCAGAAGTCCCAGCGCAGACCGACGTTGTAGCCAAAAACGCGCAGTTCACTGCTCTGGTGGTACACCTGACCACCGCCGCTGATACGAATGTCCGGTGCATCCGGCATGAACAGGCGCAGCGGCAGCATGATGTTGCCGCCAAAGGACACGCTGTCGAAAGTCTCGGTGGCGCCATCCTTGCTCAGTTCGGTCCGCGCATAGCCGACCGGGAAGGACAGCTCAAACAGCTCGAAGACGACCGCGTGCGGCACAACGAAGAGACCGTAGTAGATATCCGTCTCGATATCGTTCGCACTCTCCTCGTCGCTGAGGCCCATCCCGACCTGCGCCTCGAAGGTGACGAAGGAGCCGCGCCCGGCGAAGTTCTCGGGCCGGAAGCCCAGCTTCAGATTCACCATGTCGGTGTCGAGATCCCGGTTCGAAAGCCCCTGGAAATCGGTATCCGAGAATGAGACATCGTTCTCGACGTAATCCGCCGCAACGGTATATTTCACTGACCGGTCCTCCCCAAAGAAACCGGCCTGCGCCAGCGTGGGTACCGCCCACGCACACGCGGCAACGATGGCGACTACTTTCTTCATGTGCTCCCCCGACCTAGAAAACGATGGACAACCAATAAGGGCCCGGATGGGCCTTGTTCGAATACGGCCGATCATCCCTGATCCGGCCTAGCCCTGTCCAGCCTCTGCTAGGCTTTGATTATGCAACCAATTCGCTCTTCGCCGCGGAAGCCGGCGTGAAGTACTGCTCCGAATGCGCCGCTGAACTCCGCGTCATCATCCCCGACGGGGATCACCTGCCGCGGCATGTCTGCACAGCCTGCGGCGCCATCCATTACCGCAATCCGCGCGTGATCGTGGGCGCAATCTGCGAGTACGAAGGGCGCATCCTCATGTGCCGCCGCGCCATCGAACCGCGGCTGGGGTACTGGACCTTCCCCGCCGGTTTTCTGGAGATCGGCGAAACCACGGCCGACGGCGCCGCGCGCGAAACCATGGAGGAATCGGGTGCCGATGTTGAAATCGAAGACCTCTGTGCCCTGATCAACGTGCCCTACATCGCGCAGGTTTATCTCAGCTATCGCGCGCGCATGCGCAGCCCGCATCACGAGGCAACGCCGGAGAGCTCAGAAACCATGCTGATCGATCCCGAAGACATCCCCTGGGACGCCCTTGCCTTCCCGACCATCTGGCACAGCCTGCGCTTCTGGATGGCAGATCGCGAAGCCGGCACGCGCGGTTTTCACAGCCTGGATCTGACCCAGCGACCACGCCGCCCCATCGACCGCGAACAAAGCGCTGCCGAACACGGCGGCGGAAAGCCTTGATTGGGCAGGTTATACTCCGCGTCTTCCATCAACTGCGTGCGGAATCAACGCCATGACCTTTGTCGTCACGGAAAACTGTATCAAGTGCAAATACACCGACTGCGTGGAAGTCTGCCCGGTGGACTGTTTTCACGAAGGGCCCAATTTCCTCGTCATCGACCCCGAGGAATGCATCGACTGCACACTGTGCGAGCCGGAGTGCCCGGCCAACGCCATTTACGCCGAGGATGACCTCCCCGAGGAGCAGGCCCACTTCCTTGAGCTCAACGCCGCCCTGTCCAAGGAGTGGCCGGTGATCACCGAGCAGAAGGATCCGCCGCCGGACGCAGAGGAATGGGACGGCAAACCGGACAAGCTGGAGCTGCTGGAACGCTAGCGCCCGCGACCAGGGCCCAGAAATGATGAAGCCGTGCCGTCGCAAGACGGCACGGCTTTTTCATGGCTGCGGGATGGCGCGGATGGTCAGCGCGTGGCCAGCGGATCCTGCGCCGGATCGGTTTCGAGGCGGCTGAGCAGGCGCTCCGCCGGTACATAGCCTTGCACGACCTCGCCGCTGGGCAACACCAGCATCGGCGTGCCGCGCAGGCCAAGCTTGCGCCCTGCCAGCAGATGCGCATCCACCGGATGATCGGCGCAGCTCTTGCTGCCCGGATCGACGCCCTGCTTGGCTTCGGTCAGCGTCTTGTGCCGGTCATCGCTGCACCAGCTCGCTACCGCCTTGCGGTAGGACGCGCTGTTCTGCCCACTGCGCGGATAGAGCAGGTAGCGGATGGCAATGCCGCGGTCGTTGTACTGATCGATCTCATCGTGGAGCTTGCGACAGTAGCCACAATCGATGTCGGTGAAGACCGTCAC
>JALEHA010000275.1 GCA_022763315.1 Algiphilus sp.
GATTGCCAGCTTCGCTGAGCGAGTCTTGAGATGGTGGATGTTGTGAGCTTCTCTGCAGGCTGCGCCTGATACGCTGCGTCTTTTCCGCGTGCGCTGTGGATAGCGCGCAATTCCGCCCGCGCCGCGCGTAGTCTTTTATGAAAGGTGGTCTTTGAGGGTGGCGCGAGTCCCAATTCACGGCAAGTGGCCCTGAGTTGTCCGTAGCGACCCGTGTAACGCGCTTGCTCGCAGGCTCCCTCTTGCACGGTCAGGGTTAGTAATTCCTCGACTTTCGGCGCAAGTTTGCAGCCACGATGGCCGCGGGCGTGATAGTGGGGGATCAGCCCGAGGAAGCCAGCCTGCGCGTCGCACTCGGCAGCCAAGTATCGTTGGTGCCAATTCTTCTCGCTACGTGAGAGCGTACTTCGAGCTTGGTTGCCGGCTAGCACTTCACGGATAGCCGCGAGTCGTGTCCATGCCTCCTTAAGAGCCGCTGATGAGCACCTGGATAGCTCAACGATCGCTTCCTGTGGTGGGGGGAATTTGGGCCTTTGTTCGATCTGTGCGGAGCCGGACCTCACGAGGTCCGCAAACTCTTTGCATCGGTAGACCGGTGTTGGCGCTGGCCCGGTGATGCGATCGCGATAGATGTCGACCCAGACCATCCCTTCATTGAGGGCATGGATGAGGTCATCGGCCGACCAGTCCTCGCTCTTTGCCAGCTCTTCGTAGGTTGAGACGCCAATGCGCTGGACATGGCAGACCAAAGCTTCGGTTGTCCGAGAAGCAACGGAGGCTCTGTGGCCGCCCTTGCCCAGAAAGATGAGATTTGACACCAGCGTGTGGTTCACGGCATCCGTCGTGAGCACTATGAACGGCAGGCCGTGCCTTGCAGTGGCTGCGTTTGCAGGACTATCGATGTAGCAGCCCTTCATGCTGGAAGGCTGGAAACGTGGGTTGCCTTTGATGTGTTCTGCGTGCGCCTTGTCTTCGGGTTTCGTCTCCACTATGGCAATCCGGCCGTCGTCCAGCTCGACGAAGGCGTCTGGACGGATGCTGGTCACAACGCGCTTGTTCTGCGCATTGATATAGTCAAGATCGATGGGCGGAAGTTGGCTCGAGAACTGGGCTACCCGCGAGTTGTGCTCGCACTCGAGTGCCAGCACGTATTCCAGACTTACGCTCTCTGCTTCGACGACTTCGCCGCGCTTCTCGCTGGAGTAGCGCATCGCGCTGTGGTGCGGTGAGCGTCTGACTCGGCGGGAGGGGCCGCTTCGGATGGCTTCGTCAATGTAGTTGCGACCGAGCTCATTCGGTACGCGGGCGAAGTGATCGACGTAGTCGATAAGGCATTGCGGGGTTACGGCGCAGTTCTCTGGCGTTGCGCCATCTGCAGCAGGCATGGGACTCCCTTCGCCGCTTGGCGGCGACTAGCTGGGTAGGGAGGAGGCTTGACGCAGGGTCGGTGCCGTGCTGTACTGAGCTTGCCAAAGCGGTATCAGCAATGATCACCGAGCCCGGGGCGGCCTCCGCTCCGGGTTTTTTGTGCGCGCGATCTATTTCAACTTTCTGCTCCTTGCGTCGTGCTCTTTGTATGTAGGGCGCGAACCCATGCGTGTACCTCGTGGCGAAGAGCGAATCGACCGCGGCGGCCTGGGGTCCTGAAAGTGTGGACAGGCAACGTGCCTCGGTTGTCTGCTTGCGTCATCGCGGCGGTCGACGGATACCCCAGCATTTTGGCTAGGTCGCTGCCGCCTACGATTCCCGCGGTATAGGCTGGCTCGATGTCGTGTGCTGCGGTTTCCCTGTTCCTATCCATACAGCTCTATATAGATTCGTCTAGCAATCAATGCCGTCGATGATGGAGCAGACGTCATGCTCTCCATAACCCCCCGGGTGTTTGCATCTTTGATTCTTGATGGGCTCGAGCGCCCTGTGATCGAGGACGAATGGGAGGCGATATTTAACGTCCTGATTCGCATGCAATTGGCGCAGGACAACCCCACGCCTGCGCAGCTTTGGAGGGCGGCCGATACCGTGGCGAGGCGCTTCCTAGGCGACGGCATCCCCAGAGACTCGTCTACCAGGGCAATCTCATGGGGGGAGCTCCGGGCGGTCTCGGAAGCGATGGCTCGGAAGGATCATCCGGGCATCGCGCGCGTTGATCCAACCGCGCTACCAGTGGTTCGGTTTCGATTCGGCTATGCATTTAGGCGACTTGTCCTAGCGTTCTACGATCGCTCGCGCAAGCCTCCATCAGTGTCCGACGGAGTGGTCGGTCATTGCCCCTACTGCTTTCGGTTGACGCCGCACGCTGGAGGGCTGATGCCTATGGGGTCGCTATGCAGCGTTCACTTGTCGAGGCGGACCGATGAAAATGGGAGCAGGCGCTCAAACCCGGATTACCATGCGGCCCGTCGCCTGAACTCAGCGTTCATCGCCCAATGGCAAGAAGTCCGGTTAGAGACCAGGTTTGCCTTCCTCGATCCCACGGTGCCGATGTCGGACTTCCCCGTCTGGCTGCGTCGCTACTATCGCGCTGCGTCCAAGCGCTATCCAACTGCGAAGAACCTACTTTTGCTTCTGCAGCAGTCGGATGATCCGGTCGCGCTACCAAGGGCGCTTCGGGATCAAGTCCATCAAGAGTTTGCCGAGGATCCGGAGATGGCAAGGAGCTATCTGAACAGGCTCGAAGCATGGGAGCGAGCGTTTGCTGAGCGTCACTCCGCGGGCAGACGCGGAGGCCGGCGCGTCGGCGCCGGCCGCAAACCAGGGGCCAAACGTGGCTCGGAATCTACCGCGTAAGTGGAAGTGAGGTCCCTTTCGTGTCCCGGTAGATCCGGTCGATGGACGTGAGCGCCGGTGCGAAGCTGCCCCATTGCGTCGAGGTAAATCTGACCCACGTAGGCGAAGCTGGCGGCCGGATTAGCCATCGGCAGTCGGGCTGTCAGCCAGTACTAACTTCTGCACGTTGTGAGTTGCTCCAGACCGCTGGTCAACGACGAGTTGGGCTATCTACCCTTCGGGCGGAGACGAGACCAACCTCTTCTTCCAGGTCGTGGTCCGGCGCTAGGAGCGCGGCGCCATAGTGCTCACTCACCAGCAATTTGCCCTTTTCCCAGTGGTTCACAACCCTGGACGACGTCAGCACAGCGACCGCCGCGCCGGGCGACCACCTACTGGATCCCAGCCACATCGCTCAGATCAGCGGCGAGAGCTGCCGCCTCAAAGACGAGCGCGAGGCCGGGCACGTCCAACGGTCTGTCGCCAAGACCATCGAATGACCGTCTTGCTGGGTCAGATTTACTTCGGTGCCCAACACCGAAAGTGGGTCAGTTTTCAGTCGGCGTTGACACATTACGCAGCCCAAGCACCTCCATGATGCGCTTTATGTCGTACTGCAGCATCGTGTTTGGCATCTTTCGTGGCGTTACCGAGGCTTTATTTCCGGTGCACAAAGGGTGAAGATGAGCTGGGTCCGGGCGCAATAACCGGAACGCCGACCACGTTTTTGCCGTCCCCTTTGACAGGGTGCGCACCATTGCAATGGCGCTCTCTACCGGCCGCGAGTGAGGGCACCCGTGACCTATGGAGGCTGTGAATGACTAATACGGGCAGCACCAAGCCGGGAGCTGGCAGGTCTCAAGGTCCAAGCGTCCCTGAAGAAGACGCTTTCGACCGTCTGTACCGGCACTTGAACAGTCCTCGTCAGCGACAGGCGCAGGAAGCCCTTCGTGACGTCACTGTTGAGGATCTTCGGCAGAATTACCAGCCTGGCGGGACTGAGACGGGGGGCAACTGATCCAAGAATGATCGTACGTCTTTCCTCCGAAAGTTCGGCGCCGGGCGCTACCGACTCTTGCAGGGGCAGCGGCTGAAGCCGCTCGTGGCCGCATTGCGTGACGACCCCAGCCATCGGCGCCAGCGAAGATCATTCCGACGCGGACGGCAAGCCGAGATAACGGGGCACCGAACGCAAATAACGTTCGTAAGCGGCGCCGTGGACATGCCCCAGAAACCGTTCCTCTGAGGGTATATAGGCGACGAACAACGCCAAGGCTACCGACGTGCCCGCGAGCGCGAAGGCGCTATCGCCGGCAATCGCCGCTCCCAGCATCGCAAGGCCCCAGCCCACGTTCTGTGGGTTGCGACTGAAACGATAGACGCCGCCGGTCACTAGGGTCTCCAACTCGCGCCCGGACATCCGGCTGAGCGACGCCATGCGCCCGATGCCGGCAGCAGCCAGCAGCACGCCTACCGCGAGCAGACTGCCGCCGGCAAGCCCACGCAACCAGACCGGAATGTCCAAAGGTGCTATCCCAAGCCACGCCGCGAGGAAGGCGAGCGCCGTGAGCCAGACGTAAAGCGCCCACACGACGATCACGGTTGGAAACGACAACGGCTGTAGTGCCAACTGCTCGCGCAACACGCGCTGAATCGCGTAGCCCCCAAGCAACGCGCCCGCTCCCAAAGCCAACAACCACAAGATCATTTTTCCACCTCCTATTCAGTCCAAAGTTTCAGGTATTGAGCTCCCGCATACATGTGAACATATGAACAACTATTTGTACAATAATGCGAAACCCTTAATCCTTAGAGGCGATTGGTGATGCCGCACCCCATTGCTCGTCTGACATCGGATGCGCTGCAGACGCAGTTGCAAACGCAACAGCCCCCACTGTTGTTGGATATACGCCGCCGAGCGGCCTTCGCTCACGTCCCGTTGCGCTTGCCAGGCGGCATACCGCTGCTTCTCGATGCTGAACCGATCCGTATTCCGGACGCAGAGCGGATGCGCCCAGTCGTCACCTACTGCCTGTGCAGCGGGGAGGCCTCCAGCCTGCGCGTAGCGCAATGGCTGGTGGAAGCGGGCTACGAATCGGTGGGCGTCCTCGCCGGAGGGCTGCCCGAGTGGCGACGCGCCGGCTACGAAACGCAGGCGGTCGATCTCTCGGCTGGTGCAGCGCTGGCGTGGCAGGACCTGCCCGGTCCAGGCAACCACGGCGGTCTGGACGCGCACAGTGCACTCGTCCCGCTGGTTGCGGAACAGACGCTTCTGGCGGGCGTCACGCTACCAGTGCGGCGCGAAATGGCCGTGTTGTTCATCGACATGGTGGACTCAACCCGGCTGATCATGAATACATCCGCGGAGCGCGCCTTGTCCCTGGTGCAGACGTTCATGGCCGCCGTGACCGAGATAGCCCTGCACCATTGCGGCGACGTACACGACTTCGCGGGCGACGGCGCGCTGCTCTATTTCGCCGGCGCCGGCGAGGCGGTACCCGCGGCATTCGCGCTACGAGAGCGCCTCGCCCTTGCTCGGCTCGACGAACCCGAGCTCCCCGAGGCGCGCATCTCAGTCGCTTCCGGGCCGCTATTGATCGGCCGCATCGGAGGCGCGCATCGACAAGGCCTGTCCTTCCTCGGCCCCTGCGTCAATATCGCGGCGCGCAGCCAGACCCAGGCACCGCCGGGAGGAATCGTCATCACGGACGACGTCTACAGGGAAACCGAAAGCACCGATCCGGATCTCGCCGGCTGCTTCAAGCCACTGCCAACGACACGGCCCCCGAAAGGGATCGAAACGCAGATGCCGGCGCTGTACCTGGCATAAGTCAGGATCCGGCTCGGCCTACGCGCTCCGCATGCCGCAACGCCGATTATCGTCGCGTCACCGCTGCCTCGCCACGCGCACCATCCGAAATGCGCACCGCCTCGCCCAGGTTGGAGACGAAAATCTTGCCGTCACCGGCATGTCCGTCGCCGGTACGCGCATGGCGAAGGATCGTATCCACCACTGGCTCGGCAAGCGCATCCGGAACATCCAGCTCAAGCTTGGCCATCCCTGCCTTGGCGAGACCGCCGTCATCGGCCGCGTGGCCGTATTCCCGCAGATGCACGACGGCGATCCCGGGCAACCCCGGGATCGCCGCGAGGGCATCCATTACGGCATCACGCATGTTCTCGCGCACATATGCCTTGATTTCCTTCATGACCGTCTCCTTTGTCAGAGCTGCACTTCGCGCCGGGGCTCAGCGAACCAGCGGTAGACCGCCGGCAGCACCAGCAGCGTGAGCAGTGTTGAAGTGATAAGCCCTCCGACCACGACCGCCGCCAGCGGTCGCTGGACATTGGCGCCGATGCCGTCTGCCAGCAGCAGCGGCACGAGACCGAAGATCGAGGTCACGGCCGTCATCAGCACCGGTCGCAGCCTGTGCTCGGCGCCGGTGCGCACGGCCTGGGTGATGTCCATGCCCTGTTCGCGCAGCTGATTGATGTAGGAGACGAGCACCACGCCGTTGAGCACCGCCACGCCGAAAACGGCGATGAAGCCGACGGCGGCCGGCACCGAGACGTAGAGCCCCGTCAGCCACAGCGTCACGATGCCGCCGGTGACCGCGAAGGGCACATTGAGGAAGATCAGCGCCGCATAGCGCAGCGACGAGAAGGCCGAATAGAGCAGCAGGAAGATCAGACCCAGCGTCACGGGCACGACGAGATAGAGTCGCTGCATCGCGCGCTCCTGATTCTCGAACTGGCCGCCGAATTCGACGAAGTAGCCCGGCGGCATGTCGATCTCCGACTCGATGCGTTGGCGCAGATCCTCGACCACGCTGCCCATGTCGCGGCCGCGGACATTCATCTGCACGTAGATGCGCCGGCTGGCGTTGGAGCGGGAGATTTTCTTCGGCCCGGTGTAGAGCGAGATGTCCGCGACCCGGCTCAGCGGCATGAGCGC
>JALEHA010000276.1 GCA_022763315.1 Algiphilus sp.
AGGGCCGGCGCGGGTGTGGGGTGCCCTCTCTTTGGTTCCTTTCTCTGGGCAAGCAGAGAAAGGAACCCGCACCGGGCAGAGTGATACGACCGAAGCTTAGTGCATCAAAGGTGCGGAACCTGAGCGAAGGTGGTGATTGGAGCGCCCCCTGATGACTCCTTTCTGCCAAGGATTCCGCGCTCTGCAGTACATCACTAACGAATGATCCCCTTAGAAGGCGCGGCTGACTTTTGTTCCGGCAGAAGTCAGCAAAACCACGGTGCCCACGGGTGGCCTGGCGCGGCTGCGCCGCACCAGGTGCCCGGATCGGACGTCGTGCTCGGGGTACGCGCCACCCGACCCGGCCACCCGCCAAGGGCACAGGGACTGGCTCGCTGCTTCGCAGAATCGCCGCTACACAGCTGCAGCGCTGCAAACAACCTCAGAGATACGAGGAAAACAACCAGAAGAACGCATCCCGCAACCGCACCGGCAAACTCCGCGCCTTCAGCGCGGCTGCCTCAATCTGACGGCCTCGTCGCTCAACCGCGTGGAAACGCTCCGCCAGCTGTGCCGCCAGACCATGGTCATAGGTCTCAACCGCGAGTTCGAAATTGAGGCGCAGGCTGCGCGGGTCGATATTTGCGGTGCCGAGCTGCACATAGTGTTCGTCGATCACGAACAGCTTGCTGTGCGCAAAGGGCGGCGGCTGCTGGATGATGCGCACCCCGGAGGACAGCAGTGGCTGCAGCATGTTCTGGGTGGCCCAATCGACGAAGCGGAGGTTGCTGCGCGCAGGCAGGACGATGGTGACCTCGACGCCGCGCAGGGCTGCTGCCTGCAGCGCCGCGGTGAGTTCGGGTGAAGGCAGGAAGTAGGGCGTCATGATGCGGACCGAGCGCTGGGCGACACCCACTGCGGCCAGGATCATGAAGGCCAGTTTGTCGAGATCATCGTCGGGGCCATCCGTGATCAAACGTGCGATGGCGCCCTCCGTTTCGGCCGCGGGCACCTCATGCAGCACCAGGGTTTCGCCGGCTGCCATGCGCCAGTCGTCCGCAAAGGAGCGCGCCAACTGGTCCACTACGGGCCCACGAATCCGGAAGTGGACGTCGACCACCGGCTTGCGCACGGTGGCGTCGCTGACGATGTGGTATTCCGCGATATTCAGCCCCCCGGTGAAGGCGGTCTCGCCATCCACCACCAGCAGCTTGCGATGGTTGCGGAGATTGATGTGCAGCATGGGTGGAATCAGCCGTGGCGGCAGAAACCGTTCGGCGCGTACGCCGTGGCGGCGGAGCCAGAACACCGGAAAGCTCAGGCCGTAGACCGCTCCAATGCCGTCGATGAGGACCCGCACGGTGACGCCTCGCTGCACCGCTTCCGCCAGCGCGCGCATGAAGCGCTTGCCGGTGGCGTCATTGCGAAAGATGTAGCTGGCCAACCAGACCGAGTGCTTGGCGTTGGCGATGGCCTCGAGCATCGCGGGATAGCTCTGTTCGCCATTGAACAGCGCCTCGATCCGGTTTCCGGACAGGGCAGGCCGCCCGGTCAGCACATCGCCGGTATGGGACAGCGCCTGAAAGCTATCCGGTATCGGTGGAAGCGTGCGCGGATGACCCCGCACGCCCGGCACCGCCGGAACGTCGAGCAAGGTACGTGCGCGTCGGCGCACGCGGTTGATGCCGAACAGGTAGTAGAGCAGGGCGCCGGCAAGGGGAAACAGCAGACAGACTGCGATCCAACCCCAGGCAGCGCGCGGATCGCGGGCGTTGAGCAGGGCATGACCACCCGCCCAGAAGGCGGCCAGCGGATAGCCGGCCGCCACGACATAGGTCAGCGCCGACGTCAGTTGGGTGCTGTCAATCGGGACTATCAAGGACTTCCACGTCCACCGCCAACGGCATGTGATCGGAGAGATGGATCGGCAGAGCCGCCACGCGCCGCGCCTGCAGACCTGGGCCGAGCAGGACTTGATCCAGCGCGCGTCGCGGCCGCCAGCTCGGATAGGTCTTTGGGGCATCCGGGACCGGACGCAGCCCTTTCTCGTGCAGATCGGGATGATGACGCAGGAATTCGTTGCCGCTGTTGAGATCGCCCAGCATGACGATGCGCTCCCCCGCCCCGGCCATGCCGGCAATGTAGCGCAGCTGTTTGCGACGATCCTCCCCACCCAAGGAAAGATGGGCGGCCAGAATGGTCAGGCCACCGAGCTCCTCGCCATAGCGCAGGCGCATGGCCGCCCGGCCCGGAATCCGTGACGGCAGACTGTGCGCCTGCTGCTCCAGCGGCGCGGCGCGCGACATCCAGCCGTGGCAATGCCGCGCCACGGGGTGCAGATCGCGTGTGACGATGAAGCCGCAGTGATCGAAACCCGCCTCGCGCGCGAGAAATTCAATCTGGTTGCGGCGGCGGGTCCGAAGGCTGCCGGCATCGGCTTCTTGAATGGCCACGAAATCGAAGCCGGACAGCATTTCCGCGATGCGCGCGAGATTGCTGTGCTGGTCCTTCGAGGGCCAGAGATGCCGCCAGGCGCCGCTCACCATGTGACCGTAATCGCGGGTATGGAGCCCGACCTGGATGTTGTAGGTCAGCAGTCGATAGGGCGTGTTCGGCGATTCGGCCATGCTCGGATTGTAAGTGCTGTGCCATAGCCGTCGTTGTCGACAGGCGCAGCCGGCGACGGCGACCGCACGGTCGGCCCTTGTTGCGGCGCGGCATGCCCGCTTGCCCGGCGAGGCCGGTGCACCGGGAGCGCAGTCAGGCGGCGGCCTGCTCCAGGCTGGCGCGAGTATCCGCGTCGATGCTGCGCACCATGGCCGGCACATCGAGAATCAAAGCCACTTCGCCGGTACCGAGAATGGTGGCACCGCCAATGCCGGGGACTCCGGCGAAGAGCCGTCCAAGCGGCTTGATGACGGTCTGCGATTCGCCGAGTAGCCGGTCGACGACCAGTCCAACATAGCGGTCGCCGACCTGCGCCACCACCATGTTGGGTCGCTTGTTGTCGCTGTCCGGGCGGTTGAACCAACGCGACAGACGCACGAAGGGCAGAACCGCGCCGCGCACATTGCAGATACCGAAGCCGCCGGCGTCGCTCTGCAGGGTAGGCAGCTCGATGCATTCGCGGATCAGCTCGACCGGAATGACATACTTCTCGGTTCCCACCGTGACCAGGAAGCCATCGATGATGGCCAGCGTGAGCGGCAGTCGCAGGGTGAAGGTGCTGCCCTTGCCCACGGCCGAATTCAGGCTGACGGTACCGCGCACCTGCTTGAGATTCTTGCGCACCACATCCAGACCGACACCGCGGCCTGAGATGTTGGTGACCGATTGGGCGGTCGAGAAGCCAGGCTCGAACAACATATCCTGCAGCTGCTCGTCGGCGAGCACCTGCTCTGCCTCGATCAGGCCGAGGCTGAGCGCCTTCTGCCGAATCTTCTCGGGATTGACGCCGCGACCGTCGTCGGAAATCTCGATGACCACGCTGCCGGAGTCGTAGAAGGCCCGCATCTTGATGCGGCCCATCGGATCCTTTCCCGCGTGCTCACGCTCTTCCGGTGTTTCAATGCCGTGGTCCGCAGCGTTGCGCACGATATGGATGAGCGGGTCGCTGACGCGCTCGATCAGGCTGCGATCGATTTCCGTTTCACCACCCTCGAAGTCGATGGTGATGGTCTTGCCTAGATCATGGGAAATCTCACGAACGACGCGGGTGAAGCGGCTGAAGATGGTTTCCAGCGGCACCGTGCGCAGCGACAACGAGGAGTCGCGCACGTCCTCGACCAGTTGCTGGAATTGCTCGTTCGCCTCGATCAGCGCCTCGTTGCCGGTTTCGTCCGCCAGCATGCGCGCCCCCGACCCGGCGATGACGAGTTCGCCGACCAGATTGATCAGGTGATCGAGTCGGCGGGAATCGATGCGGATGAAGCGTGCCTCGCCATCGCCGCGGCCGGTTCTGGCGGCTTGGGCCTTGCTGACGGCCTCCTGCGGAACGGCGTGCGCCTCCTTGGGCGATCCGTCGACAACGGACGCGTCTTCTTCCGACGCACCGCGAAGTCTTGCGGCGGCTCTAGCATCCAGCAGGCCGCAGCGCTCCCAGGCGGCGATGACGGCCTCCGGATCGCCGGGCAGCTCGCGCAGACGCTTGGAGAGCACGTCGGGGGAGGGCTGCGGGCCGAGCACGGCGATGTTGGAGTCCTCGGCCACCCATTCGAATACCGCCTCCAGTTCCTGTTGCGAGGCATCGCTGCGCATCGCGATCTCGAAACCGAGGTACAGCTGGCTAGCGTCGTAGCCATCCGCCGAGAGCGGCTGCGCTTCTACCGGAACGATCTGCTGGACGGTGCCGAGTTCGCGCAGATAACGCAGTAAACCCAGCGGGTTGTTGCCGGACTTGGCAATCCTCGGGTCGAATCGCAGCGACAATAGCCAGCATGCAGATGATGCGGATGTATCGCTTTCTGCCGCCACGTCGTCGGCTGCCGCGCCCGATGGGGCATCGGGTGCCGATTTCCCGATGGCGGCCAGTCGACGCGCCATGGCAGCGATGAGGTCAGCCTTCTCGCGGTGCGGCGACGGGGGATCCTCGCGCCGGGAGGCGCAATCGATGAGCACGCGCAGCACGTCCACCACCCGCAGCAGTTCGCTGATCAGTTCCGCGTCGACATGCAGCTGACCGTGGCGAAGGGCATCCAGCAGGTTTTCGGCCGTATGCGTGAACTCGATGACGGTGTCCAGGGCAAAGAGACCTGCCGAACCCTTGATGGTATGCGCGGCACGGAAGACGGTATTGAGCAGCTCGGCATCGTCGGGAGCCTGTTCGAGCGCGAAGAGACTGCGCTCCATCTCCTCGATCTGGTCGCGGCTCTCCGCGATGAAGGTTGCGAAGATCTCTTCCATGCTCATGCGCCGCACTCCTCTTCAATGCCAAGCCAGTCATCGAGGCCGGCGATGTGGGCCGCGTCCCGCACGCACTCCGGGATATCCCGGAAATCGCATTGGCCCAGCGCCTGCTGCGTGCGTCGACGCAGCAGCACGAGCAGTTGCAAGCCACACAGATCCACCGCCTGGATTGCGCGCAGCGTCGGCGTCGTGTCCAGGGTCCAGCCATCGCGCTCAAAATGCCGTTGCAATTCGGGCATATGCGCGGCGATCCACTGACTGCCGGCGGCCCCTAGGGCGTCGGAAGGTGGGCTTGCATTGGTCGTAGTGGTGGTCATAGCCATTCTCGATCAGTTGCGCGACGCCCCGCGAGGCGCGCGCGCGTTCCATTGCGCGATCCAGCCCTCCACCTGGTCCAGTGGCAGCGGTCGCGCGTAGTAGTAGCCTTGGGCCATTTCGCATCCGAGCCGACCGACCTCTTCCTGGTCGGCTGCGGTCTCGACCCCTTCGGCAATGACATTGAGGCCCAGTCGGTGGGCGAGTTGAACGCTGTATTCGATGATGCCGCGCTTGTCGTCATCCGTTGCCGCCCCGGTCACAAAGGAGCGATCCACCTTGAGGTCCGTGAAGGGGATGCGCTGCAAGCGCTCCAGGGTCGACTGGCCTGTGCCGAAGTCATCGATGGCGACGCGGAAATCCTTGAGACGAAAACGCGCCACGCTCTCGATCACGTCCTCGATACGATGCTGCGCCGCTGTCGATTCGGTCAGCTCGATCATGATGTGCTGCGGACCGACCCCGGCGGCAACGGCGGTATCGAGAATGATGCTGGGCATTGCGGGCTCGACCAGCAGCGAGGTCGATAGATTGACCGACACGTCGATCATGCGACCGCGCTGATGCCAAGCGTAGACCTCGCGGAACAGCTTGCGCATCAACTGACGGGTCAAGGGGTTGATCAGGCCGCTGGCTTCGGCGACAGGAATGAAGCGGAAAGGGGCGATCAGACCACCCTCGGTTTCGATGCGCGCCAAGGCTTCCATGGCGACCAGTGCACCGTCTTTCAGCCGCATCTGCGGCTCCACGACGACGGCGATGCGCTCCTCGTCGATGGCCGCACGCAGCGCATCCACGCTCAGCTGGGCAGCGTCCGTCGCACGCGGCGGGGGCTGGGCGGTGTGTCGCCCGAGTCGCGCCAGGCGCAGCAGATCGGCCACCTGCTCTTCGGCAAACGGTTTGGCCATGGCGCCGACCACCGAATGGCCGGCATCGCGTGCGACCTTGGAAACGATGTCGAGAACGCGGCGATCCTTGCCGCTGACCAGTACGATGGCCGCTGGATAGCCGAGGCGCTGAATCTCGCGCACGACTTCCACCCCGTCCATGCCGGGCATGGCGAGGTCACAGAATACGATGCAATCACGGCCGCGAAGGCACTCGATCACGGTCAGGCCGGTAGCGCCATCCCCGGCGGTGTACACATCGTCGATGCCGTGGCGCTTCAGCATCTGCGCCAGCGACAGCCGCACCGATTCGGCGTCATCGATGATGAGCGCGGCCAGATCCTGAGGTGTTGTGCGGGCTGACGGACCACCAGCACCGACTGCGGGATCGCCGATGCCACTGAAGGTGTCGATGGTCGTCATATGCCTCACCCCGCTTCTCGCAGTGCTTCGCGCTCGTAACGACGCAGTTGGGAGAGGTAGGTCGCGATCTCCCCCACGCTCAAGGTCGGGCAGCGCGGATGGCGAGCAAGCGCTGCCTTGGGCATGCCAAAGACCACGCAGCTGGCTTCGTCCTGGACCATGGTGACCGCGCCGCGCTGGTGCAGACGCTCGATGCCGCGCGCTCCGTCATCGCCCATGCCGGTCATGAGCACACCGACGGCGCGCGCGTGCAATTGATCGGCCATCGAATCGAACAGAACATCCACCGAGGGCATGTGATGCCGCACCCTTTCACCCGGCTCGATGACGAAAGCGATGCGGTCACCCGCCCGACGACGCAGGCGCGTATGCCGACCCGCAGGCGCGATGTAGACGTGGTTGCTGCGCAGGGTCATACCGTCGACCGCCTCCTGCACCGTCAAGGGCGTGATGCGATCGAGGCGCTCCGCAAGGGGGCCGGTAAAGCCCTGGGGCATATGCTGAACGATGACGATGGGCGGCACCGGCAGTGCGATCTCGCGCAGCAGTGTGGCCAGGGTGCGCGGTCCGCCGGTGGAGATGCCGATGCCGACCACGGCGGCCGATTGCCGGCCTCGTCGCGGCAGTGCACGATCCGAGCGGTTGGCTGGCTGACGCTGCACACGGCGCGCACGCGCTGCATCCACCTCCAGGCATTCGCGCACGGTGCGTCGCAAATCCTCGGCCTGGGGGTCGCCCAGACCGACGTCCAGCGCTGCCGGACGATAGATCATGGCGATAGCGCCATGACTCAGGGCTTCGAGGGCGAGCTGCTTGTTGCGCTCGGTGAAGGCCGAGCAGATGACCACCGGCGTTGGTCGCTTGCGCATGATCTGGCGCAGGAAGGACATGCCGTCCATGTGCTGCATGGCCACATCCAGAATCACCAGATCGGGCCAGCACAGGCGCATGCGCTCCCAGGCCGTGTAAGCGTCCGGGGCTTCGTCCACTACGGACACGGCGGCTTCTTCCGCCAAGATGCGGCGTATCGAGGCCCGAACCTGGGCGGACTCGTGCACCAGCAGGACACGGCGCTCCTGCCGGGCACGTTGCGAAACCATACTGTCGATCGAGCGCACCATGGCTAGGCAGCCGCCGCTTCGTTGGCGGTCAATCCGCTCTGCAACGCGGAGAGCTCGTCAATGTCGAGGACTTTGTCGACATTGAGGACGATGACGAAGTGCTCCTCGAGCTTGCCGATCTTCTGGATGAAATCCTGGCGGATGCGGCCGCCGAAAGACGGTGGTGCTTCGGTATCGGCGTCGTCAATGTCAGAGACTTCGTTCACGGCATCCACGATCACGCCGATTTCGACAATGCCGCCGTCTTCCTCGATCTCGGCGATGACGATGCAGGTCTTGGGCGTGACCTCGGTGGCAACCTTGGTGAAACGCTTGCCCAGATCGAGCACCGGCACCACCGAGCCGCGCAGATTGATGATGCCGCGCACGCAGTCCGGCATGCGGGGCACCGGCGTCACTTTTCCGTATTCGATGATCTCGCGCACGCGCAGGATATCGATGCCGTACAGCTCGTCGTGCAGACGGAAGGTCAGGTATTGGCGCATATCGTCCTCGTTACGCCCGTGATCCTCTCTGGTGGAATCGGTCATGACTGCACCTCCTTAGAAGCTGGCCCACACGTCGTCGGCGTGGCTTTCGCCATTGGCGACCGGATACTGAGCTGCAGCCCCGTTCCCCTTTGTGTTGCTCTTGGCGGAGGTGGATCCAGCCGACTGCGCGAAGCGCGCCTGACTGAGGTCGGCCTTGGCACCGGCCGCCTTTTCCTGCGCCTTCTTGTCGAAGCGGATGACGTCGCCGCTGGCGCTGTCGCCACTCTTGAAGAAGGCCATCAGCGTCTGCAGCTGGCTGGCGTGTGCACTCATGGAGTTGGAGGTTTCGGCCAGGCCGACCGCGGCATGCGAGTTCTTCTGCGTCAGCGTGTTGAGGTGCGTCATGGCCTCGCTGGCCTGGGCCACACCGGAGGCCTGCTCTTCGGAAGCGCGGGTGATGTCCTGCACCAGGTCCGAGGTGCGCTTGATCGAGGGCACGATCTCGTCGAGCAGCGTGCCGGCCTTCTCGGCCAGATTCACGCTGGAGCCGGCGAGTTGACCGATCTCCTGCGCCGCCACCTGGCTGCGCTCGGCAAGCTTGCGCACCTCGGCTGCCACCACTGCGAAGCCCTTGCCGTGCTCGCCGGCGCGGGCCGCTTCGATGGCAGCGTTCAGTGCCAGCAGGTTGGTCTGATAGGCGATGTCGTCGATGATCGAGATCTTGCTGGCGATCTCCTTCATGGCCGATACCGTCTGGCCCACCGCTTCGCCGCCTTCGACCGCCTCGTTGGCGGCCTTGCGCGCGATTTCGTCGGTGACCTTGGCGTTCTCGGCGTTCTGGTTGATCGAGGCCGACATCTGCTCGACCGAGGTGCTGGTGTGATCGACGC
>JALEHA010000277.1 GCA_022763315.1 Algiphilus sp.
AGCTCAGCATCGAGGTACCCACGGTGCCCGATGCCTCGCTGCACATGTCGGGATTCTGGCTGACCGTCATTGCCGCCGCCTTCGTCATCGGCATTCCACTGCTGCTCTTGCTCTTTGGCGTCGCGCGCTGGGTCGTGCGCCGCCGCCGCTGACCCCGGGGGGATCTCCATGCGTCGTCATATTGTCAATCTTGTACTGCTTTTTCTGATCGGTGCAGTGGCCGCCCTGGTATGGATGCGCAAGGAAGCCCCGGAACCGCCCCCCGAGCCCTTGCTGGCCGAGTCCACCGAAAGCATTCAGCGCGTCGGCTTCCGCATTCCCGGCGGCGAAACGGTCATGGCCGCACGCAAGAACGACGGATGGCGTCTGACCGAGCCGGTCTCCGCCCCGGCGGACAACGGCGTCATCAACAGTCTGCTGGCCGCAGCGCGCGCACCCGTGACCGACCGCATCCCGGCCGGTGAGGTGGACCTGAGCCAGATGGGGTTCGACCAACCCGAACGCTACATGCGTTTCGATGACGTGGAGATCGCCTTTGGCGCCATCAATCCCGTGACCAAGAAGCGCTACGTGCTGATGGGGGACAAGGTGCTGCAGATCCGCGATCCGGCCGGCGCATCGAGTTACCACAGCCACATCAAGCTGGTGCACAAGGATGTCGTGCCACCTGGCAGGAAGCTGGTGCGCGTCGAGCGCCCCGACTGGACGCTGGAGCGCGATGACGACGGCTGGCGCGCCCAGCGAAACGGGGCTGCGGCGGAGCCCGTATCCACCGAACGCGCGGCGGCAGCCGGCGAAGCCTGGACGGTGGCGCGCGCCATGTGGACCGGCGAGCCCAACCGCGATCCCGAGACCGAAAGCGTGGTGCTCCACTTCGCCGAAGGCGACACCGTGGAACTGCGCGCCATCCGCGGCCAACAGTTGCTACTGCAGCGCGCCGATTTCGCCGTGCAATACCACGTTGCGCGCAATCTGACCGGGCTGCTGCTCGATCTGGATGCCCCGCCTGAGGACCCTGCGGAAGGCGGCCAAAGCGAACCACCGGGCGAGGGGATCATGGCCCCGGCGGGCCACTGATGCCGGAGTTGCCGGAAGTCGAAACCATTCGACGCGGCGTCAGCCCCCACGTCATCGGACAGCGCGTCCATCGCTGTGTAGTACGCGAGCCCCGACTGCGCTTTTCCGTCGCCACCGAGCGCATGGCCGCCCTGCACGGGCAGCGCATTCACGCGGTGCGCCGGCGTAGCAAATACCTGCTGATCGATGGCGAGCGCGATACCCTGCTGGTCCACCTCGGCATGTCGGGTCGGCTGCACGTCCTGCCCGAGCCGGCGGCTGTGCGTAAGCACGATCATGTCGACATCGTGCTCGATAGTGGCGTCATCCTGCGCTATCACGACCCGCGGCGTTTTGGATTCATGCAGGTGCACGGCCGCGACGCGGGCGACATCCCGCTGCTGGCCCATCTCGGGCCCGAGCCGCTGGAAGGCGCCTTCGACGGCGACTATCTGCATGCTCGGTTGCGTGGCCGCAGTGCCTGCATCAAGAGCCTGCTGATGGACGCGCGCCTGGTGGTGGGCGTGGGCAACATCTACGCCCAGGAGGCCTTGTTCACCGCCGGCATCCGGCCCGGCCGCGCCGCCGGCCGGCTGACGCGGCCCGATTGTCATCGGCTGGTGGCTGCCGTGAAGGCGGTGCTGGAGCAGGCCGTGGCGGCCGGGGGCACGACCCTGCGCGATTTCACCGGGGCCGATGGCGCGCCGGGCTACTTTCAGCAGGATCTCCACGTCTATGGCCGCGCAGGGCAGCCCTGTCGTCGCTGCGGCGCCCCCTTGCGTCTGACCCGGATCACCGGGCGCACCACGACCTGGTGCGCGCACTGTCAGCCGCGCTAGCGCCGCACGCGACAGCCGCCATTGGCTGCGGTAGCCTACCGAGCGTTTAATGTGCCAACGAGGAGCATCCCATGAGAATGGCCGAGCCGCTCACCCTGCCGTGCGGACAACAACTACCCAATCGCCTGTGCAAGGCCGCGATGACCGAGGGGATAGCCGATAATCGGCTGAACGCCACGCCGCGCCACGCCGAACTCTATGGGCAGTGGTCCGACGGGGGCGCGGGATTGTTGCTGACCGGCAACGTGATGATCGACCGGCGCGTGCTGGAACGACCAGGCAATGTCGCCATCGACCGCAGCGCACCCCCCGATGCCGACGGCATGGCGGCGCTGCGGCGCTGGGCGGAAGCGGGCACGCGGGGCGGCAACCATCTGTGGATGCAGATCAGCCACGCGGGACGCCAGTCGCCGCGCTATGTCACCAGCGAACCGCTGGCGCCGAGCGAAGTCGGCCTGCAGATTCTGGGTAACTACGCGCGGCCGCGCGCACTGCGTGACGACGAAATCCGTGACTTTATCGAGCGCTTTGGCTATGTCGCGGGCATTGCGAAGGAGACCGGCTTCACCGGGGTGCAGATTCACGCGGCGCACGGCTATCTGCTTTCGAGTTTTCTGTCGCCCGCCACCAATCAGCGCGACGACCAGTGGGGCGGGTCGCTGGAAAACCGGGCACGCATGTTGATCGAAAGCATCCGGGCGGTGCGGCGCACGGTCGGCCCGGAATTCCCGATATCGGTGAAGCTGAATTCCGACGATTTCCGCAAGGGGGGCTTCTCGCACGAAGACTGCCTGCAGGTCGTGCAGATGCTCAACGACGAGGGCATCGATTTGCTGGAGGTCTCCGGCGGCACCTACGAGCAACCACGCCTGCTCGGTTTCGACGGTCGCGAAGACAGTCGGGACGACAGCCCGATGCGCGAGAGTACGCGCAAGCGCGAGGCCTATTTCATCGACTACGCGCAGTCGATCCGCAAGGTGGCCACCATGCCCATGATGGTCACCGGCGGCTTCCGATCCCCCGATTTCGTCGAGGAAGTGCTTGCAGCCGGCCATTGCGACGTCATTGGCATCGGGCGGCCGATGACCACCGATATGCAGTTGCCGGCGCGCTGGCTCGCCGGCGATTCGGCCGAAGCCATCCGTCATGAGGGCCGCCTCAAGCTGTCCGACAAGCGCTGGCTATCTGGTGCCAGCCCGATCTATTTCATCAAGATTCTCAACGTCTTCGGCGCGCAGGCCTGGTACTACCAGCAGCTGCAGCGCATCGCCGGCGGCCGCGGCGTAAACATGCGGCTGGGTCTGCTCGGCGCCTTCATGCGCTATTTCGTCGATGAGATCAGCACCGCGCGGCGGGTGCATCGCAGCCGTCGCAAGGCCGAGAAAACGGCCTGAGGCTGCGCCGCCATAACGCCGTCGGTCGCGCCTAGAACAGGCCGACGGCGAGCTGTGCGGTCTCGGACATCATGTCCTGGCGCCAGGGCGGATCGAAGACCAGATTGACATTGACCGCTTCGACCACCGGCAGATTGGCGACCTTGCTGCGTACGTCGTTGACCAGGAAGTCCCCCATGCCGCAGCCGGGGGCGGTCAGCGTCATGTCGATATCGACCCGGAAACCACCCGCTTCGGTGGGCGCGATATCGCAGCGATAGATCAGGCCCAGCTCGACGATATCGACCGGAATCTCCGGATCATAGACCGTGGAAAGCTGCTCATAGACGGCTTTCTCCACATCCTCGGCGCTGGCGTTGTCCGGCACGGTGGGCAGCGCGGGCGGTTCCTTAC
>JALEHA010000055.1 GCA_022763315.1 Algiphilus sp.
GGATTAACGGCGGCAGCGTAGCGTCGCCCTGCACCTGCAAGCGAAGCGGGGAGTGTTGACGTGAAGGTGGTGGTGACGGGAAGTGCCGGACATTTGGGCGAGGGCTTGGTCCGCGTGCTGCGTCACGCATCCCATCAGGTGGTCAGTGTGGATCGCGTCGCTTCCCCGTATACCAGTCAGGTCGGGTCGATCACAGATCGAGCCTTCGTCCGGAAATGCCTGAAAGGGGCGGATGCTGTGATGCATGCCGCGACGCTGCACAAGCCCCACGTTGCCACGCACTCCCGGCAGGCCTTCGTGGACACCAACATGACCGGCACGCTGAACCTCCTCGAGGAAGCCGTGGAAGCGGGTGTTGCGTCCTTTGTTTTCACCAGCACCACGAGCGTGTTTGGACGGGCGCTGACGCCAGCGCCTGAGGAGGCCACCGCCTGGATTACCGAAGAGGTGCGACCGGTGCCGAAGAATATCTACGGGGTCACCAAAGCCGCCGCCGAGGATCTGTGTGAGCTCTTTCACCGGCAATACCGGCTGCCGTGTCTGATTCTCCGCACCTCGCGCTTCTTCCTAGAGGAAGACGATGACCCAGGCGTTCGGGCGCGCTATCCGGACGCCAACATCAAGGTGAACGAGTATCTGTATCGCCGTGTGGACCTCCAGGATGTGGTGGACGCGCATCTGCTGGCCATGAACAAGGCCAAGGCCGTCGGCTTCGGGCGGTTCATCATCAGCGCAACAACGCCCTTCCAGACCGCTGACCTGGCCGAGCTGCGCGCCGCGGCCCCGCGCGTGGTGCAACGCTACGTCCCTGAGTATCAGGCCGAGTTCGCCCGAAGAGGGTGGGCAATGTTCCCGGGCCTCGACCGGGTCTACGTCAATGCGCGGGCACGTCAGGTGCTCGGGTGGCAGCCCCGCTACGATTTCCGGCGTGCCATTGACGCTCTTCAAGCGGGCGAGGATTTTCGGAGCCCGCTGGTGCGCGCCGTCGGGGTGAAGGGCTATCACCACCGCAGTTTCGAGCAGGGGCCGTACCCGGTGGCCTAGTGGTGCGGGCAGGCAAGTGCATCGCGGCCTGCGCGCAGCCGCCTGCGAAGGGCGCCAGGCCCGATCTGGCCTTGTCCGGAGCAAGGTGTCGCAGGGGTGGTCCGGGGGCGTGGCCTGCCCCAAAGGCGAGCGCGAAGCGTCGCCGTTGGTCGTCGTGTGCGGGTGCTTTGCCTGGCTCGGCGTGCAAGCTTCCGGTGCTCAAACGATGTGCGGCACCGTCAGCTGCTCCAGAAGTCGCGTGCCTCCGGGGGAAGCGCAGCCAGGACTGCATTGAAACGCGCCTCGTCGACATGTCGCCGCAGTGCCTTGGCGACGTCCTGGATCGCGGTCTCGGGAGAGAAGTTGTGCTCGGCGCGGAGCGCCTTCACCTCCTGTGTCATCTCGCCGCGATCGCCGAACGGTTGTCTGTCGTCCGAGAGATTCCAATCGGCGATGAACAGGGCCCGCAGGCAGGCAGGTAACGCATTCGCGAACTGAATGGATTCCTCCACCGTGAGCCGGCGTCGAAAGGTCTGGAACACCCCTTGCGTCATCGTGTAGGCGACATGCGTACTCCAGAGTCCGGCGATGTCTCTGGCGTCCACAAGGTAGTCGTAGAATTGCGCAGTGGCGCGTTCATATTCAACCGGAAGCGTCATGTGTCCACTCCGATGGGGCCGCTGCCGTCGTGCGCCTGAGGACACGAGACGACGGGAATGGCGAATGCAGGCGTTCCCCGGGTATGGGCATCATTCGTGCCCCATGTTGCCCGCATCAAGCGCACGATACTGGTCCGAGTTGAGCTGCTTCCGATAGCACGCTGCGGAATCCGGGCACAGCCCCCTGAACTGGGAAGGGCGCGCAGTGATTTGGGTACGCAGCCTGGCGCTTGGCCAGCGCTTCGGCATCGGCGCTAAGCGTCACGCCGGCGCTCCGATTGCGATGGTCGGGAGTAACTGCAGGGCCGCGCAACAGGTTGGTATCACCGCGGCTGTGCCATGGGTCTGATCGTGATGAAGTTTTCGGTGGGCAGCTTGAGGTCGCATCGTTTCACTGTGCGAAGGCTTGGTATGTGATTCTCATCAGCTATGGCGACTCGCGGGAGGCGGGGTCCGGCATGATCGATCTGAGAAAATTGAAGCAATTCGTTGCTGTTGCCGAGGAGTTGCATTTTCATCGGGCAGCCGCGCGGCTGAATATGTCACAGCCGCCACTCACGGCGGCCATCAGAATGCTCGAGGAAGAACTCGGCGGCAGACTGCTGATCCGCGGCAATCGGGTGGTCGAACTGACCCCGGCGGGCGAAACGCTGTTGCATCACGCTCGAGAAACGATTAGGCAAGCCGAGCGCGCAGTTGAGGCAACGCGGGATGCGGCATCCGGGCAAGCCGGACGGCTTCGCCTGACCTATGTCGGCAGTGCGATGTACGGGCGTCTGGCTGGTGTCATTCGGACGTTCCGGCGCGCATATCCGAAGGTCCATCTTGAGCTAAGGGAGGCGACGACCTCAGCCCAGGTCGCGGCGCTACGCAAAGGGCACACTGATCTCGCGATTTTGCACGTGCCGCTTGCCGATAGCCGGGGATTGCGGGTGGAGGTCTTCGATGAAGATCGGCTTGCGATCGCGGTTCCGATGAGTCATGAACTCGCGCAGCGCGACAGGCTGTCTCTCTCGGATCTGTCCGATGCCCCCTTCGTGATCTGGCCTTCGGCGGAAGGTCAGGGCTTCCACCATCACGTCGTCAAGCTCTGTGTTGCGGCCGGTTTCGTCCCGAGAATTGTGCAGGAAGCCCACCAGATGCATGGGGTGCTCTCCCTGGTGGCCGTTGAAATGGGTGTGGCCATTGTTCCGGCGAGCATGACGGGCTTTCGTCGCGATGAGATCCGCTATGCACCGATCTCCGAAGAAGGCGCTGCATTCGAACTGGGGATCTGCTGGCCTGAGGCGCCGGTGACCGAGATCGTTCGCAATTTCCTGTGCACCGCTCACGATACGGCACACGTATTGTGAGGCGCGCTCAATCGTATTGGACGAATCGCACCCAACGCTAAACAGTGGGCGACTCCACAACGGGGTAGCAAAATGATCAACTTTGAGGGCCGGGTCGCGCTGGTCACGGGCGCCGGTCGGGGTTTGGGTTTTGCGTATGCGCGGCTTCTCGCAGCGCGAGGTGCCAGCGTCGTCATCCATGACAAAGGCGTGGATTGCGAGGGTGTCGGCGCCGACCCCGCGATTGCCACGGCGGCGGCTGAACGCCTGCAGCGCGAAGGCGCCAAGGTGATTGGGGCTTTCGACGACATCGCGAACCCCGTCGGCTGTCGCACCCTGGTAGAGCGTGCCGTCGCAGCGTTTGGTCGGCTGGATGTGGTGATACACAATGCAGGCTGGGTGGGCTATCAGGCGATTGAGACGTTGGAGCCACACTTCCTCGAGCGCATGATGGCTCTCGGAGTAAATGCGCCGCTCTGGCTTGCTCAGGCCGCTTGGCCGGTGATGAAACACCAGGGCTACGGGCGCATCTTGCTTACAACCTCCTGTCGTGCTTTGTACCCTGATTACGTCCAGACGGGCCTGACCGCCTACGCTGCTGCAAAGAGCGCCACCACCGGGATCGTCCACGCCCTGGCAAAGGAAGGAGCCCCTCACGGCATCAAAGTAAACGCCGTTTCCCCAGTCGCCAAGACGCGCATGTGGGGCATTGAAGAGGATCCCGATGAGCTGCATCCGGATCTGGTCGCCCCTGGAGTGGTCTATCTCGTGTCAGAGGCCTCAGAGGCTACAGCCTGGATCCTTCGTGCGAGCAATGGCCAGTTTCATGCCTTGCAGCAGCGTGAAGCCGAAGGCGTCGACTACCCCCGTGACCTACGCGGTGTGGCGGCGGAAACGCCAGAAGCGGTGGCGAAGGTGTGGCCAATGATCGCTTGTGCGCGGCCGGAGGCGCGTATGCAGACAAGCACAATCGCAACAGGGCGATAGAAGAATCTCGAAGGTCGTGATGCGTGAGGGGCTGGCGTTGCTTCGGCCTCGACTGTTGCGCGAACTAGTGGTTTTGGTGGAAAGACTGCCACCGTCCCGGTGTCATCCCGAAGGCCCGCAGGAAGTGCCGCGTCATATGGCTCTGGTCGCTGAACCCGGCGGTGATTGCGGCATCAGCCAAGCTTCGGCCGGCCAGGATCTGGGATTTCGCGACATCCAACCGCCGCATTAACGCATAGCGCATGGGGCTGACGCCGTAGCATCGGCGGAACTGACGCGCGATGGTGAAACGGCTGAGACCATAGGCTGCTTCGAGAGCGGACATCGCAATGGTGGCCTGCGGTGCATCGTCCAGTTCCGCCTTGATGCGGCGCAGGGTATCGAAAGCGATCGCGGTGCGCCGCCGCTGTGCACCGTCATGGCGCTGCAGTGCGTCTACCAGTTCGGCGATGGCGCTGACGAGGGCAAGCTCTGATGGCGTTTCGGTCCGCGCCGTAATGAGTGTGTGGATTGCATCGATCAATCCGGGATCGGCCAGGACCGGGCTGGCAACAAACGGGAGGGAGCCCGATGCGTTGGCCTCCGTGATGTGCTGCGGCGCGATATGGATCGCGCGATAGCCATAGCCATCCGCTGTGCCGGGCCGGCCATCGTGCTTCTCGTCGGGATGCAGAACAAAGGCTTGGCCTGCCAGGGCATGGCGTTCTCCGCCCCGATAACGGAAGCGTTGCACGCCTTGCGACGTGATCCCGATCACATAGCAGTCATGGCGGTGAGCGCTGTAGCCGCTTCTCAGGCCCGATGCCTCGACGATCTCCAACCCGGCCACGACCGGGTGGGAGCGGATCAAGCCGTCGCTGAACCGAGACATGGCGCACGATCGTTCAAGACGGCAGGGGAGACCAAAGAGAACATGGCGCAATGATGGACGATTGGCCACATCTTGCAAACGCCCTCCTACTGCTCTGGATCTCCGCCGTCGCGTTGATGGGTAGCCCCGGACCGGCGACGCTCAGCCTTGCCGGGATAGGTGCTTCATATGGCTTACGGGCGGGCTTACCCTATCTTGGCGGCATCATCATTGGCACAACCGGCGTGCTGTTCATGGTCGCGTCGGGTGTCACCGCACTGATCCTGGCCCAGCCGGCGCTTGTCACGGTGCTGACCACACTCGCTCTTGTTTACATCGTGTACTTGGCTTGGAAGATTGCAACGGCGCCGGTAGCGCGGGAAGTCTCCGACGGCGCGAAGGCCCCTGCATTCGTGCCGGGCTTGCTGTTGGCGGTCGCGAATCCGAAGGCTTATGCCGCTATCGGGGCCGTGTATTCCAGCCAGACACTGGTGCCTGGCCATGTCGTCGCAGACAGTGGCCTGAAGGTGGGCGCACTCGCGGTTGTCATCTTGATCGTGAACACAGCGTGGCTGTCATTCGGTGCGAGCCTGTCCCGGCTGTTGCGTCATCCCACGATTGGGCGCCTGGCCCATTGGTTTTTTGCAGTGCTACTGCTCGCATCGGTCGGAATGCTACTGGTGATCGGGTGAATAGTGCTGCTGCCCCAATGGCGTGCTGTTGGCTGCGGTGTCAGCCCGTGCTCGCTTTCGGGAGCGGGGGGAGACGGCGCGGTACCGGTGAAGACTGGATGACTGAGGTGTTGGTCATCGCGTAGGGGATGATCCTGTCAATCACGCGCTCCAGCTCCGCGACGGACGCGACATGCGCGCGCGCAATAAAGCAATCATCACCCGTCACACGATCGCATTCGGTGATTTCTGGGGTTTTCTGGATAATCCCGACGACGTTCTCAAGCTGGCCCGGGACCGGGCGAATACGCAGCCAGACCGATATCGGGTAGCCCATGCACTCCGGGGCGATCTCGGCTCGGTAGCCACGGATGACGCCCGCTTCTTCGAGTCGCCGAACCCGCTCGGCCACGCTGGGTGCGGAAAGCCCCACCACACGGGCCAGTTCAGCGGTAGAGGTGCGGGCATGTGCGACGAGCCGAGTCAGAATCGTCTGATCCGTCGCGTCCAGGGCGCCATTTATGTATCCAAGGCGTTTCATGTGGCATGCCTTTCATTGCTTTGCATCAAGCCCATCATAACGCTGATCAATGCTGCAAATCCGCAATAGGGCCTTTCACAATTGGTGTGATGGAAGATCCGTCTGCGCCCTCAGCGACAGCCGTGTTGCCAGGCTTTGACCGTGCCGCTCACGCGGCCCCACCGCAGGTCTGGTTCGGTGTCAGCGCGATTTCGCGCTATCTCGGCCCTGCATTCGCGGTGCTGCTGTTTCCGGTCATGGGTGTCCTCGGCATTGCCTGCTTCCGAGTTGCGACCGCAGCGTTCATCCTCGCGCCATTAACCCGCCCGTGGCGGACGCTCTACTACGCCGATGGACCAGCGCGACTGCTTCTGCTCGGGCTTGGCATCTGCCTCGCCATGATGAACATGGCCTTCTACCTGGCGCTCGAGCGACTGCCGATGAGCCTTGTAGCGGCAATGGAGTTGTGCGGTGCGCTTATGGTCGCCCTTTGTGGCCTCAGATCGCGGCGAAACCTTGTGGCGCTCGCACTTGCTGCGGTCGGGGTGGTTGTACTGATCGACCTCCGGTGGGTATCAGATATGGTCGGACTGTTTTGGGCGGCACTCAACGCCGTGCTCTTTGCCGGCTACATCACCCTCGGCCATCGCGCCGCCGTAGCGGGCGCTGGCGGTGGAGTCGAACAGCTTGGGGCGGCGATGGCGATCGCATTCTTGCTTCTGATACCAGTCGGCTTTGTGGAGGCGGCACATGCCGTTGGCATGCCGCTCGTCGTGCTTGCTGGCATTGGCGTGGGACTGTTGTCTTCCGTTATTCCCTATGTCTGCGACCAGCTCGCCATGACGCGGTTGCCGCGCTCCACCTTCGCGTTGCTGATGGCGCTTCTTCCAGCAACTGCCACTGTGATGGGGATGATCGTGTTGAGCCAGCTGCCAAGCGCCCGGGATCTGCTGGGGATCGCACTCGTCACAGCCGGTATCGCACTTCATCGGCCAACTCGGAGATGAGCGCGCGACAGGTCGCGTGGACCAGCGGCGTTCTTTTCGGGTTTCTTGGCATGCTCGGTTTCAGTGGCACCCTGGTTGCGACCCGGGTCGCTGTCGCCGATTTCTCTCCGCTCGCGATCACGAGCGCGCGCATCGTGATTGCCGGGCTTCTGGGCGGCTTCACGCTCATTCTGACCGGCAAGATCACGCTGCCAGACCGAAGGCATTCTTGGGGCATTGTCGTAATGGGGTTCGGACTTGCAGTGGGTTATCCGTTGTGTCTGGCGGAGGCGCTGCAAACGGTTCCGGCCGTGCATGGGGCCGTCGTCATCGGGCTCGCGCCGGCGGTAACAGCAATCATCGCTGTACTACGCACCGGCGAACGCCCGTCATCGGTCTTCTGGCTCGCCTGTGCCACCGGTGTCTCGGCGGTTCTCTATTACGCCTACGATGCTGGTGGTCGCCATTTCAGCGCGGGGGATGGATGGCTTCTTCTTGCGCTCCTCTGTCTGGGGGTGGCCTATGTGGAGGGCGGCCGTGTATCGGCAGAGCTTGGCAGTACAACAACCATGTGTTGGGCGATGCTGCTGCTGACACCGCTCGCCGTCGGTCCCCTTGTCTGGGCTCTACGCACGGTAGACCTTGCATCCGTGGGACCGACCAGCTGGATGTCGATCGCCTATCTCGGCGTGGTCAGCATGTTCTTGGCGGCGATACTCTGGTACCGCGGCCTGGCTGCTGGGGGCATTGCGCGCATCGGGCAGATCAATCTTCTGCTACCGCTGGCGGCGCTCATCTGGCCGGCGATCTTTCTCGGCGAGACGATTACGACGACGGCGCTGGTGTGCGCCGGTGTTGTCTTCGGAGCAATGAGCGTGTGCTTGAGAGCGGGGGTGCGCAAGCACGCATAGACAAGGTGAGGCAGTGATTGCGCACTCGTGTCAATGCGCATGCTTCAGCGCCTCACCATCCGACAACCAGCCATCAGATGCTAGGGATGGCGATGCAGGGGGCGGTGGTGTTGGAGGATCAGTCTTGCCGCACGCTAAGTCGCGCGCTGAGCGGTCGCATGACCGCGAGAGTGCGCGTTCCGCGCCAGTAGCAGCATCGCTGTCACAAGCAAGGCAGCGCCGATCAGGCCCAGGCCGCCGAGACGTTCGTCAAAGAATAGCCAAGCGAGGAGCGTTGCGGTCAATGGCTCGGTCAATGCGGCGATACTGGCCACGGTCGCACCTGCTCGCTTCATCCCGGCGAAGAACACCACATAGGCGAAGCCCGTTGGTACGACTGCGATGTAAAGCAGCAGCCACAATCCATCCGTCGAAATCGACGCGGGAATGTGGAGGAGGGCAACGGGCATCAGCAATAGCGCGCCCGTGCCAAGGCCGATGCCGATCAGCGCGAATGGATGGTGGTGGGGCGCCAATACCCGGCTGAAAAGCGTGAAGCCCGCGAAGCTCACTGCGGCGCCAAGCGCCCAGGCGGTGCCTGCGAAGACGTCCGCTCGCGCCGCGCCGACATCAGAAGGGACACCGACCAGAATGACGGTGCCACCGATGCCGATCACGAGGGCCATGATCACAGGGGCGGTCAGGCGCTCACCCAACACGGTCCCTGCGATGAGCGCGACCAACAACGGAGCGGAACAGATCGTCACCAGGGTGGCGATGGCAACTCCGGTAGTTGCAACCGCCGTGAAATAGAACAGCTGGTACAGCGCCATCGTAATGCCGATCATGACAATCGCGCCCAGTTCGCGCCCCGCAAAGGCGAAGGTGCGACTGCCCACTGTGACAACGGAGAGCAGCAATAGAAGCGGAGAGGCGAGCGCGAGTCGCACGAACCCGACAACCACCGGCGATATGTCGTTGTTGCCATAAAGAAACTGAGACGCGACGCCGACCGTACCCCAGAGCGCGGCGGCGATGGCGACGAATAGCGCGCCGCCCAACACCGGGCGTGGCGAGCGGGGTCCATTGCGGTCGGATGCACGCGATGGACGGGTCGTCGCCGCGCGCGGCCGGTTCCTGCGGCTCACGCGCTTGCTGCCGTGCTCATCCGTGGGGAGCGCATCGGTGTCCTCGCGCCATGTGAGGCGGACGGCATCGAGCGCGCGTTTCCACCGTTGAAAAGCATGCGCGACGGGTAGGGGACTGTGGTGTGAGTCCAATGCACGCGGACAGTATGAAGGCGGACGACCGCTCTTTATAGAAGCAATCCATCGTTTTCCGCGCGCTTTGCTTTATGTATGGAAGGAGAAATCGTCGGATTCTCTTCCGTGCCTATGCCGCCAAGATGTTCTGCATGGCGCTGCGAGCTGCTCCTTGTCGTTGTGGCAAGGAGGGCCGGTCCAGGCCGGGAGATGGCATGGCAATGGCGCGATGAAGCGCGTCATCAAGCATGCGGAGCTGATTGCATCGGGGATCAGCGGAAGCAGGCGATCACCCGTCTTGTGGCGGAGAGGGTGGGATTCGAACCCACGGTGCCCTCGCGGACACGGCGGTTTTCAAGACCGCTGCATTCGACCACTCTGCCACCTCTCCGTGCCGATATTGTAGTCGGCATCCATCACAGTACGCTGTGCCAACTGCAAGCACTTCGCGGGCAGCCTTATAGTTGGCGCGATACTTGCGCTGCAGTGCAGGCAGCGGATGGAGGCGTTCTGGCACTCCAGGGCTTCGCGATCGCTGTGATGTGTTTTCGATTTCTCCTCGAATAGGTCGTGCGGTGTTCAACCTGATCAGCAGCTTGTCGTCGTCGAATAGCGGACTTCTGGTCACCGCGATCATTGCGGTGGGGATCGGCATTGCGTTTCTGGTCTCTGATGCCCGCACGCCCTCCACGCGCTGGCTGTCGGGCGCATTGCTGGCGACCGGCCTGGCCATTGGTTTCAATGCCTATCTGTTGCACGTGGGGGTAGAAGACCTTCCGTTCTGGGCGCGCGCCGCCGGTTTTATCGAAGCACTTGCTTTCATTTGCGGCGTCGAATGGGGCATTCGCGTCAGCCGTACGGCGGGTGAGCGGGCAGGGCCGCGTGTATGGGGCCTGTCACGTCTGGCAGAAGTCTTTGTCCTGTTCCACGCCGCGCTCAGTGCCGTGTTTCCGGTGCAGCGTATTGAGCACTTGATTGGTGCCATGGGGGACCCGGCGTTCTATCTCTCGCCCTGGTTCTGGGCCTTCGCGACGGTCCCGACGGTGGGTTTTGTCTTCATCACCATTGCCGCCGTGCGCATGCTGATGCGCGGGCCGGACAAGGCGGAGTCCGGGCGCATCCTGTCCATGCTGGTGGTGCTGCCCTTGCTGGGCTTCTCTTTCATCGTTCCGCTGCATGTGGCGCCGATGACGCTAGCGCTGAGCCAGGTCGTTTTTCTGTTCGGTGCGCTGCGCTATTTCATGGTGCAAGGTGCGCGCGCGCAGTTCATGGCGCGCTTCATGGCGCCGCAGGTGGCGGAGTTGGTGCGCACACGCGGACTGCGTCAGGCCATGCGTAAGCATCGCGTGACGGTATCGATCGTGTGCGTGGATATCCGGGGTTTCACCAGTTACGCCCATGGGGTGGAGCCGGAAGTGGTGCTGCGGCTGTTACGCAATTTCTATGCGGCCATTGGGATGGCCGCTGCGCGCTATGGCGGGACCATCAAGGATCTCGCCGGCGACGGCGCCCTGATCGTGATCGGCGCGCCGGTGGAAATGGAGGACCACGCCGCGCGCGCCCTTGCGCTGGCGCGCAGATTGCAATCGCACACGCGCCCGGTGGTTCAACGCTACAGCACGTCCCTGGGGCTTGGGGTCGGAGTGGCGACCGGGCAAGTGGCGGTGGGTATCGTCGGCCAGCGCGCCCGTTTCGAATACGTGGCGGTGGGGCCGGCGGTGAATCTGGCTGCGCGTCTCTGCGACCGTGCGCGCGATGGCGAAATCCGGGTGGATGCCGATACCCTGCAGCTGGCCGGAGAAAGCGCCCGCGGCAAGCCCTTGCGGCGCACCGTTAAAGGCCTGGCCGAGCCCGTGGCCACCTATGTGCTAGGTGCGGAAGACGCGTCCAATCCCTGACGCGCCTTCCGCGGCGGAGCGAAAACCTAGGTACTGTCAGTGACCATCGCGGCCGCGGCCGCGGCCGCCGCGCGCAGGGGTTTGCTTGGCCGATCTGCAGCGTCCTTAGAAGTTGTACTCGATACTGAACTTCAGGTTGTCTCGGTCCTGCACCAGGCTGACCCGGTCATTGCCGGTGGCGAAGAAGCCCTGGTAGAGAATCTGCGCCTGGAATCCCTGCGCGAATTCAATGTCCGTACCAAGCAGGATTTCGATTTCGCCTTCCACAAAATTCTGTACCGGGAAGGCAGAGACGCCATAGACATCGTGGAAGAACCCGATGATGGGCGTGTAGGTCCAGCCGAAGAGGAAATCGTTATAGGTCGGGCGGATGAAGAGACGATAGCCGGTGGCAAACTCGTCCGCAAAGCAGTCGGTGGACTGTGTCGGATTGAGGCGGCGTGCATTGGGTTCGCCATCCTCCGTGCCCGTCCCGTCCGCGCCAGGGCTGAAGTGCGTGCAATTCGGACCACCACCCTCGAATTGCAGCTCGTTCAGGCCGGGCATGTCCTGGATGTAGGTCATGCCGAGCTCGGCAAGCAGGATGATCTGGTCCGCGCCAATCCAGTTGCTGCTGGAGAAGACGCGAATGCCGGTCAGGTCGAGTTGATGCACCTTCTGCCGCTCATAGCCACGAATCAGGTCATTGGCTTCGACAGGGTCTTTGCGGAATCGGGTTTGCACAAAATCAGGTACTGCAGTGCGCGCCCCAGGGACGTTCGCGATCAGGATGTTCTGATCCTCGGCGGGCAGGGCCGGTTGCAGTCCCGCAAAGATGACGTCCGCCAGGGATACCTGCAGCGGCAGGTTCGGGTGATAGACGTACTCGCCCGCCAGCGACCAGGAGCCGAACTGGGTGTTGAAGGCGAAACCGAACAGGCGGATGTCTTCCGGGTAATCGAGGAAGGGGCGCAGGGTGCCGATGGGCAGGGGTTCACGGTCTTCGCCAGGGAGGAAGCTGAGTGCGCCTGTGCCACCACCACAGGGTCCGAGAATGGCGAGGGCGCCTTCCGTGCTGAGGTTGTCGAGCGTAATACCTGGGACCAGATTCCCCAGTCCCGCCAGGATGCTGTTGACACCCGATCCCAGGATGTCTTCCACGCCCAAGCCGAGCGGGGAATCGCGCAGACATGAGCGGTCGGTGGCGATGGTGCTCGCGTAGGGCAGGCGGCTGTGGTAGTTCAAGGCATAGAAGCCGAGTTCGGTGCCGCCATTCAGATTCTCCGCGAACCAGGTCAGACGGCCGCCAAACTGACCTTGATCGTCCGGCCGTCCGCGCGTGGAACTGACCGGCACGTTGAGCGACGTGGAGGTCAGCAACCTTGGCAGTGCGCCCTTGAAGCCGCCGATGAAATTCGGGTCTTCAGAGAACTGCCCCAAGCTCACCACAGCGTATTCACCGCCACCCGCAATATCGTTGACGGAATAGAAACTACCGGCTGCGGCTGGCTGGGCAGGCTCCCAGTCGTACTGATAGACCAGTTCGAGCCCCACCGTTGCCGTCAGGTCGGCGGAAATGACGGCCAGTCCGGTCGGCTCAAAGACGCTGGCGATCTCTGATCCCGGAAAGTTCAATCGATTCTCGTTGGGCGGATTGAGCTGGTCCAGACTGCCCAGAGCGACAAAGGTCGACTCCCCCCAGCGCACGCGCTGCTCACCAACCGAGACCAGTGCATAGATATCCCCGAGCTGGAAGGGATAGGAGATGAAGGCTTCCTGCAGGTCAATGTCGGTACCGACCCGGCTGGTTACGCCGCCACTGCGTGGCGCCCGCGCGGGCTGGAAGGCCGTGTCGAAATTGGTTTCTGAAAAGTTGTTGTTGACCTGATCGAAGAATCCGATGCCGGAGACCTTCATGACGGCCTCACCCCACTGCACACTGAGGTCGGTCTCGAAACGGGCCTGCGCACTCACCAGGTCGCCCCGGTCGTAATTCAAATTACCGTCGTCGTAGATGCTGCCGAGGAAGGCGCCAGGGGCATCCACCAAACGCTGGTTGGGGCCGGGGTCGTCCGTGAAGGAGATGCAGTCGTCGGGGCAGAGGTCCGGCGTGGCGTTGAGTTTGCCCAAGGTTTCGCGTGCGCGGTTCTCCAACCGAATGGCGCCGCCGAACAGAGCGCGACTGTTCAAGGAGATGTCGAAATCCCCGATTTCCGTTGTCAGAGCGTGCGTTGGAGCGCTAGCGAACAAGCAGAGTAGTGCCGCGCAGCCAAGGGCCGCACGACCATGGTTATGACCTTGGATCACTTGCGAACTCCCCCGTGTATTGAATGATTCGGCACTCCGTTGCGCCGCAGCAAGTTACGCGGATGCTAATTCAAGGTTGCCGGAGGTACAAGCGTTGCGGTGTTACCACGCGTAGGCAGAAAGCTGTTGCGGGTGCTTCACGCATTGTGTTTAATGTAAACGGAGTAACGAAGCTTTCTTTCCGACTACAAGACGACCATTCTGGCTTGGCGTCCGCCGCCAACCCGACTCTCGGAGACACAGCACATGGGATACAGAAATGCGGTCCGCTATCTGACGGTAGCGGCGGTTGGCGCGGCATTTTTGCCGATTGGCGCCTATGCCAAAGTCAGCGCAGAGGAAGCCGCCAAGCTCGGCAACGAGCTGTCGCAAGTAGGCGCCAATCCGAAGGGCAACGCCGACGGCACCATTCCAGAGCTCACCGGCGCGGCCAACTTCAGCGATGAACAGAAGAATCTCACGCCTGAAGAACTTGAGGCAATTCGCGAGCGCATCGTCGCCTTCGCGGAGGAAAACCCGGATCTGAATCTGATCACCAATCTTGACGACCTCAAGAAGGCCGCCGAGATGGAGCCGGACCTCAATAACCTGGTGACACAGATCGGCGTGGAGAATCTCAACCCGCGCATGACGATCACCAAGAGCAACTACAAGGAGCACGCCGACAAGCTCACCGAGGGCCACAAGAAGCTCTTCGAGCTGTACGACAGCTACGAGATGATCGTCTACCCAACGGTACGCACGGCCTACTACCCGGACGAGATCTACGAGGCGACCAAAGCGAATGCGACGAGCACCACGCTGGAAGGCACGGATGACATTTCCGGCCACAAGCTGGGCTTTCCTTTCCCGATTCCGAAGAGCGGCGCCGAAGTCATCTGGAATCACAAGTTGAAGTTCCGTGGCTCGACCGCGCGCCGGTACAACGACCAAGCGGTGGTCGATGCCGATGGCAGCCACGAGATCACGCAGGTGATCGAGGATGTTGGCTTCGAGTACGCCAACCTGGCCAAGGGCGAAGAGCGCGACAACGAAATCATCGCCTACTTCCTCCAGGAAACCATCGCACCGCCGCGCGTTGCTGGCCAGTTCACGCTGGTGCATGAGATCTTCGGCAAGGACACGTCCGGACGCAACGCCTGGATCTTCAATCCCGGCCTTGGCCGCGTGAACCGCGCGCCGGACGTAGGTTACGACAACCCCTCCATCGGTTCCGACGGCCTGCAGTTCAATGACCAGGTGAACATGTTCAACGGTGCCTTGGACCGTTACACCTGGAAGCTGCTCGGCAAGCGTGAGATGTACATCCCGTACAGCTCCTACCTCATGAACAACCCCGTCGCCAAGTACGCCGACATGGTGGGCAAGGGGCACATGAATCAGAAGATGGCGCGCTACGAACTGCATCGGGTCTGGGTGGTGGAAGCCACGCTGCGCGACGGCACGCGTCACCAGTTCGGGCGCCGCGTGTTCTACGTGGACGAAGATAGCTGGGGCATCGTTGCGGTGGACAATTACGATGCCCGCGGCGAACTGTGGCGTTTCCAAGAAGGTCATGTGCTGACAGCGCCTTTCGTACCCACGACCACCACCGCGCCAGAGGTCATCTATGACCTGAAGAGCGGTCGCTATTTCGTGACGGCGATGTCGAACGAGGGCAAGGTCACGGACTGGAAGATCGAGTACCGCGACGGCTATTTCAGCCCCTCGGCACTGAAGCGTCGGGCACGCGGCCGCTAGAGACCTGTGTATGGTCCGCAACGGATGGCCCGGTGCGCCCACGCGGCGCGCCGGGCCATGCCGTTTCGGCGGCCCGTTCGGTGGGAAACTGCTTCCGGTGCGACTGCCGTGTCGTTCCGAAGCGCGCCACGGCATCCCGGCGCGTAGCAGATCAGGGGAATAGCGGGCTCTGCCCGCGCAGCTAAGGGATAGGGAGAGGGGAATGAGTGCGACGCAACGCATCCTCAAGGTAGTCGAGCCGGCCATCTTCGGGCATCGGTGGATCACGCTGGCGATCCTGCTGCTCATCACAGCCTTCCTGGGGTGGAAGGCCGCGCAGCTGGAGCCGAATGCCGGCTGGCTCAAGATGGTGCCCAAAGAGCACCCGTACATGGACACCTTTCTCGACTACTACGACGAGTTTGGTGGAGCGAACCGGATTCTCGTCGCCATTCGGAACAAGGAGGGCGACATCTATCAGCCGGACTTCATGGAGAAGCTCCGTAAGCTGACCGACGACGTTTTCTTCATCCCCGGTGTACAGCGGGAGCGGGTGAGCTCCATGTTCACCCCGAACATCCTCTACGTGGAGGTGCAACCCACGGGCTTGTCGGGTTCCACTGTGGTGCCAGCGAACTATGAGCCGACGCCCGAGATGATGAAGCAGCTTCGCTCGAATGTCGCGAAGGCCAACATCGTGGGACGGCTGGTGTCCGAGGATCAACGTGCTGCGATGGTCGTGGCGGAGTTGCTCGAACGCGATCCCGTGACGGGGGAGGCGATCGATTACACCGAAGTCGGGCGCAAACTCGAAGAGATTCGGGCGAAGTACGAGGATGGCAACACCACGGTGCATGTCATCGGCTTTGCCAAGGTCGTCCATGACATGACCGAGGCCTCGACCGAGGTTGTCATCTTCTTCGCGGTGACCCTGCTGTTTACCGGACTGCTGCTCTGGCTGTACGTGGGTTCCTTCCTGCTCGGCATGCTGCCTTTGCTTTGCTCAGTGGCGGCGGTCGTCTGGGAAATGGGCTTGCTCAGCCTGGTCGGCTTTGGCTTGGACCCCTTCGCCATCCTGGTGCCTTTCCTGGTGCTCGCAGTATCGGTCTCGCATGGCGTGCAATACGTCAATGCATGGGCTGCGGAGGTTGCGTTGGGGCTGTCCAGTTATCGGGCCTCTCTGGCGACCTTCCGGCGACTGGCGATTCCGGGCACGATCGCGCTGATCACGGACACCGCCGGCTTCCTCACCATCTACCTGATCAATATCGACGTGATCCGGGAGATGTCGCTGAATGCGGCTTTTGGTATCGCCGCCATCATCGTCACCAACAAGGCGCTCATGCCGATCCTGTTGACGGTGACGCCGGTCCGCGATCCGGAAGCGTTCCAGCGTAAGCAGGAGCGCCGCAATGCGATCTTTGACGGCGTCTGGCGCTTCATTGCCAAGCACTTCACGCGCACGCCGGCGGCCGTCGCCACGCTCGCGGTGGGTGGCCTGGTGCTGGTTTGGAGTGTCTACACCTATCCCTCGCTCAAGATCGGCACCGTCGGCGAGGGGGTGCCTGAGCTGCGCCCTGACTCCCGCTTCAACCAGGATGCCCGCTTCATCGCGCGCAACTTTGGTATTGCGCTGGACCAGCTCAACATCATTGCGGAAACCGAGGAAGACGCCTGCATCAAGTACGAGTTGATGGCCGAGATCGATCGTTTCGCCTGGCACATGAAAAATCTGCCGGAAGTGCGCGAGACGATGACGTTGATGGACCTGTCCAAACTGGCCTATGCCGGCTTGTCGGAAGGACGGCTGAACGCACAGGTGATTCCACGCAATCAGTACGCGCTGTCTCAGGCCACCGCGCTGGTGCCCACCAGCTCCGGCATGCTCAACGACAAGTGCAGCGCGCTGAATATCTTCCTGTTCACCAAGGACCACGCCGCCGAGTCGATCAAGAATGTGGTGGGGGCCGTCAAGGACTATCGCGATAACGAGCAGGCGACCGACCGCATCGATTTCCGCCTCGCCTCCGGCAATGTCGGGGTCATGGCCGCCACCAACGAAGTGGTGGAGGACAAGGAGATCGAGATCGTCCTTTGGGTCTACGCGGTGGTGCTGCTCTTCCTGTGGCTGTCGTTTCGGACCTTCTCCGGTGTGATCTGCGTGGCGTTGCCGCTCTCGCTGGTGTCCATTTCTGCCTATGGTGTCATGGCGACACTCGATATCGGCATGAAGGTGGCCACGTTGCCGGTGATCGCGTTGGCGGTGGGTATCGGTGTCGACTACGGCATCTATATCTATGCGCAGCTCGCCGATGGTCTGCGGCGTGGGCTGTCGCTGGAGGAGGCGTACTACCAGACCCTGCGCAAGACCGGCAAGGCCGTGGTGTTTACCGGCGTCGCGCTGGGCCTTGGCGTCAGCACCTGGCTGTTCTCAAAACTGCAGTTCCAGGCCGATATGGGAATCATGCTGGTCTACATGTTCACCGCGAACATGTTCGGCGCCATCCTGGTATTGCCCGCACTGGCGCGCTTCTTCTCCAAGGAAGAGCTCAAGCACGCCGGTCAGGACTTGATGGCAGGCGCCAGCGAGGCCGAAGAGCAGGGCTACAACGGAAAATGAGGGGGACACGCATGAAACACGCTACAGGTATGGCACGCCATGTCCGCCTTGCGCTCGCTTGCGGTCTGCTGGGCTGGGCGGCACTCGGCCAGGCGCAGGATGGGCGCTGGGAAGATCAGCCGCGGCAGCCGGAAGCTTCGGAGATCAAGCCGCTGGCCGATAAGGCCATCGTCAATGATCTGAAGCGCGCGGGAGATCGGCTGGTCGCGGTCGGTGAGCGCGGGCATATTTTGCTCTCGGATGATGGCGACAAGTGGCGGCAAGTGCAGGCGCCCGTGCGGGCCATGCTCACCCGGGTCACTTTCGTCGATGACCGCAATGGCTGGGCGGTCGGCCACGACGGCAGCGTGCTGCGGACCACGGATGCGGGTGAGAGCTGGGAGTTGCGGCATTGGGACGCCGCCTGGGGCCGGCCGTTCTACGATGCGATCTTCACGACCCCGGAACGCGGTTTGGTGATCGGCTCAAACGGCCGCATGCTGCGTACCGAGGATGGCGGGCAAAGCTGGGAAGAGGTGACCAACGAGGTCTTCGATACCGGCTTTCACCTGTACGAAATCGAACGTCTGGATGGCGGTGCGCTGATGATTGCCGGGGAACGCGGCTTTCTGGCGCGTTCGCTTGACGACGGCGAGAGCTGGCAGATGATCGAACCGCCCTACATCGGTTCCTACTTTGGCGTCATTCCCGTGGGGCCGCACTCCGCCGTGTTGTATGGCTTGCAGGGCAAGGTCTTCCGTGCGATCGACGTACGCGAATTGACCATCCTGGATGACCCGATGGCCTACGATCCCTTCATCAA
>JALEHA010000278.1 GCA_022763315.1 Algiphilus sp.
AACAGCCAGCGGCCGTCCGCCATCTCCACCGCCGGCACCTTCTTGGCGCCGGTAGCGCGGTGGATGCGGTCGAGCGTGCGTGCATCCGCGTCCTGCGCCACATAGGCGATGCCCTTGTTGCGCAGATAGGCCTCCAGCTTCCCGCTGAAGTAGGAGATATCCATCTTGTAGACGGTGTAGCGCGGTGCGGTCTCGTCCATGCGGGGCCTAGTGGGGGAAGCGGCGATCAGCGGCGCTTGGGGCGCATCTGGTAGATCGCGCGGCTGAGCGCGACAACCTCGCCCTGGGCATCCTTCAACTCCCCGCGCACCTCGAATTCCGATTTGCCTTCGGCCAAGGTCTCGGCCTCGATACGCTCCGCCTCTTCGGCCGTCAGCGTGAGTTCGACGGTGACATCGCTCTTGGCGGCGCGCACGAACTGCATGTCGAGGGCGGTCACGATCGGGATGAAGCGGCGCATGCCAAAGGTAGCCAGCATCAACGGGCCGCCGGGGAATTCGGCCAAGGTGAACAGCGCACCGGCGTACATGGTGCCGATGTGATTGACGTTGCCGCGCAGCGGCATGCGGCAGACCACCCGCCCCGGCGCCAATGCCACGACCCGCGCGCCGGACCGGCGCACGAAGGGGATCACGAATCGCGACAGATGCTTGACCAGCAAGGGCTGCAGGCGCTGGTCGACGACGCGCTCCAGATCCTCGACCGGGACACCCCATTGCTGAGCCTGCGTCATGGCGGCGTGGGAGGCGGATGCAAAACGTTGCTTCAGGGACATGCGATCTTCCAGTGACAAAGGCCGTAGCCTACCGCCTGCGGGCGCCGCCGCGCGCTTCCGCCCAGCGCACGCGCAGGCCGGTACGCTGCAGCACCGGCCCCACGTCGGCCGCCAACGCCTCGGCTGCCGCACCGCTGCCGATGGCAGCACACAGCGCGGCGCGCTGCGCCTCGTCGAGCGCCCGATAGCCGCGCTGTACGCCCTGCATCATCCACAGCGTGTAGGGCATGGCCAAACGGCGGAAACGGCCGTCCGCCATGGGGAAATCAATGGATTCGAGGGCGCGCGTCAGTCGCGGCTTCCGCGCTGCCCCCGCCTGCGCATGGCGCTGTACGGCATCGCGTATGCCGAGCACCATGGGCAGGAATTCGTCACGCAGTGCGCGCAGGACCGGCTGCAAAGTCTCGGGCAGATTCGCGATGTCGAACAGCGCCCCGTCACCCGGTGCGCCCTCGTGGGTGCGCGCCACCCAGGCCTGCAGATGGGGACGCGGTGCGATCAGGGCGCGCTTGGGCCACGGGTCGCGGGCGAGATGCGCATAGAGCGGGCCGATGAGGGCGAAGTCGGCCACACAGGGACGGCCACCGAGCAGAAAATCGTGGTGCGCGAAATGCTGATCAAGGGCATCGAGCATAGCCTCCGTCCAGCGCTCCATCAGGTCGAATTGCTCGGGCACGACGCCGACGCCGGGCAGATAGCTCTTCAGCAGGGTGGCCGGTCGGCGCGCGAGCCGACGCTGCAGGAATGCGGGGGCAAAGGGCACGAGGGCGCGCCCGGCCTCCTTCAGAAACAGCGCCTCGTTCTCCGGATACGACCAACGGTAGTGCATCGCGATGGGAATCCACCACTCGTCCGCCCAGGCCTCCAGCAATTGCGCGAGCACGCGCAGGGCCGCCGACTCGGGATAGACCGAAGGTGCCGGAAAGCGTTGCTCCAGCGTCTCGATGATGTGGGTGGTGTCCTGCAGCCATTCCCCTTCCGGCGTGACCACTACCGGCATGACCGGGCTGCTCCCGGTCTTGCGCGGAATCCGCCGCATCAAGGTGTAGCCGTCCACCTCGCGTTCACGGAAGGGAATCTGCTTGTAGCGCAGATAGGCGCGGGCCTTGCCGCTGAAGTAGGACAGCTGCCAGCCGTACAGCAGAAAGGGCTTGGTCATCGGAGCCTCGCGAAAAAAGAACATTGCCGGGCCTACCAGCGCAGCAGCTGCTCGACGCGGATCGCCGTGCTCTCGGCCGGCATGGATACCCAGAGGCCGTCCTCGCCGACCGTGACCGGCCCATCGAAAACGGCATCCACCCCTTTCAGAAACTGGCGTTCGAGCAGGGCCACCGGCAGTTGCGGAACGATGTGGGTGTAGAGCAGATGCCCGACCTCGGCCTGCGCGGCGATGCGGGCGGCCTCCACCGGGCTCGTGTGGTAGTCGAGGATATCGCGTGTGATGGTGGCCAGCTCCGCTTCTCCAGCCGCCTCGGCGGCCTCGGTCAGAATCGCGACAAGATCCGAGGCCAAGGCCTCATGTACCAGCAGATCCACGCCCTGCGCGTGGCGACGCACCACCTCCGAAGCCTTGGTATCGCCGCTGATGAGCGCACTGCGCCCCTGGTAGTCGAAGCGGTAACCCACCGACGGCTCCACCGGCGCGTGATCGACCGGAAAGGCGGTGACGGTCAGTCCGTCCTGCTGCAGCACCACGCGCCCTTCCGCTGGCGGCAGCGCAAAGGGACGCGCCCGGGCGCCGGCGCCGCTGGGCGGCACGACCGCTTCACCGTGATGCGCAATGCGGTAGCCGATATCGGTACGGTAGGCCTGATTGAAGCCCTCGACGATGGGGGTGACCCCTTCCGGCGCGATCACGGGCAATGGCGCGGTATGACTGCCTCCGGCCCAGCGCTGCAGCATCAGCTCGCCGATGCCATCGATATGGTCGGAATGGAAATGGGTCAGCAGCAAGGCGTCGACCCGCCCCGGCGGAATGCCCATGGGGCCGAGGTTACGCATGCTGCCCGATCCGACGTCGACCATCAGCACCTGCTCGCCTGCGATCACCAATGCGCAGGGGCCGGCGCGGGTCGGGTCCGGCAGCGGCGAGCCGGAGCCGCAGAGCACCACGTGCAGGCCCTCACCCATGCGCTCAAGACTCTCTGCCTGGATGGTGGCCAGCGCCTGCTGAAACACGACACGCCGGACGATGCGGTCCTCGAAATGCAGGAACAGCCCGACCAGCACGGCCAGCAAAACGGCAACAATCACCACCCCTTTCTTCCACATGGCGACCTCCCTGCTCAGGTGGTGGCCGAGGCGCCACCGGCACGGCGCAGCACCATGCGCAGAATCCCGGGTGCGAATCGCTTGGTCCAGTAGCCGGAGCTCGCATCCTTGCCCACCACCACCAGTGCACGATCACGCCGCACCGCGGCCAGGGTGGCTGCGGCGACGCGCTCGGGCGATAGATCATTGCGCTGGAACCACTGCCCGATCATCTTGCGCGTGCGCGGTGTATCCATGCGGCCGAACAGCGTGATCTTGTCGGCAATGGGCGTCTGCACGAAGCCAGGACAGACGGCGGTGACACCAATACCGAGGCCGGACAGCTCGGCGCGCAGGCTTTCGCTCAAGCCGGTCACCGCCGCCTTGGTCGCACCGTAGGCGGCCATGCCTGGAAAACCCACCAGCCCCGCCGCCGAGGCGATGTTGACGATGTGCCCGCCCCCGCCACCGGCCTTGGCGCGGGCGCGCATGGCGGGCAGCAGCGTCTGCAGCACCGCCACCAGACCGATGACATTGACCTCGTGCAGGCGGCGCCACTCCTCCAGCGGGACATCCTCGAACAATCCGGCACTGACCACACCGGCACTGGTGACGATCAGATCCGCGGCCTCGCCCATCTCCGAAACGGCCTGGGCGATACCGGCAAGTTGATCCGTCTTCGTCACGTCTGCGCTGCAGATACGGACCTCCGCCGCACCCAGCGCACGCAGACGGGTCGCCGCCTGCTCCAGCAGCGCTTGCTGTCGGGCGACCAGCAGCAGACGGGCGCCGTCGCGCGCCAGCGCCTCGGCCACGCTGTAGCCGATGCCGCTGGAGCCCCCGGTAATCACGCAGATCTTGTTGTGGAATCGGTTCAGCATCTCCCCTCCCCCTTGCCCCGGCATCCGCACCTGTGCAGATCCTTCCCATGGCAACCATGCTGCGCGATTTATTTACAGACTGTCAAATAAAAGACGCTCCCTCCGCCACTGGGCCATCGGCGCATCGCAGGCCGTGGCCGCGACCGCTTTACAGGTCGTCAAATTTTCGGGATATTACGCAAACATAAGGCCCCCCGAAGAGGTGCGGCCAACCATGCCCACAGGGCAGGACGCGAGGAGACCAAGCGCATGGGGGAGAGTCGTAGCAGGGATGGCTGGCGGTTATTGATGGCCCTCGCCGTCGGCATGGGACTGGGCGCAGCGCCGGCACAGGCGGCGGATTTCCGCCTGGGCGACGTCGACATCCGCATCAACCAGCGCGTCGCCGTGGGGGCCAGCTGGCGCCTGGAGGACCGCAACAACGCCTTGCTGGCCAAGCTCAACGTGCCCGGCCAGGAACGCCTGTGCGTGGAGGACGACTGCATGTCGCTGACGGGGGATCCAGCCCCGAATCAGCGGCTGGTGGACGCGCGCGGCGGCTACAACGTCAATGGCGATGACGGCAATCTCAACTACGCCCAGGGCGATATCGTCTACGCCACAGCGCAGTACCAGCCCGAGATCCGCCTGTTCTGGGGCGAGGTGGGCGCGAAGTTCACCGGCCTCGCCTACTACGACCCCTACAACAGCGATTTTCTGACCTTCAACGAGAACACGCTGTTCCAGCCTGAGCGCGTCCCGCGTCGGGAGGATCTGGAGGAGGACTTGGGCCGTCAGACGCGGTTGCTGGAGGCCTTCGTCAGCGCGCCCGTGCCAGGCTTCGACGGCCGAATGCGACTGTCCGTGGGCCAGCAGATCCTGCGCTGGGGCGAATCCACCTTCCTGGTATTCAGCAGCCTGAACCAGATCAACCCGCTCAGCGCGCGGTTGCTGCGTCAGCCCGGCACACGGCTGAAGAACGCCTTTCTGCCGGTGGGCATGGTGATCGCCGACTATGAATACTCGGCCAATGTCTCCGTCAACGCCTTCTACCAGTATGACTGGGAGCCCACCGAACCCGACGCGGCCGGCTCCTTTCTGTCGACCAACGACATCGCCGGCGCGGGCGACGGCCCGACCAACCTGACCATCGGCATCGGGCAGTATCCGGAGGATCCGAACCGGCAGTTCCAGCCTGCGGGGCTGTCCCGCCTGCTCAGCGGCGCGACGCGCACGGCCTATGTGCTCGACGAGGATTTCGGCGCGCCGCGCGATGGGGGCCAGTTCGGACTGCGACTGAACTACTACGCCGAATGGCTCAATGGCGGATCGGAACTGAGCTTCTACGGCATGAACTACCACAGCCGCCTTCCCTATCTGAGTGTCATCGCCGCGGACGGAAGCTGCCTGCGCAACGCCAACCAGATCGCCGCTGGCGACCTCGGCGCGGTGCTTCCGCTGTTGCTGGAGGCCTTGCCCGATAGCGGTGGTGCGCTCGAGTCGGCAACGCAGCAGATTGCCTTCGCCCAATCCTTGCTGGCCTGCGGTGGCTTCGCCGGCGACGCCAATGTGATCAATGACACCCTGCTCGACACCATCGCCGCGCAGATTCCGGGCGTCCCCGAGATCGGACAGGAAGCCTTGCCGGTGGACACGATCCGTCCCTTCCTCGATTTTCCGGAAGACATCCAGCTCTACGGCTTCAGCGGCACCACCAACCTCGGTCGCTGGTCCTTTGCCGGGGAAATCGCCTACAGCCCCAATCAGCCGGTGCAGGTCGCCACCCGGGACGTCCTGTTCGCGTCGCTGCAGCCGGCCTTCCCAGCGGAGGACGTGGGCATACCCCTCGGAGCGGCCAGCATCTTCACCGTGCCCGGGGCGCGCTCGGCGGCGCCGGATTTCCTTCAGACGCGCTTTCGGCGCGACCCGGTGTCGGCGAACGAACGCGTGACAGGCTACGAGCGGCTGTCCATCGGGCAGGCGAGCTTCACCGCCATTCGCGCCCTTTCGGCCAGCAACTGGATCGGGGCCGACCAGATCCTGGTGGCGGTCGAGGTGGGCGCAACCCAGATCTTCGACCTGCCCGCGCTGGACCGCCTGCAGATCGAAGGCTCCGGCGCCACCAATACCCATTTCAGCCCAGGTGCGGACGGCAGTGGCAGCGATGGCGTGCCCGATCCGCGCCGCGTGAATCCGGAACAGGCGGACCCGGACCTTTTCGCGGACGACTTCGCATGGGGCTATCGCATCCTGCTGTTGCCGACCTATCACGACGCCTTGTTCGGAATGACCGTCATTCCGCGCGCGCTCTTCGAGCACGACGTGCGGGGCACCTCCGCCTCCCCCATCCAGAACTTCGTCGAAGGGCAGATCAAACTCACCGCGGGTTTTCAGGCACGCCTGACGCGGAATCTCACCACCACCGTCGACTACACGCTGTTCACCGGAGCCGGTGATCGCAATCTGCGCTCGGACCGCGACCACATCACCGCATCCTTGGCCTATGCCTTCTAGGATGTCCAGGCGCTGGCTGCGCGAACCCTTGGTCGTCTTCGCGCTCATCGGCGGCGCGCTGTTCGCGCTGGACCATGCGCTCACCGACATCGGTGCGGACCGCGAGATCGTGGTCAGCGGGCAACGCATCGACGCCCTGCGCGCCGATTTCCAGACGCGTGAGCACCGCCCGCCTACGGCCGAGGAACTCGACCGCATGGTCGACCACTGGGTGCGCAACGAGGCACTTTTCCGCCAGGCCCGCGCCCTTGGGCTGGACCAGGACGACCAGATCATCCGCCGCCAGCTGATCCGCAAGATGCGCTTTCTGTTGGAGGACACGCACCCGCTGCCCGAACCCACACAGGAAGCCCTGCGGGCGCACCTGCAGGCCCACCCGGAGCGCTACGGGCAGCCGCCCCGCATCCGCTTCGAACACGTCTTCATCGCTCGCGGCGCACAGGCCGCGCCGCGGGCCGAGGCGCTATTGCGCCAGCTTCGGAGCGCCGAGCCCGGCGCCACGCTGCCGCCGGGTGATCCCTTCCCCGGCCCGGCGCAGATCGAGGCGGCCGATGCCACGGCCGTTCACAAGCGTTTTGGCAGCGGCTTCTTCGAGACGCTGCAGAGCTTGCCGCCTGAGCAGTGGTCAGGGCCGGTGGCCTCGCCGGCGGGGCTGCACCTGGTGCGGGTGCAGGCGGTCTTTCCCTTCGTGGCGGCCACGGTGGAATCCGCCGGTGAAGCACTGGTCAACGATGTGCGACATTTCCAGCGCGAACGCAAGAATGCCGAGCTGCTCGAGGCGCTGCGCGGTCAATTCGTCGTGCGTCGCGCAGCACCCGCCTCATGAAGACCACGGCCGCACGCGGGCTTCTGTGGGCGTGGCTGCTGGCCGCGCCCGCGGCGGCGCATGAACAACCCATGGCCTACATCGGCATCGAAGCCGCCGGTGCGAACACGCTGCAAGTGCTCACCAAAGATGCGCGCCGCGGCGAGCGCACGCTGCCGCCCTTGCAGCTCTCCCTGCAGCCGGCCTGTGTGCAACGTGGGCAGGCCGAGGTCACGGTCACCGAAGAGGCGCTGATCCGTCGCTGGCAGCTGCAATGCAGTGCCGCCATGGAGGCGCACCGACTGCACATCGACGGCTTGAACAGCGTGCGTCCGGAAGCGCTGGTGCATATCCGCGCGGGCGCGGCATCGCGGTATCAGCGCGCCACCCGCGATGCGCCCGAGGTCGCACTGACGCTGACCGACCGCAACGCGACCCCATCGGTGGCGACCTATTTCCTGCTCGGCATCGAGCACATCCTGGCCGGCCCGGATCATCTGCTCTTCGTGCTTGGCCTGGTGCTGGTGCTGTGGCGCGCCGGCCGTGGCGTTGGCGCGTGGATCGGCACCGTCACCGCCTTTACGCTGGCGCACAGCATCACGCTGTCGCTGGCGACCCTGGGCGCACTACGCCTGCCCCCGGCGCCGGTGGAGGCGGTGATCGCCCTGTCGATTCTGCTGCTGGCGGTGGAACTCGCCCGCGCCGGCCCACCGGAGCCGGGGCGCGAAGCGCCGCCGAGTTGGACTTTCCGCTTCCCGTGGGCGGTGGCCTTCGGCTTCGGGCTGCTGCATGGCTTCGGCTTCGCCGGCGCGCTTGCCGACATCGGGCTCCCGCCGGCGGCCGAAGCCTGGGCACTGGCCAGCTTCAATCTCGGGGTGGAAGCGGGGCAACTGTTGTTCATCGCCGCCCTGCTGTTGCTGCGCGCCTTGGGACGATGGCTGCCCACCGCCCCGACCGCACAACTTGCGACCCACGCGCTCGGTGGCATCGCCTGTTACTGGCTGCTGGTGCGTGTGACCACCCTTGGCGCCGCCTAGCGTTGGAGCCTGTCATGTCCCGATCTGTCCTGTTTCCCACACTGCTCTGTCTCGCCGTTTGGCTGGCCGGCTGCGGCACCAGTACGGCCCCCTCTTCTGGTACTGCGCCTGACGACGACGGCGGCGACATCGGCGCCGGGCCAAGCACCCCCTGCGCGGACGCGCGGCCCGGCTTCCACAACGCCTACTTCGGCGACCTGCATACCCACACCAGCTTCTCGATCGACGCCTACTTCTTCCAGAGCATGAACAGGCCGCGCGAGGCACTGCGCTTTGCCCAGGGCGACCCCGTCGGACTACCCGCCGGCGATGAGGATCCGCATACCGCGCGTCGCTCGGTGCAACTGGATCGCCCCCTGGATTTCGCCGCCATTACCGATCACGCGGAATCCATCGGCAACTTCCGCAACGTGTGCGAGTTGGGCGGCGTCCTTCCTGCCGACAGCAATCCGGCCTGCAACTTGTTGGGTCGGCAGATCCGCAGCGATGTCCGCAGTTTCGTTGCCGGTGACACCTCACCCGCACTCGCCTTTCTCCAGGGCCTGAGCGGCGCTCTACCGACGACGCGCATCGCGTGGCGCGAGACTCAGCGCATTAACAACGAGGAATACAAGCCCTGCCGCTTCACCACCATGCACGCCTACGAGTACACGCCCAATGCCTTTGGCCAATCCGTGCATCGCAATATCTTCTTCCGGAACGACACCGTGCCGGGCGATACCTTTGGTGCGGTGGGCGTGCTGAGCACGGCGCAGCCCGACAACACCAACATTGAGTGGGACCTCTTCGATCATCTGAAACGGGCCTGCGTGGAGGTCGAAGGCTGCGATGTCTTCACCATCGCGCACAGCGCCAACACCGCCAACGGTCGCTTCTTCCGCCCCATCGACCCGGCTACTGGCCTGCCGCCGGCACGCGATGACCAGCCGCTGACGGCGGTCGACGCCCGTCTGCGCGCGGAACTGGAACGCGGCTTCGAGATCAGCCAGCATAAGGGCCAGTCCGAATGCGCCGTCGGGCTGGGTGGCGGCCTGCTGCAGGGGGAAGAAACGAACTGCGACTTCGAGCTGTTCAAGCATGTCTGCACCGGCGACGCCGATGACCCGGCCGAATGCGCCGACTACTGCACCGGCAGCGCCACCGACC
>JALEHA010000279.1 GCA_022763315.1 Algiphilus sp.
GAGCGCTCGGCTTCGGCCTGCCGCGCCATGGCGCGGATCATGGAATCGTTAAGGTCAACATGCTTGATTTCGACATTGGCGACCTTCACGCCCCATGGCTCGGACGCTTCATCCAAAATTTTCTGGACGTCCTCGTTGAGCTTGTCGCGCTCGGTGAGCATCTCGTCCAGCTCATGCTGGCCGAGCACCGAGCGCAGCGTGGTCTGCGCGAGCTGGCTGATGGCCTCGTAGTAGTTTTCGACCTGCAACATGGCCTTGGAAGGCTCCATCACGCGGAAGTAGACCACCGCATTGACCGACACCGAGACGTTGTCACGCGAGATCACGTCCTGCGGAGGTACGTCCATGACCACCGTGCGCAGATCGACCTTGAGCATGCGCTGCAGGACGGGAATGACGATGATCAGGCCCGGGCCCTTCATGGAGGTATAGCGGCCAAGCGTAAGGATGACGCCGCGCTCGTACTCCGCGAGCACCTTGAAGGCGGAGGCAATAAGGGCAAGAACGACGATGCCCAGGGTGAGCAAGGTAGTGAACATGAGGATCTCCTACGCGGAATCTGCTGAGTGGCCGGTAGCGAAGGTGCCGCTTTCCGGTTCGGGAGCAACGACAACGGTAAATCCCTGGTGACGCTCGATGCGGACGCGCTGCCCCGGCTGCAGCGGATGCTCGGACCGACACTGCCAGCGCTCGCCGTTCACCAGCACCCAGCCGCGTCCGTTCTCGAATTGCGTGATCTCTCCACTCTCGCCGTCCAGCGTGCCTTCCTCGCCCGTCGTGATGCGCGCGCGTCGGGAGCGATAGAGCAGGTAGAAAGTGATGCCCAACAGCAGGGCGGCACTCAGCGATAGACCAACGATCACACCGAGATTGATGTCGTAGCCGGGCACGTCGCTATCCATGAGGAAAATGGAACCAAGCACAAAGGCGGCCAGACCGCCAAAGCCCAGTATGCCGAAACTGGGCGCCAGCGCCTCCGCAATCATCAAGACGATGCCGACCACGATCAGCGCCAGCCCGGCGTAGTTCACCGGCATCAACTGAAAGGCATAGAGCGCCATCAGCAGCGCGATCACGCCGACCGTACCGGGCAAAATCGCGCCCGGGCTATAGCCCTCCAGTAACAGCCCGTAGATGCCAATCATCATGAGGACGTAGGCCACCGTTGGATTGGTGATGATCGCCAGGAACTGGTAGCGCCAGCCGGGGTCGTAACGCTGGATGGTGGCGTTTTCCAGCGCGAGCACTTGCGTCGCGCCCGAGGCCAGGCTGATTTCCCGACCACTGACCGCGGCCAGCAGCTCATCCATGGTGCCGGCGATGAGATCCACGACGTTACGCTCCACCGCGGCGTCGGCGGACAGACTGGCGCCTTCCCGCACTGCTTCTTCCGCCCAATCCGCATTGCGGCCGCGCTTTTCCGCCAGACTGCGGATGAAGGCCACGGCGTCGTTGATCGCCTTCTTCTCGGAGGCGGAAAGATCGGAGTCCGCCTTGTCAGGCGTGGTGCCACTGCCGGCCTCCTTTTCCTCGCCCGGCTTCGTTGGCGAAGCATCGCCCGCGCTGGATTCGGCCTCGCTGGAGCCTTCGCCCGGCGCCTCGCCACCGTCGTTGCTCCCGCTGTCCGTTGGCGCAGGACGTGCGCCGCCACCGCCGATCTGCACCGGGGTCGCGGCGCCAAGGTTGGTGGCTGGCGCCATGGCAGCAACGTGCGATGCGTAGAGCAGATAGGTGCCCGCGCTGGCCGCACGCGCGCCTTCCGGGCTCACCCAGGTGATGACCGGCACGCTGGATTGCAGGATGGTCTGGATCATGTCGCGCATCGCGGTTTCCAGCCCGCCCGGGGTATCCAGCTCAATGACGATGGCGGCGGCGCCATCGGCGACCGCTTGGCTCTGCCGGCTCTTCAGATAATCTGCCGTCGCCGGGCTGATGGCGCCATTGATGGGCAATACCGCCACCTTCGGGGGGGCGTCCGCACTGGATTCGCCCGATTGCTGCGCATGGACCCCTAGCCCGAGCGCACCGGACAAGCACACTGTCAGCCACAGAAATCGACGCATGGTGATCTCACCTGTGAGCCTTTGCGCAGCCTATCAGCAACCGTACAGCGGCGGGCCGAAAAACCGGCGTGTCTGAGTGCCATCGCACCCATCGACGGCGCTGTTCACAACGTCTCACGGTAGCCGAAATCAGCGCGGTGAACCAGCCCCTTTTCATCCACCGCAAACGCTGCTAAAAGACGCACGCAACTGTTCTCCATGACCCCACACTTGCATGGCGGCGAAGAAAAAAGACCCCGACACCGATCTTGATGACGACTTCGATGAAGTCGACGAGAGTCCAGTCGACGAAAACGAGACGCATCATCGCAGCGTTGCGCCGCCCGGCGTGCGTCTCCGCGACTGGCGGGATATCGAGCGCTACCGCGAGGAGCGCGCGCTGCGCAAAATGCTTGACGAGGACGATTTGCTGTTCGATGACGACTGACGCACCCCGCGCAGTGGTGCGCAGCCTCCTCCCCTAGTCCGGCGACAGGGCGATATCCGGCTCAAGTCCTCGCACCAGGTGGCGGAAGGCGCTGTCCACGTCGTCGCACACCCGGAACAACTCCAGATCCTCCTCGGCAATCAGGCCGCGCTCGGCCAGCAACCGAAAATTGACCACTGCGTCCCAGAACTCGTGCCCGAAGAGCACGACGGGCATGCGCTGCGCTTTGCCCGTCTGGATCAGCGTTAGTAGTTCGAAAAGCTCGTCCAGCGTTCCGAAACCGCCCGGAAAGGCGACGGCGGCATGCGCGAGATTGACGAACCAGAACTTGCGCATGAAGAAATAGTGGAACTCGAAGGCGTTCTCAAGATTCACATGGGAGTTGAGGTTCTGCTCAAAGGGCAGTGAGATATTGAGCCCGATGTTCAGCGCCGCGTTGACGCGCGCCGAGCCTTCGTGCACCGCCTGCATGATGCCGGGCCCACCGCCGGTGACGAGGTGGTAGTAGCTTCGCGGATGGTGCCGTTCCATCGTCCAGTGCGCCATACGCTCAGCCAGCTCCACCGCCAGCGGGTAGTAGCTCCGTGTGCCATCGGCTGTGGTCGGTTCGGTCCGGGCCGAACCAAAGAATACGATCGCGCGGCTGATCCCGTGCATGGAAAGCCGTCGGCGTGGCTCCAGATACTCGCTGAGGATGCGAATGCTGCGCGCTTCCTCGCTCATCAGAAATTCGTTGTTCTTGTAGGCCTTGGTCATCTGCATGGGGGCATCAATCGGGTCAGGAGCGCACACCCTAACCCATGGACTGACCATGCAGCGGCAGCTTGAAGTTGGCGATTTGGCCCCTAGATAGGGAACAGATACCACGCACGCGGAGTCGCCATGCGCACCGACAAACTCACCAGCCATTTCCAGCAGGCCTTGGCCGACGCCCAGTCCCTCGCGGTTGGCCGCGACCACAACCAGATGGAGAGCCTGCATGTTCTGCAGGCGCTGCTGGACGCCCAGGGCGGGAACACCCCGGCCCTTCTTGAACAGAGCGGCGTGCAGTTGCCACAGCTGCGCAACGGATTGGCGCGTGCGCTTGGCGATCTGCCCCGCATCAAGGAAGCCACCGGCGAGGTGGGCGTATCGCAGGGGTTGGGGCGCATCCTCAACCTCTGCGACCGCTTGGCGCAGAAGCGCGGCGACCAGTACATCGCCAGCGAGATGTTTCTCCTGGCCCTTGTTGACGACAAGAAGGACGCCGCGGGAGAGCTGCTGCGCGCTGCCGGCGCCCGCAAGGAAATGCTGGAAAAGGCGGTCGACGCCCTGCGCGGCGGTGACAGCGTCGAAGATCCCAATGCCGAGGATCAGCGCCAAGCGCTCGACAAGTACACCACCGATCTCACGCAGCGTGCCGAGGCCGGCAAGCTCGACCCCGTGATCGGGCGCGACGAGGAAATCCGGCGCGTGATCCAGGTGCTGTCACGCCGCACCAAGAACAATCCGGTACTGATCGGCGAGCCGGGGGTGGGCAAAACCGCCATCGTTGAAGGACTTGCCGCCCGCATCGTCAACGGCGAAGTGCCCGAGAGCCTGAAATCCAAGCGTGTGCTCTCCCTCGATCTGGCGGCGCTCATCGCCGGCGCCAAGTACCGCGGCGAATTCGAGGAACGGCTCAAGGCCGTGCTCAATGAACTGGCCAAGCAGGAAGGCCAGATCATTCTCTTCATCGATGAGCTGCACACCATGGTCGGCGCGGGGAAGGCCGAGGGTGCGATGGATGCCGGCAACATGCTCAAGCCGGCGCTGGCGCGCGGAGAGCTGCACTGCGTCGGCGCGACCACGCTGGATGAATACCGCACCGGCATCGAGAAGGATGCGGCCCTGGAGCGCCGCTTCCAGAAGGTGATGGTGGACGAGCCATCGGTGGAAGACACCGTGGCCATCCTGCGCGGCCTCAAGGAGCGCTACGAAGTACACCACGGTGTGGATATTTCCGACGCCGCCATCATTGCCGCCGCGCGCCTGTCGCACCGCTACATCACCGACCGCCAGCTCCCGGACAAGGCCATCGATCTGGTTGACGAGGCCGCCTCGCGCATCCGCATCGAGATCGACTCCAAGCCGGAATCGCTGGATCGTCTGGAACGCCGGCTGATCCAGCTCAAGATCGAACGCGAAGCGGTGGCGCGCGACGAGGATGCCTCGGCCAAAAGGGGCCTGGCGACGCTAGATGAGGAAATCGAGCGGCTGGAGTCCGAATACGCCGAACTTGAGCGCCAGTGGCAGTCCGAGAAGGCCGACGTCGCGGGCAGTCAGGAAATCAAGGAGCAGCTCGATCGCGCCCGTACCGACCTCGAGGCCGCCCGCCGTGCCGGCGACCTGTCGCGCATGGCGGAACTGCAGTACGGCAGCATTCCGGCACTGGAACGCAAGCTGGCAGAAGAGGCCGCCACCAGCGCGCACGCCCAGGACGAGGCTGAGCGCGAGGATGCCCCGCGCGCCGGACGCCTGCTGCGCACTGCGGTCACCGACGAAGAGATCGCCGAAGTGGTGGCGCGCTGGACCGGCATCCCGGTCGCCAAGTTGGTTGAGGGCGAACGCGACAAGCTGCTGCGCATGGAGGACGCGCTCCACGACCGTGTCGTCGGCCAGGACGAGGCCGTGCGGGCGGTTTCCGACGCCATCCGCCGCTCCCGCGCCGGTCTGTCGGATCCAAACCGGCCCATCGGTTCCTTCCTGTTCCTCGGCCCCACCGGAGTGGGCAAGACCGAACTCTGCAAATCGCTGGCGCATTTCCTCTTCGATACCGAGGAGTCCATGGTGCGCATCGACATGAGCGAGTTCATGGAACGCCACAGCGTGGCACGCCTGATCGGCGCGCCTCCGGGTTATGTGGGTTATGAACAGGGTGGCTATCTCACCGAAACCGTCCGCCGCAAGCCCTACTCCGTGATCCTGCTCGACGAGATCGAGAAAGCGCACGCCGATGTCTTCAACATCCTGCTGCAGGTGCTCGACGATGGCCGGCTGACCGACGGCCAGGGCCGTACCGTGGACTTCCGCAATACGGTCATCGTCATGACGTCCAACCTGGGATCGCAGATGATTCAGGATCTGGGTCCGGACGAGGACTACGCCACCATCAAGGCCGCAGTCATGGAAGTCGTGCGCCAGCACTTCCGTCCGGAATTCATCAACCGGATCGATGAAAGTGTGGTTTTCCATGCCCTGGACGCCAGCCAGATCCGCGGCATTGCGCGCATTCAGGCGCAGCTTCTGGTACAGCGCCTCAAGGACCGGCAGATTGGCCTGACATTGGAAGACAGCGCCCTCGATCACTTGTCACAGGCGGGTTTCGATCCGGTCTACGGCGCGCGTCCGCTCAAGCGCGCCTTGCAGACCATGGTCGAGAACCCGCTGGCGCGTGAATTGCTGGATGGCAGCTTCGTCGCAGGCGACCACATCCGGGTCTATGCCGAAGACGGCGCCATTCGTTTCGCGAGAGACGATTCCAACGCGGCGGAAGCCCAGGCTGCTGCGGAGGCCACCACGAGCTGAGGGCGGGTGCAACGGCGACCCCAGGCGGCTCAGGGGTCGCCACCGCCACGCCGACGCTGGGCAAAGAATGCCTGCAGTTGGGCGGCGCACTCGTCGCGCAGCACCCCGCCTCGCCACTCGGGTGCGCGGTAGTGATGGGGCTGGGCGAGCAGGGTATGCCGCGACACAACCGCCCCGGCGGCCGGGTCGTAGGCGCCAAAGACGACACGACCGACGCGGGCGTGGAGGATGGCTCCGACGCACATGATGCAGGGCTCCAGCGTCACGTAGAGCGTGGTGCGGGCCAGGCGATAATTGCGCAGGCGACGCGCGGCCACGCGCAGCGCCCGCATTTCAGCGTGGGCGGTGGGATCGCAGCCAGCGATTGGCCGGTTGGCCGCGCAGACCACTACGGCGCCTTCATGGACCACCACCGCCCCGACCGGGACTTCCCCAGTGGTGGCCGCATCGGCAGCCGCCGCCATCGCCGCTCGCATGAACTGCGCATCGGATTCGTCGGGGGTCATGGCCGGACCGGTGCGTGCCTCAGTGCTGCCAGTCGTCCTGCCCGCCACTGGGGTGACTGCCATCCTCGTCGCCAATGACATGCTTCTCGGCGAGCCAGTCGCCCAGGTCAATGAGCTTGCAGCGGCGGGAACAGAAAGGGCGCCACGGATTGTCCGTGGAACGCTCCGCGGCACCGCCGCAATGGGGACACGGGGCTGTCGGCACCGCTCCTGTCTTGCTTCTGCCCTGATGTTCAGCGCTCATAGCTCGCAGCACTGCAGGCGGAAGGGAATATCGGCCTCGCTCGATTGCGGCCGCTGATTGACATCGCTGCATTCCATGAAGCGGATCGAGAAGCGGTGCCGACCAGCGCTGATTTCGGGATAGACAATGCCGTCCCGCGCCACCAGCACGCGCACCAGTGAAAAGGCGCGTTCCGGGGTATAGACATAGACCCCTTGCTGTGCGGTGCAGTCCTTGGCGACCGTGCTGGAGCGAAGCAGTTGAAGGTACAGCGTGATCGCCCGCTCAAAGGGCACGAGATCTGCAAACCAAGCCTCAAGATCGCGACGCGCACGCTGCTCGGGCAGGGCCAGCCAATGATGCAGCAGCGGGAGGTCGAAACCGCAGGTTCCGCCGGGAATCGCAGCCCGATTGAGAATGGACACCAGGAATTCGTTGTCCCGCAGCTGCTGCTGGGCAAGCTGCGAACTCAGCGCGTTGAGCGCATTGATGACGCTATCGATTTCCTGCAGCGTCTGCTGCAGCCGGCTTTGATCCACACCAGCGGCATCGGACAGCTGTTTTAGCTGTTTGTATTGGTCGCTGAGCTCCTTGACGACTTCGCCCTTGAAATCCGAGCGTGACACCAGCGAATAGATGTCCAGCAGGCGGTGCAACGAGGCGCGCAGCCCCCACTCACTGTCGTCCTCGGCATGGTGCGCATGCTGGGCGAACAGCGTCTCAAGCCGCAGAAAGGTGCGGATACGCTCGTTCAGCGGCTGCTCGAAAGCAAGCCACGCGGTTTGGGTCACCGATACTCCTGATGATTGCGTCGGACTGCATTGTGCGCGCGCCCGACAGGGCTTTCAAACCGTTGCGGGCAGGCGCAGCCGGTCATGGGCGTTCGCCTCGCCGCGCGCGAGCCGAAGATAGAATTGGTGGCAGTGCCTGACCAGTACCGACAGGTCATCGACGCTGTCTTCATTGAGGATGACATCGTCCGCCGCCGCCAATCGCTGCTCACGCGTTGCTTGCGCAGCCAGCATCTGTTCGGCAAGGGCCTCGTCCACCGCATCCCGCGCCATGAGCCTCCGGCGTTGTGTTTCCACGGAGGCGTCCACCACCAGCACGCGATCGCATAGCCGGTCGAGTCCCGCCTCGACAAGGATCGCCGCCGACAAGACGCCGTACACCGCCGTCAGACCCTCGCGCCATTGCTGCAAACGGAGCCGAATGGCGGGATGCGTGATGCCTTCCAGCGCCTTGCGGGCCTCGTCATCGGTAAAGACACGCTCGCGCAGAGCGCGTCGGTTGAGTGTGCCGTCTGCTTGCAGCACCGCTTCTCCGAAATGATCCACGATCGCCGCCAGCGCAGGTTCACCCGGTTCCACCACGGCGCGCGCGACCTGATCGGCGTCGATCACCGGTACGCCCAGCTCTCGGAACGCGGCTTCCACGGTGGACTTTCCGCTCGCCACGCCGCCGGTAAGACCAATCACCAGCGCCATCAGATCAGCGACACAGGCATCGGGGCGAGCAGCCAGAGCAAGCCCGCACCGGCAATGAACGGACCGTAGGGCATGGGGGCGCCGGCCTGAAGACGGCCAGAAACCCGGAATGCGATGCCGATGATCGCCCCGACCAGCGAGGACAGCAGCAGCAGCATGGGCAGCGCCATCCAGCCAAACCAGGCGCCGAGCGCAGCGAGCAACTTGAAGTCCCCGAAGCCCATCCCCTCCTTGCCGGTGGCCCACTTGAACAGCATGAACACGCTCCACAGCGACAGATAGCCGGCCGCTGCGCCTATGACGGCGGACTGCAGCGGCACAAAGGTATCCATGGTGTTCAGCAGCAGACCGAGCCAGAGCAGTGGCAAGGTGATGTTGTCTGGCAGCAGTTGCGTATTCCAGTCGATGACGGCCGCGGTGATCAAGGCCATGGCGAGCACATAGGCGGCGAGCATCTCCCACCCCCACCCGAATCGCCAGGCGCATAGCCCCGCAACCACCCCCGCGAGCAATTCGACCAGCGGGTACTGAAGCGAAATGGGTGCGCCGCAACAGGCGGCCCGGCCGCGCAGCAGCACCCAGGAAAGCAGTGGGATGTTCCGCCAGGCAGGAATCGGCGCGCCGCAACTGGCGCAATGCGAGGCCGGCCGGGATAACGACAGCGCGGGCGCTTCCGTCGGGGCTTCCATTTCCAGAATGGCGTGCGCCTCCTGGCGCCATGCATTCTCCAGCATGCGCGGCAACCGCAGGATCACGACATTGAGAAAGCTCCCGGTGATCAGACCGAGCAGCACCATGACGGTGATCAGCAGTGTCGGATTCGCGCTCAGCGCGTGCAGAACCTCCATGCCTCAGACCACCTGGCCGAGCTGGAAGATGGGCAGATACATTGCCACCACCAGCCCTCCGACCAGAATGCCCAGCACCGACATGATCAAGGGTTCGAGCAGACTGGACAGTGAATCAACCAGGGCATCGACTTCCTCTTCGAAATAGGTGGCCACTTTGGCGCACATCGTATCGAGTGCGCCCGACTCTTCGCCGATGGCCACCATCTGTGTCGCCATCGGGGGGAACAGCCCGGCGGCCTGCATGCCCTGATACAGCTGGGTTCCGCTGGCGACATCGTCACGAATGTTGTAGACGGCTTCCTCAAACAGGATGTTGCCTGACGCGCGGGCGACCGGATCGAGTGCTTCCACGAGGGGCACGCCGGCAGCAAACATGGTGGACAGCGTGCGGTGATAGCGCGCCAGCGCCGACTTGTGGACGATCACGCCGATAATCGGCAGGTGCAATGCAACGCGATCGAGAAAACGCCGGAAGCGCGGTGATCGCTTCTTGACGTAGCCGAAGGCGAATCCGGTGGCCCCCAGGCCGAGCAGGATCATCCACCAGTACGCCTGAACGAACTCCGACAGCTGAATCACCAGCAGCGTGAACACCGGAAGATCCGCGCCGAAGCCCCGGAACAGATCCTGGAACTGCGGCACCACGAAGTACAGCAGGATCCCGGTGACGATGAAGGCCACCGCCACCACCGCTGAGGGATAGGTCAACGCCTTCTTGACCTTCTTGCGCAGCGCTTCGGTCTTTTCCTTGTACAGCGCAACCTTGTCGAGCAGCGTTTCCAGCGTGCCGGACTTCTCGCCGGCATCCACCAGATTGACGAACAGATCATCGAAGTGGACAGGGTGCTTGGCCAAGGCCTGGGCAAAGGAACTGCCCGATTCCACTTCCGTCTTCACGGCAAGGATCAGCTCGCCCATGGAAGGATTGTCGTGGCCGTTGCCGACCAGCTCCAGCGCCTGCACCAGGGGCAGGCCGGCGGCCATCATGGTCGCCATCTGACGCGCGAAGATCGCAATGTCCTGGCCCGTGATCTTCTTCTTGCGGGCACCGAATAGGCTCGATTGCTTGCGTACGCGCAGCGGGTTGATGCCCTGCTTGCGCAGAGCGCGCTTGACGTCCGTTTCGCTCTTGCCGCTGGTCTGGCCCTTGATCCGCTTGCCCTTGCGGTCCGTGCCCTCCCACTGGAACAGCACTTCCTTGGCGCTCGCCTCTGCCATGCTCGTACCTGCGCCTCAACCGCGCTTATTCAACCGTCACGCGGTTGGCTTCTTTGAGATCGATGATGCCGTCGCGCACCTTCTTCAACGCCGACTGTCGCAGATCGGCCACGCCCTCGCGTTCGGCTTGATCCGCCACATCAATGGCGTTCTTGCCTTCCATGATCATCCGTCCGATGGCCTCGGACACCGGCATGACCTGGTAGATGCCCGTCCGTCCCTTGTAGCCGCCGTGACACTCGTCGCAGCCTTCGGCCTCATAGATCGTGAAGCCCTCGCTGTCGATCTGCTCCTCGGTGAAGCCCTCCTTGAGCAGCTCCACCCGCGGGATATCGGCCGCACGGCGACAATGCACGCACAGGCGCTTGGCCAGCCGCTGCGCGATGATCAGGGAGACGCTGGAGGCAACGTTATACGCCGGCACGCCCATATTGAGCAGGCGCGTCAGGGTCTGCGGTGCATCATTGGTATGCAAGGTCGACAGCACGAGGTGGCCGGTCTGTGCCGCCTTGATGGCGATCTCGGCTGTCTCCAGATCGCGGACCTCGCCGACCATGATGACGTCCGGATCCTGGCGCAGGAAGGCCTTCAGCGCCGCGGCGAAGGTCAGCCCCACACGGGGATTGACATTGACCTGATTGATGCCGGGCAGGTTGATTTCCGCCGGATCCTCGGCGGTGGAAATGTTGAGCCCCTCGGTATTGAGGATGTTCAGACCGGTGTACAGCGACACCGTCTTTCCCGAACCGGTCGGTCCGGTCACCAGAATCATGCCTTGCGGCTTCGACAGCGCGTTTTCGTAGAGGGCGCGTTGTTCCGGCTCGTAGCCCAACATCTCGATACCGAGCTGGGCGCTGCTGGAATCCAGGATACGCAGCACGATCTTCTCGCCCCACAGCGTCGGACAGGTACTGACACGGAAATCGATGGCGCGTTGTGCCGAGAGCTTGAGCTTGATGCGCCCATCCTGCGGCACACGCCGCTCCGCCAGGTCGAGCCGGGACAGGACCTTGACGCGCGCCGCCAGCCGCGCGGCGATCTGGACCGGTGGCCGGGCGAATTCGCGCAGTTCGCCGTCGACGCGCAATCGCACGCGGTAGTACTTCTCGTAGGGCTCGAAATGAATATCCGAAGCGCCGCGGCGGATGGCGTCGAGCAGCACCTTGTTGACGTAGCGCACGACGGGCGCATCCTCGGCGTCGCCCTGGCTGGTGGTGGCGTCCACCGCCTGCTCTTCGCGCGCGCCGGCGTCGAGATCGATGTCGTCGAATTCGCTCTCATTGCCCGACAGCGAGGCGGCATCGACCGCCGACAATGCCGCTTCCATGGCTTTGCCCAGCTTGTCGTCCTCCACCAGCACGCCCTCGGTGGGCTGTCCAGTGGCGAATTTGATCTCTTCCAAGGCCTGATTGAAGGAGGGGTCGGAGATCGCGACAAAGAGCCGCTTGCCGCGACGGTGCAGCGGTAAAGCGCGGTGCTTGCGCAGCACCTTCTCGCCCACCTCGCTCGCCAGCGCGGTGTCGATGTCGAGTGCAGAGAGGTCGGCCAATGGCACGCCGAACTCGCGGCTGGCCGCCATTGCCAGTCCACGTGCCGGCGCCCACTTCTGCTCAACCGCATAACTGACAAGGGACTGCCCGCTGCGCTGCGCTTTCTGCTGAGCGGTACGCGCCTGATCCTCGCTCAGTAAGCCCTCGGCGACGATGCGCCGGGCGAGCCCGCCAAGATAGCCTTTGCTGACTGGGATATTCTGCGGATTGACCGCCATGCTGAAGCCCCTTCCATGAGCGATCTATAGTGTCGGTGCGTGTATCGAACGTCAACGCGAATGCGCACCGCATACCCCCTCCCATCAAGCCTCTTGCCGGAAAAGCTCATGCGTCGTCTCACTTTGGCCGCCCTCGCGCTCTTTCTCGTCGCCTGCGACCAGGCCGAAATCACTGTGCGCATCACGGACGCCCCGGCGGATGAACTCAATGCCGTCTTCATCTCGATCGAAGGGCTCGACATCGAGGCCGATGACGGCAGTTTCACGCGCTTTGACTTCACCCCGCCGCGACGCATCGATATTGCAAGCCTGCGCAATGGCCGCAGTGAAACCCTGGTGCAAAACGCGACCATCGATGCCGGCTCCTTCAGCGGCGTGCGCCTGCGCTTTGCGCCCGACTTTGTGCCCGATGGCGTCATCAACCCCGATCCTGTCACGCGCAATAACGGCGCGACTGCCACCCTGGACTACGTCGTCGACCGCTATGTCGTGCCCGTCGACTTTTCCGTCGACGAACTTGATCGGGAAACCCTTCTGTTGGATGTCGATCTACGCGCCAGCATGCTGCAGGACGACGACGATATCGCCGCCAACCGCTATCGCTTCGACCCGGTCATCCGCGGAATTCGCGAGAACCAGGCGGGCCGTATTGAAGGGACGGTGGCCGCCGATCTGGTCAATCGGTCGCCCTGCTTTCCCGCGGTGTACCTGTACGAGGGCCGCGAGACCGAACCCACGGCGCTGGGTGATACCGCGCCTCCCCTGAACAGCCGACGGCTCGACAATCTCAGCATTGCCGGCGGGCAGTACCGGTTTTCGAATCTGGAGGCCGGTGGCTATACCGTGGCTTTCACCTGCAACGCCGATGCCGACGACCCGGAGAGCGACGACGCCGACATCCGTTTCCTTTCCGTACGTAGTCTGGATGTCGAGGTCGGACGCACCAGCACCGCCGACCTGAATTAGTCGGAGCTCCTTTAAGAATCGCCACCGAGGGCCGAGGCGCACCGCGGCGGCTTCCAAACCGGCCGGACGCCTAGCGCGCGCTACCCCGCTGCGCGTGAACGCGGCGGGATAGCGCCAGATGGCCGCGCCTCACTACTGCGTGGGATCGCCGCGCCAGGCCTCGGTGGCTTCCCACAGCCGCAGATAGGCTTCCGTAGAGGAGAACAGCGAGCGCAGCGCCTGATCGACCTCCTGCTGGGACTTGCCCTCCGAGAATCGCTGCATGTCCGCGATCTGGTCCGGATACAGGCCATAGTGGGCCACACCTCGCCCGTCGTAGAGGCCGAAACTGCGGTCACCGGTCTTCTGCTTTTCAAAGCGCACCCGGCCATCCACCGATACGAAGGGATAGAGCGGGGTGTCGGCATCACCGCTGTTGCCTGGGAGCGAAGCGATGCCATTGACATCCGATGCCATCCCGGTAGTGACCATGCCGGCCACCCGGTTCTTGGCTGGTCGCTCTTCCGCCCGGAGAATCTTGTCTACCCAGCCTCCGCGCGAGCTGGCGAAACGGCTGATCGTGCCGCCTTCCGCCACCACGCGATCGAGCAGTTCCTCCGAATACAGCCAGTCGTGGCTGCTGGTGACGCCGGGATAGCCATTGTCGTTGGCGATCTCAAGGATGCGATCGATCACGGAGCGCGCGCTGTGATCCACCTCGATAATCATGTTGCGGCGCATCAGTTCCTGCACCAGGAATACGCCGAGTTCGGTAATGCCCTGCTTGTTGCACAGTCCGTGCTCGGAGGTAGGCACCAGCAACGGAATCGGGAGTCCCTGGCTGGCCTGGCCATTGATGTACTCCAACTGCGCCAGGAGCTGGTCAAAGATGCCGAGCCGGTTGGGTGAATCGGGTGACTGGGTCGAGTCATCCAGGAAGTTTTCCGGGCAGGCCTCGTACTGCAGTGGGCTGCCGGTTTCCACGAGATTGCCAACATAGAGCACGGTGCCGATGCCGAGCGCTTCGTCGGGCACCACGCCGCCGAAGGCATTGTCGAATTTATGGATGGGGAAGATGTGGCGCACGCCCAGCTCATAGGCCGCATCGAGGCGCTCGACCAGCTCTTCGCGTGAACACTCCGCCACCCCGAGAAATTCACCGCAGTTGAACAGCTTGGAAATCTCGATGCCCAGCACAACCGCCAGCTTGCCTTCGGCGATGACCTCGCGCGCCTGTGCTGGATTGTCGACGATGCGGAACCATCCCTCTCCCGGGCCACCGTTCTGGGCATCGATGTAGTCCTGCATCTCGAGAATGCGCTGATGCTGCAAACGCCAGTTCTCCTCGAAGTCGCAGGCGTTCTGCTTCTGCGGGTTGAGCTGGCAGAGGATCTCGTTGCCGGTGTAGTGGTTGACGATCAGGCGGAGGCCACCCAAGTAGGCACGCTCAATCCAGCGGTAGTAGCTCTGATGGTGCTGGAGCGAATTGTGGCGCGGCCAGAAGGGAAAATCCGGCCAGCCGCGGGTCTGATGCACCGGCGAGCCACTGCTGGTGACGGTTTCCACCAGGCCAAGCAGACCCTGCGGGCCATGGTGCACGGCGCAGTCGTGCAAGGCGTGATCCACGCCGAACTTGTGGAAGGGATCGCCGTAGTTGACGCGTCCACCAATGAATTCGTAGGCGGTGATATGCGAATGGGCATCGATATAGCCGAAGATGTCGTCGTTATCGATGGCCGCGGCCCCCGGGCCCTCACTGAACAACGAGACTTCCGCCATCCGCAGCGCTGGGCCTCTGCTATCGAGGAGCTCTGCGTTCAGGCTGGCTTCGGGATAGGGATCGCAGTCCGCAACCGGGCGCAGGCGGAAAGCCGTCTCTACACCGGCGGTAGTGGCATCGGTCAGTGCGAGCACCCCCTGTGCCGCGGCCAGGCGCTGCCCGGTAATGGCATTGGTCAGAGAGAAGCGCCCATCCGATGCGGGCAGCAGATTCCAGACCGCCAGGTCATTGGCCTCGTCCACTACCGCAAGGGTCGGGCTGACATTGATGTCGCCCAGGTTGCCCCCCAGGTCGCCCACGGTTTCACCGATATCCCGAATCGGGCCGCTGCCGGAATCGATGAGGTCCAGCACGATCTGCGTGATATCGCCTACCCCGCTGACGAGGAAACCGACCTCACCCACGAAATTACCGAGGGCATCGAGGAATTCGCCACCAGGGTCGGTGATGCCCAGCAATTGCTTCTGGCCGGCGCTGCCTTCGACCCGCTCATAGCGCGACAGCAGCAGATAGGAACCAAGGCGCGTCGGCTTGAGAAAGAAGCTCACCGCTTCCTCCGCGTTCTGCGTCAGCGTGTAATCCCGCTCCGAGGTGGTCAGGGTGACACTGCCTGCATCCGAATCCAGTGCATAACAGCCGTTGGCGACAGAGTAGATCGTCTGGCGCGCGGGCTGCCCGCCACCGGCGGTACCGCTATCCGCAGACTCTGACGGACTTTCGCTGGTTCCGCACGCCGCCAGACCGAATGCCAAACCACACAGCAGCAGCTGTGCCCCGTGAATGCGATACGCCATACCTCTGTCCCCGAATGTCGACGGCAATGCCCTGCACCCGTTCCATGAAGAAAGGAATCCTCGACAGGGACAGGTCGTCAGGATGTGTTCAGGACAGTATGTCCTGTCATCTTCCGGTAACCCATCGTCCAAATTACGTAAGCGCAAGGCCGAAGTCCTGCCCCGGTGCGCCGCAGCCATGGGTCGGCGCTGAATGCGCACTCTTCGACAAAAGCCTGTCACAATTGAGACGATAGAGAACGCTTATTGGCGTGCAGGGCGCGCAAGGCGCAATCTACTCGGGCTCTCTGAAGCATCTCCTCCCCCTGAGAGCCCCCGGCCGCCGCTTTCCCCCGAAGCGGCGGCCACTTTTTTGGGCCGTTGCATCAGCAGCGCGACCACCGCACAACAAAAAAGGGCGCCTGCGGCGCCCTTTTTCTTCAGATACTTGGCGGAGAGAGAGGGATTCGAACCCTCGATGGGGTGTTAGCCCCATACTCCCTTAGCAGGGGAGCGCCTTCAGCCACTCGGCCATCTCTCCGTTACAACAACCACCGCGGCGCGCCCTTCGGCGCTCGGTCGCAAGGGCGGTGCCCTTTCGATGACGCGTATTGTAGAGATTCCGCGTCCTTCTGTCTTGTCGCGCGTCACTCGCGCTCGCTCCCACCCTTGCGCGGCGCTTCGCCATCGCGCAGGCGCTCGGCAATTTCCTGTCGGTGGATCGTGACGTCTTCGGGCGCATTGATCCCGATGCGGACCTGGTTGCCCTTGATGCTCAGCACGGTAACGGAGACTTCATCCCCGATCTGCAGTGTCTCCCCCACCCGGCGGGTCAGTATCAACATGAGACGCGCCCTCCTCCTTACGATTGCCTGCGACGCGCGTCCGTCATGCCGCTGGTGCCGCTCCCTCCAGCTCGAACGCCCGGTGGAGTGTACGCACTGCGAGTTCCAAATACTTCTCGTCGATGACAACGGAAATCTTGATCTCCGACGTCGAGATCATCCGGATATTGATGTTCTCCGTCGCCAGCGCCTTGAACATGTCGGAGGCAATGCCGGCGTGACTGCGCATGCCGACCCCCACCACGCTGACCTTGGCGATGTCGCTGTCGCCTTTGACGGCGCGCGCGCCAAGCTGCTCGCGAATCGTTTCCACAAGCGCAAGCGCGCGCTTGTAATCATTCTTGTGGACGGTAAAGGTGAAATCGGTGGTCGCGTCAGCACCCACGTTCTGGACGATCATGTCCACTTCGATATTCGCCTCGCCGATCGGCCCCAGCACCTTGGCCGCGATCCCGGGGCGGTCCGGTACGCCCTGAAGGGTGACCTGTGCTTCGTCGCGATTAAAGGCAATGCCTGAGATCAGCGGATCTTCCACGCCATTCTGCTCCTGATCCAATGTGATGAGCGTGCCTGGCCCGTCTTCGAATGTCGACAGAACACGCAAGGGCACGCGGTACTTTCCAGCAAACTCCACTGCGCGGATCTGCAGCACCTTGGAACCGAGGCTGGCCATTTCCAGCATTTCCTCGAAGGTGACGCGCTCCAGTCGACGTGCCTTCGGCTCCACCCGCGGATCCGTGGTGTAGACGCCGTCGACATCGGTATAGATCTGGCACTCATCCGCACCAAGGCCAGCCGCCAGCGCCACGCCGGTGGTATCCGAGCCGCCCCGGCCAAGGGTGGTGATGTCCCCTGCCGCGTTGACCCCCTGAAAGCCGGCGACCACGCAGACTTCCCCGCGCGCCAACGCCGCATGGACGGCCGTACCGTCGATCTCGGTGATCCGGGCCTTGCTGTGTACGTCGTCCGTGCGGATCGGCACTTGCAGCCCGAGGAAGGAGCGCGCCGGGACGCCGAGCTCCTTGAGCGCCATCGCCAACAGACCGATGGTGACCTGCTCCCCACTGGCCACGATCTGATCGTATTCACGCGGGTCCGGCTGCTCGCTGATCGCCTGCGCGAGGCCGATCAGACGATTGGTCTCGCCGGACATGGCCGATACCACCACAACAATCTGGTCACCCTTGGCGCGTGCCGCGGCCACCTTGCGCGCGACGTGCTGGATGCGCTCCACATCTCCGACGGAGGTGCCGCCGTATTTCTGTACGATCAGTGCCATATCAGCTTGTCAGTTGTTCCGAGACCCACGCCGCCACGCTGTCGAGCGCCGGCTGCAGGTGCTCCGGCTGCGGGCCGCCTGCCTGCGCCATGTCCGGACGGCCGCCGCCCTTGCCGCCCACCTGGCTGGCCACGTGGTTGATGAGCTTGCCGGCCTGGATACGATCCGTGAGATCAGCCGTGACACCGGCGGCGAGCACCGCCTTGCCGTCCTTTTCCGCGCCGAGCACGATCACGCCACTGCCCAGTCGTTCCTTGAGCTTGTCGAGCATGCCGCGCATACCGCCGGCATCCTGCCCCTCGATGCGCGCAGCCAGCACCTTGACGCCTTCGATGTCCCGCGCCTGAGCGGCGAGATCCCCGCCCGCGCTCTGGCTAAGCTTGTCACGCGCCTGTTCGAGGGCACGCTCGGTCTCGCGCGACTTCGCGAGCAGCGCATCGAGCTTGTTGATCACATCGTCCGGTGCTGCGCGCAGTCGCTGCGCCACGGCGCCCATGCGGGCCTCGAGCTCTCGCATGGCAGTGATCACGGCATCGCCGGTAATCGCCTCGACGCGGCGCACCCCGGCCGATACGCCGCCTTCATGCAGGATGCGGAAGGCGCCAATATCGCCGGTGCGCGCCACATGCGTGCCGCCGCAAAGCTCAACTGAATAGTCACCGAGCGCGAGCACGCGCACGGTGTCGCCGTACTTCTCGCCAAACATGGCCAAGGCGCCGCGGTCGATGGCCTCCTGATAGGGACAGACATCCGTGCGCGCCGCCACGTTGGCCAGAATCTGCGCGTTGACTTCATCCTCGATGCGCTGCAGCTCTTCCGCGGTGACCGGCTGCGGGTGCGAAAAATCGAAGCGCAGCCGCTCCGGCGCGACCAGTGAACCCTTCTGTGCGACATGGCTGCCCAGCACATTGCGCAGTGCCGCATGCAGCAGATGGGTTGCCGAATGATTGCGCACCGTGCGCGCGCGACGGCTGCCGTCGATTTCGGCCTTGACCGCGTCACCGACGCGGAGGCGGCCTTCTTCCAGATGACCGATGTGCCCTGGCGTGCCAGGGCGCAGGGCGCGCGTGTCGCGCACGCGGAAGCGCAGACCCGGCGCGACAATCTCTCCGGTATCGCCCACCTGGCCGCCGGATTCCGCGTAGAAGGGCGTGCGATCGAGGAAGACCACCACCTCGTCGTCGCCGGCCTCCACCTGCTCCGCCGGCGTCCCGCCGACCATCAGCGCCGTCACCGTGGCGCCATGCTGATTCTGTTCGTAGCCGGTGAACTCCGCAGTGCCCGCCTGCTCCGGCACGGTGTCATAACCTGCCGAAAATCGGCTGGCGGCGCGCGCGCGATCACGCTGCGCCTGCATGTGCTGCTCAAAAGCCTGCATGTCCACCGTCATGTCCCGCTCGCGCAGGATGTCCGCGGTCAGATCCACCGGGAAGCCGTGGGTGTCGTAGAGATGGAAGGCCACCTCGCCCGGTAGCTCGCGCAGCCCCGGCGTGATGGATTCGTCGAGCAGTCGCAGCCCGCGATCCAGCATCTGCGCAAAGGCATCTTCTTCGGCGCGGATGGTCTGCTCCAGCAGCTTCTGCTGGCTTTGCAACTCGCCGTAGGCCGCGCCCATGACCTCAGCCAACGGGGTCACCATGCGATGCAGGAAGGGTTCGCGGGCGCCCAGCTTGTGACCGTGGCGCGCAGCGCGCCGGATGATGCGGCGCAGGACGTAGCCACGCCCCTCGTTGGAGGGCACCACGCCGTCACAGATCAGGAAGGCGATGGCGCGGATATGATCGGCGATGACCTTCAGCGAGGCGTTGCCGTCCTGATCAACCGCAATGACCGTGGCGGCAGCCGCCATGAGGCGCTGAAAGACATCGGTGTCGTAGTTGGAGTGCACGCCCTGCAGCACTGCCGCCAGCCGCTCCAACCCCATGCCGGTATCCACGCTCGGCGCCGGCAGCTCGGTAAGCGTGCCATCGGCAGCACGGTCGTACTGCATGAAGACCAGATTCCAGATCTCGATGAAGCGGTCGCCATCTTCCTCCGGGGTACCCGGTGGCCCGCCCGCGACATCGGGGCCGTGGTCGTAGAAGATTTCGCTGCACGGACCGCAGGGTCCGGTATCGCCCATCTGCCAGAAATTGTCCGAGCCGCCGTCCGGCTTGTCGCCGATGCGCAGGATGCGGTCTTCCGGAAGCCCGATGACATCGCGCCACACCGCAAAGGCTTCTTCATCGGTGGCGTAGACCGTGGCGAGCAGCTTGTCGGCCGGCAGTCCCAGCCAGTCCGGGCTGGTCAGGAATTCCCACGCATAGACAATGGCTTCGCGCTTGAAGTAGTCCCCGAAGCTGAAGTTGCCCAGCATCTCGAAAAAAGTGTGATGCCGTGCCGTGTAGCCGACATTTTCCAGATCGTTGTGCTTACCGCCGGCGCGGACGCAACGCTGGCTGCTGACTGCGCGCCGGTAGTCGCGCGTCTCGCGACCCAAAAAGACATCCTTGAACTGCACCATGCCGGCATTGGTGAACAGCAAGGTCGGGTCATTGCCCGGCACGAGCGATGCCGAGGGTACAACGCGATGGTCGCGCTGCTCGAAGAAGGTCAGGAAACGGTGGCGCAGGGTATTGCTATCCATGGGCCCAGGGCGGACGGCTGAAAGGGCGCTATGGTAGCCGATGCGGGCCTCGCGCCGCCGCCGCAGATGGCTTTCCTGTCCGGCGGAACGAGCGCGCTTCAGTCGCTCGGATCGTCGTCCCCCGCGATCACCGAGCGCACGATCCGCTCATCGAAGCCGCGGCCGTGGAGCTTGCGTCGCAGCCGCGCGACCGCAGCGGGATCTTCGGGCGGAGCCGTCTGCTTGCGCTGCACCCA
>JALEHA010000056.1 GCA_022763315.1 Algiphilus sp.
ACCGCCATGCAGCCGGGGCTGCGTTAAGGCTCTGCGCACACCTTAGCTGCCTGCGGTTTCGCTGCAGCCGCGCCAACCGTCGACCGGTGCCATAGAGCGAGGCAAGTGGTGTGGTGGGCGCACGGCAACCGTGCGGTACCTGCTTGCCGGTATCCTTTGAACATGGCCATACACGCATCCGAGGGCTCCGATCTGCGCATCGGCGTGGATCTGGGGGGAACAAAGATCGAAGTCGCCCTGCTGGATGGGCAAGGCGCCATTCGGGACCGGCGCCGCGAGCCCACTCCCGCCGGCGACTACGGCGCCATCCTGCGGCAGGTGGCCACCATGGTGTCGGCCATCGAGGCGGCGCAAGGCCGCACCGGCCTGCCGGTGGGGGCGGGCACACCGGGGGCGGTGTCGCGGCTCACCGGACGCATGAAGAACTCCAATTCCCTGTGCCTGAATGGTCGGACGCTGCGCGAAGATCTGTCCGCAGCCCTCGGCCGCGATGTACGCATCGCCAACGACGCCGACTGTTTTGCGCTGTCGGAAGCGATGGATGGGGCCGCTGCCGGCGCTGCCTGCGTATTCGGTGTCATCCTCGGCACCGGGGTCGGCGGTGGCGTGGTGGTGGGGCAGAAGCTGCTCGCCGGTCCCAACGGTATCGCCGGTGAATGGGGGCACAATCCGCTGCCTTGGCCGCGGCCGGAGTGGGGCGAGGTGCCAGGCCCCAAGGGGTGGGATGGCCGCTATGGGTCCATCGAGACCTGGTGCTGCGGACCGGGCATGGTGCTTGACCACCAGCGTGCCGGTGGCGGGGAGGCGCGCGATGTACAGGCGATTTGCCAGCAGGCCGCGGCTGGTGATGCCGCGGCTCAGGCCACATTGGAGCGCTGGGAGGACCGTCTCGCGCGCAGCCTGGCCTCGATCATCAATGTGCTCGACCCGGATGTCATCGTGCTCGGCGGCGGGCTTTCGCACATCGCACGCGTCTATGAGCAGGTACCGTTGCGTTGGCGCGAGTGGGTGTTTTCCGATGCGGTGGAAACGCGGCTGGTGCGTGCCGAGCATGGTGATGCCTCCGGAGTGCGCGGTGCGGCCTGGCTATGGCCACTGGGGCGCACACCAGGATGAGCCCCTGCCAGCCCCCCTTTGTCGTGCTCGCGTTGTTCGGGCTGCCCGGTTGCGGTAAGTCCACGCTGGCCCGCGCGCTGTCGCAGGACGCCGGTCTGGCTGTCATCGACCGGGATGCCATCCGCGCCGGCATGTTTCCACCGTATGTCATGGGCGTACAGGAAAAGCCGGCGGCGACGGCCGCACTATGGCTGGCCGTGCGCGCCATGCTGGAAAGCGGGCAAGGGCTGATCATCGATGGCATGACCTTCGCGCGTCAGGCTGACCGCGCCACCGCGCGCGGGCTGGCCGAGGCCTTTGGCGCGACGTGGATGCCGGTCGAGGTGCGGGTCAGCGTGCGCGAAGCCGTGGCGCGTATCCGCGCGCAGGGGGTGCATCCCTCCAAGGAGCGTACGCCGCGCCTGGTACGTCAGGTCGCGGCTCGCTTTGCGCCCGTGGACGCCGAAACCCTGGTGGTGGACGGTCGGCTGCCACTGCCGGAACAACGCGCGCAGGTGGAAGCGCTCATGCTCCGGATCGCGCCGGCTGGCGCTCGCTCCAGCGCAGGAAGCGGCGGATCAGGCGCAGCAGGAGAAGGATGCCGATGAGGGCGCTGATGATGGCGTGGGTCGCCAGCCACAGCATGCCACCAGCGACATTGGCGGCGAATACCGGTGAGGGATCGCGCAGCTGATCGGCGGCCCACAGCTTGAACCAGAGCACGATGGCCTCCGGGTCGCGCGTGCCCAGCACAGCCGCCAATTCGGATTGTGGATCCAGCGCGGTGAACAGCCACACCAGCGGCAGGGCATAGAGCAGCAGCAGCAGGCCGCCGTGCCAGACATAGTTCTGCAACAGGAAGCGCTCGTGCGAACGGCTGAGGGCGTCGCGATCCGTCAGACTGCGCACACCGTGCCAGAGCAGCAGCACCGGGATGCCCAGCAGGATCAGCCAGCCGAGGCTGAACAGCGTCGCTGCCGCGGCTGCCCCGGCGAGCAGGTAGCCCGCGGTCACCGCGCGCATGGAGAGGCTATCTCGGCAGCGGGAGTGGCTTGCGCTCGCTGAAGGCGAGCAGGCCGCGGACGATGCGGTAGATCCACCAGATCGCGAGGATGCCGTAGCCGATCAATCCGATGAAGATCACGGTAAGCGCGGCGCATACCAGCCACCAGAACAGGCCCCACCAGAAAGTACGCAGCAGCCAGCGATGGTGTTCGCGGATGAATTCGCTCTGCGTGTCGTTGACCTTGAGATGGCCGACGATGACGGCGATGACCGCGATGACCCCTGCGGTGAGCACGCCCAGGGCGTGCAGGATGTAGGCAGCGATGACAATCTTGCGCTCGCTGTCCGTGCCGTAGTCGTTGTAGTAAGGGCCGCCGGCTGGCTGCGGGTGATCGCTCGTACTGATCTCGGTCATTGGAACTCCCGGTTTGATGTTGCGGGGCATAGAACCCCGCAGCCTGCCGTGGGTGGGATTAACCCTTGTTGAAGGCTTCGATCGATTTGCTGATTTCGGCCCGGGCGGCGGCGGCGTCGCGCCAGCCGGACACCTTCACCCACTTGCCTTCCTCGAGATCCTTGTAGCGCTCAAAGAAGTGACGGATTTCGTTCTGCAGGCGCTCCGGCACGTCGGAAAGATCTTTGACGTCACGGTAGTAGTTGGTGGATACCTTGTCCGTCGGTACCGCCAGGATCTTGGCATCCAGACCGGATTCGTCCTCGGTGTCCAGCACCGCCACCGCGCGGCACTTGATCGCGCTGCCGGGCACGATGTCGTGCGGCGTCATCACCAGAACATCCACCGGGTCGCCGTCGTCATACAGCGTGCCGGGCACGTAGCCGTAGTTGGCCGGGTAGTGCATGGCCACGTTCATGAAGCGATCCACGATGAGCAGCCCGGTGTCCTTGTCCACCTCGTACTTCACCGGTCCGGCGTTGGCGGCAATTTCGATGATGACGAGAAATTCGTCCGGGGCCTTCTTGCCCGGACCGACGTCCTTGAAGCTCATGTGATGTTCTCCCTGGTCTGACTGGTTGGGTGCCGCGCGTTCGTAATCGGTATCAGGCGACTTCGAAGACGCGTTCGGTTCTGGGTGCAACAAGCGTGGGGCGGAAACGCAGATAGCGCGGCAGCCCATTCTCGAAGGGCGGCGGCGCCTCCCCTTGAATCAGCGGCAGCATGTAGCGGCGGCAGGCCTCGGTGATGTGGAAGCCGTCCTCGCTGATGAACTCCCGGGGCATCATGCGTTCGGTGTTGGCCACCTGTTCCAGTGGGGCTTCGCCCACGGACCATGCATAAGGACTGTCGCTGTCACGCTGCACGGTGACCATGATGCCACTGGCGCCGGCCACGGCCTTTTCCACTGCAGCACGACCCACCGCATAGCTCTGTTCGAGATCCGTGGCGGAGGCGATATGACGCGCGGCGCGCATCAAATAGTCAGCCACCGCGAAGTGGTGCTTGTAGCCCAGCCGCTCCTTGACCAGTGCGGCCAGTCTGGCGGCTACGCCACCCAGCTGCTTGTGCCCGAAGGCGTCGGTGCCACCGGCCTCGGCGAACAGGGTGCCGTCGGAATTGGTGATGCCTTCGGAGGCCACCACCGTGCACCAGCCGTAGCGCTTCACCGTTTCGTCGACCTTGGCGAGGAAGCGCTCGGGGTCGAAGGTGATTTCAGGGAAAAGCAGAATCTGCGGACCGTCGCCCGGTTGCTGGGCCGCGAGTCCGCCGGCGGCGGCGGTCCAGCCCGCGTGGCGGCCCATGACTTCAAGGATGAAGACCTTGGTGGAGCTGCGCGCCATCGAGGCGATATCCAGGCTGGCTTCGGCGATCGACACCGCGGTGTACTTGGCCACCGAGCCGAAGCCGGGGCAGGTATCGGTCAGCGGAAGGTCGTTGTCCATCGTCTTCGGGACGTGCACGGCCTGGATCGGGTAGCCCATGCGGCTGCCGAGCTGGCTGATCTTCAGGCAGGTGTCGGCCGAGTCGCCGCCGCCGTTGTAGAAGAAGTAGCCGATATCAAAGGCCTTGAAGACCTCGATGAGCCGTTCGTATTCAGCTTGATTGCGGTCGAAGCCCTTGAGCTTGTAGCGGCAGGAGCCGAAGACCCCGGCCGGGGTATGGCGCAGCGCGGCCACGTCGGCATCGCTCATCTGGCTGGTGTCGATCAGCTCTTCGTGCAGCGCGCCGAGAATGCCGTTGGAGCCGGCGTACAAGGTGCCGATCGCCTCCGGGTGCGCGCGTGCCGCTTCGATCACGCCGGCGGCCGAGGCATTGATGACGGCAGTCACGCCACCGGATTGTGCATAAAAAGCGTTACGTGGCTGGGGCATACCAAAACTTTTGCGAAATGGAACTGAAATTGCGGCGCGGGTATGGTACTAGAAAGTCCTGCCGCCTAACGCAGTGCAACATTGACCTGCGCACAAGGCCGCATTACGGTTGCGCCGCGCGACGCAATGGGGGTTGGACTGCGTCGACGTACCTCAGGGCAGCCGCCCGCCTGAATCCCAAACCTATTTAATTATGAGCAAACGAATCGTTCTGCTGGGTGCGCCCGGCTCCGGCAAGGGCACGCAAGGCCAGATGCTGATGGAACGCCGCGGCATCCCGCAGATTTCCACCGGTGATCTGCTGCGCGCAGCCGTGGCTGCCGGCTCGGACCTCGGCCTCAAGGCCAAGGCCGCCATGGACGCGGGCGAACTGGTTGCGGATGAGGTGGTCATCGGCATGATCCGCGAGCGGCTCAACGAGGCGGATACGGCCAACGGCTACATCCTCGACGGTTTTCCGCGCACCCGCGCGCAGGCCGAGGCGCTCGACGGCCTGCTGGTCGACCTCGGCAAGCCGCTTGACCGCGTTGTGCACCTGGATGTGGACGAAGAGGAAATCGTCAAGCGCCTGCTCGAGCGCGGCCGTTCTGACGACACTGAGGACACCATCCGCAATCGCATGAAGGTCTTCCGCGACCAGACGCACCCGCTGCTCGAGTACTACAGCGAGCGCGGCCTGCTGGTCACGGTGAAGGGCAGTGGTGATCTCGAAGCGATCTACGGCAGCATCGTAGCGGCGCTCGACGCCTGAGACGACGGACTCAGGCGCTGTCGAGGGCGGCCAGCAACGCCTCCCCGACCGCCGGTCGTCGCCAGCCGCGGAGCGCCGGGTTCTCCGCACTGGCGCCAAAGCGTGCCAGCATTTCCAGGCTGGCGCGCGCCGCGAGCAGGCTGGGTGGCACGCCCAGCGCATCCGCGCGGCTGCGCACGGTGTGACCGAGCTGCTTGACCAGGGCGCGGTGCGCCGGATCCGGCCGGAAATCGTCCACCAACGGCGGTCCTCCTTTCGGCGCCTGCTGCATGCAGGCCATCCAGGCCTTCCCGTCCCGATCCAGGTTGCGCGCCGGAACATTGGCGCATGTGGCCAGTTCCGCCAGTGATTGTGGTCGTCGCTCGGCGATGGCGAGCAGCACTTCGTCCGACAGAATCCAGCGCCGCGGGCGGTTGCTGGCCAGCGCGCGCTCCTCACGCCAGCGCGCCAGCGCGGCGGCTGCGTGCTGCGCATCCGCGTCGAGCCGCCCTAACCCCTTGAGTCGCTGCCAGGCCTGCGCCGGATCGGGCCGGTAGCGTTCGGGCTGCGTGATGGCCGCGCAGTCTTCGCGCAGCCAATCCTCGCGCTCCGCAGCTTCCAGCGCTGCGCGCAACGCCGGGTACAAAGCAGCCAGGTGGCGTACATCGTCGGCGGCGTAGCTCAACTGCGCGGCACTCAGCGGGCGCTTGGACCAGTCGGTGCGCGACTGGGATTTGTCGATGCTGATGCCCAGCCGCGCCTCCACCAGCGCGGCATAGCTGATCTGGTCACCCAGACCGAGGAGTGCGGCAGCCACCTGCGTGTCGAACAACGGTCGAGGGCAGTCGCCCGCGTGCTCGACGAAGATCTCCATATCCTGCGAGGCCGAATGCAGCACCTTGGTGCGCGCCGGGTCGCGCAGGAAACGCCATAGCGGCCCGAGGTCGACCGCCAGTGCATCGATGCAGGCGACTTCATCGGCATTGCCGATCTGTACCAGGCAGAGCTGAGCGTAGTAGGTGCGCTCGCGCACGAATTCGGTATCCACCGCCACCCAGGGCGCGGGTGCCAGGCGATCGAGCAATGCCGCTAATGCCGCGTCGTCAGCGATAAGCGTGGGCGTCATGGTGCGTAGAATACCCGCATCGCTCATCTTGCTCCGGCGCCATGTTCTTCTCCGTCATCGCTACTTCCTGGCGTATCTGTCTGTTCCGCGCCGGGCCTCAGGACTACCCGGCATCGAACCAGGCCGTGGCCCATGCCGTCATGCTGGCGCTTGCCGTGCACGTCGTTCAGTTCCAGCTCTCGCTGCCGGTCTTTGCGGCCATCGTGCAGGCCATCGTGGCCGTGCTGGTGATGTGGTCCTTCACCACGGCGGTGCTGACCATGCGCAAGAAGCCGGAGCGGGTGCCGCAGACAGTCAGCGCCCTGCTCGTCACCAATGCGATCTTCTCGCTGCTGCTGGTGCCCTTCCTGATCCCGATGCTGCCGGCCATGGAGCAGGCGAGCCAGAACCCGGACGCGCAGATCGATGTCCCCGCACTATCGCTGATCGGGACGCTCGGCCTGTCGCTGTGGAGCCTGGCGGTGTCCATCTGGATCTACCGCAATGCGCTGGAGTCGCGCAGCGGCCTAGCCATCCTGGCTGCCGTTGGCATGGCGGCCGTGGTGTATATCATCGCCGGCGGCGTCGGCACCATGCTGGTACCGCAGGGCAGCTAGCCGGTGCACGTCCACATCCTCGGTATCTGCGGCACCTTCATGGCCGGCATCGCCGCGATTGCCCGCGAGGCTGGTCATCGCGTTACCGGATCGGACGCCAACGCCTGGCCGCCGATGTCCACCCAGCTCGAGCAGCTGGGCATCGAGGTCATGCGCGGCTACGCGCCCGAGCACCTCGAACCGACGCCGGACGCCATCATTGTCGGCAACGTCATGACGCGCGGCAATATCCTGGTCGAGCACCTGCTGGCCACCGATGCGCCGCTGGTCTCCGGGCCGCAATGGTTGGCGGAGCACGTGCTGCGCGGCCGCCACGTGCTGGCGGTAGCCGGCACCCACGGCAAGACCACCACCTCCGCCATGCTGACCCATATCTTGCGCGCCACCGGGCAGGAGCCGGGCTGGCTGGTGGGCGGGTTCGCGGCCGATCTGGGCGTGTCGGCTGCTCTCGGCAGCGGTCCCTGCTTCGTGATCGAAGCGGATGAATACGACACAGCCTTTTTCGACAAGCGCTCCAAGTTCGTGCATTACCGGCCGCGGACCCTGGTGCTGAACAATCTCGAATTTGATCACGCCGATATCTTCGATGATCTGCGCGCCATCGAACGCCAGTTCCAGCACCTGCTGCGCACGGTGCCGGCGCACGGCCAGATCATCGTCAATGGGGCGGATGACAATCTGGCCCGCGTCCTTGCCGCCGGTTGCTGGACACCCACCATTGCCTTTGGCGATGACCAGCCCTGGCGCGTCGGTGACGACGGCCAGCTCTGGCAGGCGGCCCGCTGCATCGGACCGCTGACGCTGGCCCAACCGGGCGCGCACAACCGCAGCAATGCCGTGGCGGCGGTGGCGGCGGCGATGGATGTGGGCGTGGATCCCGAAGATGCACTGGCGGCGCTGGCCACCTTCCGCGGCGTGCGTCGCCGCATGGAGTTGCGCGGTACCGTCGCGGGCGTGCAGGTCTTCGACGACTTCGCGCATCACCCCACCGCCATTCAGGCGACCCTCGATGCGGCACGCGATCTGGATGCTGGCCGCGTGCTCGCCGTACTCGAGCCGCGGTCCAACACCATGCGCATGGGGACCCACGCGGAGCAATTGGCGGCCTCGCTGCAGGCCGCGACGCACAGCTTCGTCTACGCCCCACCCGGCCTGGGCTGGGATGCCAGCCAGGCGCTCGCGCCACTGGGTGCGCGTCTGACCGTGGCCACGGAGCTGGATGCGCTGGTGCAGGCAGTCGTGGCCGAGGCCCGGAGCGGTGATGCCGTGCTGGTGATGAGCAACGGCGATTTCGGGGGCGTCCACCAGCGGCTGCTCGACGCGCTGCACGACAAGGCATGACTGCCACAGCAGCGGCGCCCTCTGCCGGGCATTGCGTAGACTGCACGCCATGACACAGGAAACCGTCGTACTCGACGCCGCCGAGGAGCGCGTCGCCGATACCCAGACCGCGCAGTCCATGGTCCAGCGCGCCCTTGACGCCGCGCGCGCGGCGGGCGCTGACACTGCAGAGGCCGGCGCCAGCCTGTCGCGGGCGCTCACCGTCACGGTGCGCAATCATGAGGTGGAGTCGCTGCAATTCCAGCGCGACCGCGATCTCGCTCTGACGGTCTACTGCGGCCAGCGCATGGGCAGCGCCACCACCGCGGACTGGTCCGACGAAGGTCTGCGAGCCGCGGCGGAAGCCGCGGTGGCCATTGCCCGCGCCAGCGGAGAGGACCGCTGCAACGGGTTGCCCGACGCCGCGGACATGGCGACGGCAATCCCCGATCTGGATCTGTTCCATCCCTGGATGGCCGACGCCGACAGCGCCGTGGAGCTGGCGCGGGCCTGCGAGCAGGCCGGTCTGGATGCCGACACACGCATCGTGCAGAGCGAGGGCGCCACGCTCGATACCGGCGGCGGCGTCACGGTGCTGGGCAATACCCACGGTTTTCTCGGCATCAGCGCCGGCACCCGACACAGCCTGTCCTGCGCCGTGATTGCACGCAGCGGTGACGACATGCAGCGGGACTACTGGTATACCGCAGGCCGCGTGCCCGCTGGTTTGTTGGCGGCGGATGTGGTGGGAAGGCGCGCCGGCGAGCGTGCCGCGGCACGCCTTGGCGCCAGCAAGATCAGCACCCGGCAGTGTCCGGTGCTGTTTCCGCCGGAGCTTGCGCGCGGGCTGTGGGGCGCGCTGCTCGGCGCCATCAGCGGCGGCGCCCTGTACCGTCGCGCCAGCTTCCTGCTTGACCGCGCCGGTACGCGCATCGCCGCACCGATGGTGCATCTGGAGCAGCAGCCCTTCATCCGGCAGGCCATCGCCAGCGCCGCCTTTGACGAGGAAGGGGTAGCCACCCAGGAGCGCGTGCTGGTCGACGAAGGGGTTTTGCAGGGCTATCTGCTGTCCACCTACAGCGCGCGCCGGCTCGGGCTGCGCAGCACCGGCAATGCCGGCGGCATCTTCAACCTCGTCGCCCGCCCCACCACTGAGCACGATCTGCACGGTCTGGCGCGCGAGATGGGCGAGGGGCTACTCGTCACCGAGTTGATGGGGCAAGGCGTGAATACCGTCACCGGCGACTATTCGCGCGGCGCGGCCGGCTATCTGGTACGGGGTGGCGAGATCTGCGAGCCGGTGGACGAGATCACCGTCGCCGGTAACATGCTGGACATGCTGGAGCAGGTGCAGGCCGTGGGCGCGGACGTCGATGTCAGTGGTGGCGTGCGCACGGGCAGCGTGCTGATTGGCCGCATGACGGTGGCCGGCGACTGACGGGCCGTTGCGAGTTCTCTTCGGGAGATCTCAGCGTGGCTGCCACACGCTGTGCAGCCGGAAACCGGTGCGCTCGAAGGCCAGAGCGGTCAGCGGATAGAGCGCGACCATCAGCAGGGCGTACCACCACTCCAGTACGTTGAGCCAGGCGTCCTGCTCGGCTTCGGTGATGTCCATGAACTGCAGCGGCAGCGAAGCCAATCCCAACAGCAGCAGCAGCGCGAGGATGGTGACGAAGGCATGCCGCATGCGCGGGCCAAGGACCTGCGCGGAGGCCGCGACTGAAATCAACAGCATCTGCGCCAGCACCGTCATCGAGAAATAGAGATTGATGCCGTAGCGCCGCAGCAGCGCGGGAATCTCGCCGGATTCCCCCAGATAGGTGGCATACAGCGTGTAGAACACCGCACCGGTAGCGCCGCAGCCAAGCAGCGCCCAGCGTCGGATGCGTGCAGCGGGATGGCAGTGCGCGCACCAAGCGGCCGCAAAGGCCCAGAAAGCGACCAGCAGCCAGCCATAGGGCTGCATGGTGAAGCGGAACCAGAAGATGACGGGTTCTTGCCGACAGGCGCCGCTGATCGAGGTGCAGCCGTCCCAGTAGGGATTGCAGGCGGGAATCAGTTGATAGTGCAGTGACAGCAGCCAGGCCACGTGCACGCTGATCAACGGCAGCGCGGCGGCCGTGATGGCCACCAGCGCCGGTGCGCCTGGGCGTTTCATTGCTGCACCCCGGGTCGCCGCGCTGCCCTTGACGGGGGCGCTAGACGCGCTCCACCGCCACCGCCACGGCCTCGCCGCCGCCAATGCACAGGCTGGCCACGCCGCGCTGCTCGCCGTGCCGGCGCATGGCGTGTAGCAGCGTCACCAGGATGCGGGCGCCGGAGGCACCGATGGGGTGGCCAAGGGCGCAGGCGCCACCGTTGACGTTGACGCGCGCGTGGTCGAGCTTGTGCTCCTGCATGGCGGCCATGGTGACGCAGGCGAAAGCCTCGTTGATTTCCCACAGGCCGACATCGGAGGCTTTCCAGCCGCAGCCGTCCAGCAGCTTGCTGATGGCGTGGACCGGGGCGACAGTGAACTCCGCTGGCAGGCGCGCATGGCTCGCCTGGCCGACGATGCGGGCCACCGGCTGCAGGCCCCGACGCTCGGCCTCGGAGGCGCGCATCAGGACCAGGGCGGCGGCGCCGTCCGAGATCGAACTGGCATTGGCTGCAGTGACGGTGCCGTCCTTCTTGAAGGCGGGCTTGAGCTGCGGAATCTTGTCGGGGCGGCCCTTGAAGGGCTGTTCGTCCTTGTCGATGGTCTGCGTACCACCGCGCACCGGGATCTCCAGCGGCGCGATCTCGTCCGCAAAGCTACCGTCCTCGTTGGCGCGCTTGGCGCGCGCCAGCGATTCGATAGCGAAGGCATCTTGTGCTTCACGCGTGAACTGGTAGGCCTCGACGGTGCGTTCGGCGAAGACACCCATGGGCAGGTCGGCCTCGTAGGCGTCATTCAGGCCATCGAGCGCCATGTGGTCGTAGATGCGGTCGTTACCGTAGCGATAGCCGCTACGCGCCTTGCTGAGCAGGTAGGGCGCGTTGGACATACTTTCCATGCCGCCAGCCACCAACACCTTGGCGGTACCCGCGGTGAGCATGGCGTCGGCTAGCATGACAGCCTTCAGGCCGGAGCCGCACATCTTGCTGAGCTGGGTCGCACCCACGCTGTCGGGCAGTTGCGCACCGCGCACCGCCTGGCGTGCCGGCGCCTGGCCCTGTGCGGCGATCAGGCAGCAGCCGAGGATGGCCTCGTCGATATCCGCTCCGTCGATGCCGGCGCGTTCCACGGCGGCGCGCACCGCGGCCGCGCCCAGCTGATGGCCGGCCATGGCGGTGAGTTCGCCGAGCATGCCGCCAATGGGCGTGCGGGCGGTGGAGACGATAACGACGGGATCACTGCTGCTCATGGGGGACCTCGTGAGGAAAGCGCAAGATGGGAAAAAGGGGGTGCCGCATTATCGCCCAGCCGTTGCGGTGGCGCTGACGCCTACAATAGGCCTCGCACAATGCTGCCAGAGGGCTGCGGTCACGCACCGATGTCGCTATTTGACCACCCGGAATTTGACCAACACGAGAGCGTGCTGTTCGGCTTTGACGCGGACAGCGGATTGCGCGCACTCATTGCCGTGCACAGCACGCGCCTGGGACCGTCGCTCGGCGGTTGCCGCATGGTCCCCTACCCGGATGACGATGCGGCTTTGACGGACGTTCTCCGTCTCAGTCGCGGCATGAGCTACAAGGCGGCGCTGGCCGGTCTGCCGCAGGGCGGCGGCAAGAGCGTGATCATCGGCGACCCGCGGGCCCACAAGAGCGATACGCTGATGCGTGCCATGGGTCGCCTCGTCGAGCGCGCGGCCGGCCGCTACATCGTCGCCGAGGACTCGGGCATCAGCGTGGCGGATGTAGTGCGTATGGCGGAGGAGACCCGCCACGTGGCCGGTGTTCCGGTACCCGATTCCCCGATCGACGGTGATCCCTCGCCAGCGACGGCACGTGGCGTCTGGATGGCGCTGCGCGCCGCCTGGCAGCGGCTCCACGGTCGCGATGAAACGGGCGGCGAGCTGCACGGGGTCGGGGTGGCGGTGCAGGGTTGCGGCAAGGTCGGGGCGCGGCTGGTGCAGTATCTAGTCGACGCGGGCGCGCGCGTCTGGATCTGCGACGCGCATGCGCCCACGGCCGACGCCTGCGCGGCGGCCACCGGCGCCGAGATCGTCGCACCGGAGGCCATTTACGACGTACCGGCCGACATCTTCGCGCCTTGCGCACTGGGTGCCGTGCTGAATGCGGGCACCATCCCGCGGCTGCATGCGCGGTTGGTGGTGGGGGCCGCCAACAATCAGCTCGCCACAGCCGAAGACGACGACCGCCTGCGCGCGGCCGGTGTCACTTATGCGCCGGATTACGTGGTCAACGCCGGTGGCATCATCGACATCCATTACCAGCGTCAGCCGCGCTACGACCCCGACGCCATGCAGGCGCATCTGGCGCGCGTGCCAGAGGTGCTCTTGCGCATTCTGGACGCGGCCGCCGCCGAAGCGCGCGGCCCGGCCGCCGTTGCCGACGCCATGGCGCGCGATCTGATCGCTGCCGCTCCCGGCCATTGAAACCTCGCATCGCAAGGAGCGCGCTGCGCATGTCTGACAAGCAGAGAGAGGCGGCGGGCGCCAGTTCCGCCCCGGAATCAACGTCACCGGCCCAGGTGGAGGCGGCGCTGCTGGTTACTGCCGCGCCCGAGGGCGAAGGCGACAGCGCCATCGCGGAGGTCTGTGCGCGCGCCCGTCGATTTGCCGAGCAGCACGGCATCCATTTGCAGGAAGTGAGTGTGGAGGCATTGCTCGACAACGGTGCGGGTTGCCGGGACAGGGCGGCGCATTGGGTCGTGATCGGTGATGACACCGTCATGCTCAAGGTGATCGATGCAGCGGAGGCGCACGAGGCAGGGCTGGGTCTGATACCGGTGGGGCGCCCCACGCGCTGCCAGTCCTTCTACGACCTGCCTACCGACCGGGACGAAGCATTGGCGCTGGCTTTTCGCATGCCCGAATCCGGACTCGATGTGCTGCGCTGCAATGGGGAACTGGTACAGGGACAGGCCGCGGTTGGCGATGTGCCCTTCCTCGACCGGCGCGGCCACGCTGTGGTGCATGCGCAGGATCGCCTCTGGCGACGCTGGGCGATCGTGGCGCAGTTGTTCTGGACGGCGCTGCGACGGATCTTTCAGATCACGCCGAGCCCGGTGCGGCTGCACCTGAGCAGGGAAGACAATCCGCGCCGCTGCGCCGTCACCGGCATTGTGCTGCTGGAGAATGATGTCGAGAATGTGGCCGGCCGGCTGGTGGGCGAAGGGCTGTCCGCGCGCGATGGTAGGCTGACGGCGCTGCTGGTCGCACCGACCTCGATCGTCCGTTATCTGGGCTTCCTGCTCGCCACGGTCTTCACGCGCAAGAGCAACGGGCGTCTGCCCGGCGCGCTGAGTTATCTCAAGACGCAGCATCTGGTCATCGAATCGGACCGCGAGCTGGAATACCGCATCGACGGCACCCGCCGGCGGGCCAAGCGCATCGAGGTCACCGTCCATCCACAGGGGCTTCGACTCAATGCCGGCCCGCGCTTCGATGGCATGGACGGGCCGGACGAGGAGGGCAAGGACACCCTCAAGCTCGGCAATCTGCCCGAGAACGAGGCGCGGTTGGCGCTGATCCGTCATCGCCTGCCGCTGTTCACACACGCGCTGGAAGACGATTTCAAGGACCTCTTCCTGCTGCTCAAGGACAGCGCGCGCATCGGGCCGGACTACTTCACCTTGAGCATTCTGTCCGCGCTGATCGGCACCCTCGGCCTGCTGCTGGACAGCGCCGCCGTCATCATCGGTGCCATGGTGCTGGCGCCACTGATGGCGCCCATCATCTGCGTATCGATGGCGGCGCTGCGCCGCGATGTGCAACTGCTCAAGCCGGCATTGGTGGCTATCGGCGCGGGCGTCGGCCTGTCCATGGCCGTTGCCGCCCTGATCGCGATTCTCATCCCGATGCGCATGGTCAACCCGGAAATCGAGGCGCGGCTGGAGCCCAGCCTGCTGGACTTGGCGGTGGCGGTGTTCTCGGGCGTGGCAGGGGCCTACGCCTATGCCCGCGAAAGCGTCATGAAGAGTCTGCCCGGCGTTGCAATTGCGGTGGCGCTGGTGCCGCCGTTGGCAGTGATCGGCATTGGTATTGGCTGGTGGGATACCCGCATCATGATGGGCGCCTCTCTGCTCTTCGCCACCAACCTCGTCGGCATCGCGCTTGCCGGCGCTGTCACCTTCATGGTCCTGGGCTACGGGCCGGTGCGCAGCAGCAAGCACGGTCTGATCTATCCGGCCCTGGCGGTGGTGGTTGTTGCCATTCCGCTGGCGCTGTCCTTCATGCGCATGCATGTGGTCTGGCAGGCTGAAAACAGCTTGCGTGATCAGGCCTTCGTGCTGCCGTCGGGCCCTGTGCGGCTGGAGGCGACCCAGGTGCGCTTCATCAACGGCACCCTGCACGTCCGCGCCGATGTCTACGCCGATCAATGGGACGGGCCGGAGACGCTGCGCGATCTGCGCGGCCACGTCGCCGAGGCGGTCGGGCGACCGGTGCATCTCGACGTGACACCGCGCTTTCGTTACTGAGGCAACACGGGTGTAGTCGGTTCAAGCCGCAATGCAGTCTTGCAGCAGGGTCGCGAAGCCCGGCTCCAGCGCGCCGAGGTAGCGCCGCCAGTGACGCGTGGCGGCGAGCAGGCGCTGCGGTTCCCGGGCGCGCTGACTGATGCGCTGCAGGGCGCGGTCCACGCCATCGAGCGTTGCGCAATCGGCCAGGATGGCGGCAAAGCGCGCGGGCTCCGGCGGCGGGCGGCCGATGGCGACAAAGGCCGCGCTGTTTGCGGCAATGGCCTGTGCCTGAGCGAGGCAGAAGTCCGCCAGCGGCTCGGCGTGCCACTGTTGCCATTCCCGGGCGAGCAGGTGGTCTGCACAGAGATCAAGCACGATGCCCGCGTAGCGCCGCGGCCCAGCCGGAAACTGCGCAAGGGCGTGTCGGGTGCTCGGGTGGCGATCGCAGACAGCGTCGATGCGGCGATGCAGGTGGATCGAATGCGCCACTGCTTCTGGAAGATGGCTGAGGTCGCGGCCGCGCACAACGTCGCCGAGCACGGCGCCGGTCGGGTCGGCAGAGCGCCGTTCGGCAATGTAGAGATGGGCGAGGAAATTCATGGCCTGCCCGCTAGCGGCAGGTCCAGCTTGCCTCGCCCAGGGATGCGCCCGATAGGGTGATGGTGTCGCCGGGTTGCAGGGCACCGACTCCGGCCGGCGTGCCGGTGTAGACGATATCGCCCGCGCGCAACGCCCAGGTCTGCGCCAGGATGTGCAGCAGCCGCGTCACCGGGAACAACATCTGGGCGGTGTGGGCGTGCTGGCGGCCTTCGCCGTTGACCGTGCAGGTGAACCGCAGCGCCTGCAGCTCCTGGCCCACGAAGGGCTGCCAGGGCCCGAGCGGCGCCGCGCCGTCGAAGGCCTTGCACAACTCCCACGGCGCGCCCCGCGCGCGCAGCGCGTTCTGTGCATCGCGCAGCGTGAGGTCCAGTCCCAGGCCGATGGCGTCGATATGCGCCAGGGCGTCGCCGGGGTCCAGTCCGCCTTCGGCGTCCCGCCCCAGGCGTACCGTCATCTCCGCTTCAAAGTGCACTTCACCGCGGTTG
>JALEHA010000057.1 GCA_022763315.1 Algiphilus sp.
GGATCATAGACCGTGGAAAGCTGCTCATAGACGGCTTTCTCCACATCCTCGGCGCTGGCGTTGTCCGGCACGGTGGGCAGCGCGGGCGGTTCCTTACCCAGGCAGTCGGCATCGCTGCCTTCGATGCGGAACATGTGACCCTGCACGATCACGGTGAAGCTGCCACCCAGCGCCTGCGTGATGCGCGCCTCGGTGCCTTCGGGCAGTTCCACGCGCTGGCCGGAGGGCACCAGCGCGGCAATCACGTCGCGTTGCAGGGAAACGACTTCCTCTTCGGCGGGCATTCAGTATCGGTCCATCAGAATCAAAGGCTGGCAGTGTACTGAGACTGCGCGCAAGGGTGCAGTGTTCCCCCAGTACAAACCCGCAACGAAGCGGACAAGGAGCGAGATGATGAAGCAGTTTCGCGGGCCATCGGCCCTACTGGCCTGTGTGATGCTGTTGGCTGGATCCTGGGCGCACGCCGCCGCAGAGGCGTCGACGGCTGGCATCGCGGTCAGCGGAGAGGCGGAAGTCAGGGTGTTGCCGGATCGGGCGGAGTTGTCTGTCGCTGTGGAATCCAAGAAGGAAAGCGCCGAGGAGGCCAGCAAGGCTGCCGAGGCCGCCGCGGCCCGTTTCCTGTCGGCGGTGCGCGCACTGGGTGCGGAGGATCGCGCCATCCAGAGCACTTCCCTTCGGCTGTCGCCCGAGTATCGCTGGGACGACAAGCGCCAACAGCAAATTCAGATCGGCTATCGCGCGCGCCGCGATATCAAGGTGCAGATCAAACGCCTGGAGCGCCTGCCGGATTTCCTGAGCGCGGCCACCGAAGCGGGCATGACGCACATCGCGCCGCCCCGGTTGTACGCGCATGAGGCCAAGGCGCATCAGCGCGAGGCCTTGCGTCAGGCCATGCGCGACGCCCGAGCCAACGCCGAGGCCATCGCGGCGGCATCGGACAAGCAGGTGGGCGGGGTGATCAGCGTCGATGCGCGCGATGAGCAACGGCACCCGGTGGAGCCGCGTGTGATGATGCGCGCCTCGGCCGACCAGATGGAAAGCCAGGATGCGTCAGCCTTTTCGGCGGGCGAAATCGTCTACCGGGCGCGCCTGCGGGCGCATTTCGCCTTCATGCCCTGAGGCCAAGGCATTGCCAAGCGCGCTGCGCGCCGGAATAATGCGCGATTTTTCCGCGGCGATGCGCGGCGCAAAGCAGGCAAAACCATGGCAGAAACAGCACCGGTCGTAGGCGTTGTGATGGGCTCCGTGTCCGACTGGGACACGATGCAGCACGCGGCGCAGCAGCTGGACGCCCTCCACATCCCCTACGAGGCGCGGGTGGTCTCGGCGCACCGGACGCCCGATCGACTTTTCGCCTACGCCGAAACCGCTGTGGAGCGGGGATTGCAAGCCATCATTGCCGGCGCCGGCGGGGCAGCGCATCTGCCTGGCATGCTGGCGGCAAAGACGCGGGTGCCGGTTCTGGGCGTGCCGGTGCAATCAAAGGCGCTGTCGGGTATGGATTCGCTGCTCTCGATCGTGCAGATGCCTGCGGGCGTGCCGGTGGGTACATTGGCCATTGGCAAGGCGGGTGCCATCAACGCCGCTCTGTTTGCGGCGGCCATCGTGGGACTCAGCAATGCGGAAGTGGCGGCGGCACTGGACGCCTATCGCCAGTCACTGCGTGAAGCGGTGGAAAGCAACGACCAGCTCCCGCCGCAATGAGCGCATCCTCTGTCTTTGGCGGCAGTGATGCCGCACGCCTGGGCGTGCTCGGGGCCGGTCAGCTTGGTCGCATGCTGGCGCTCGCCGCCCACCCGCTGGGCATCGAATGCATCTTTCTCGATCCCAGCGAGTCGGCCTGCGCGGTGGATGTCGGCAAGCGCCTGCGCGCGGATTTTGATGATGCAAAAGTCTTGCAAAGCCTGGCGGCCGCCTGTCCGGTAGTCACTCTGGAATTCGAGAATGTGCCCGCGGCGACCCTGGATACGCTGAGTGCACACACCACGGTATGGCCTCCCCAGGAAGCGCTCGCCGTGGCACAGGACCGCCTGCGGGAGAAGCAGCTTTTCCAACGCCTGGGCATTCCAGTGGGTCCCTTCGCCGCGATCGACGGCCCCGAGGACTTTGCGGCGGCGATCGAGGCGATTGGTCTGCCTGCCATTCTGAAAGCCCGGCGCATGGGCTACGACGGCAAGGGACAGGCCATGGTGGACAGCGCCGAGGACCTGCCGTCCGCCTGGCAGGCGATCGGCGAAGCACCGGCGATTCTCGAAGGCCGCATCCCGCTGCAGCGAGAAATCTCCATCATTGCGGTGCGCGCCTTCGGTGGCGAGATGCGCTTCTATGACGCCAGCGAGAACCTGCACCGCAACGGCATGCTGGTTCGCGCCCAACCGCGCCCCGATGAGCCGCTTGCGGCAGCGGCGCGAACACACACCGCGGCCCTGATGGATGCGCTCGGCTATGTCGGCGTCATGGCTTTTGAATTCTTTGTCGGACCCGAAGAATGCCTACTGGCAAACGAGATCGCGCCGCGCGTGCACAACAGCGGCCACTGGACGATCGAAGGCGCCCACTGCTCGCAGTTTGAAAATCACATCCGCGCGGTGACCGGCCTGCCCCTTGGCGACACGAGAACGCGGGGGCCTTGCGTGATGATCAACCTGATCGGCAGCCTTCCGGATCGCGCCCAGGTGCTCGGTGTGGAAGGCGCGCACATGCACCACTACGGCAAGGCGCCGCGGCCTGGGCGCAAGGTGGGGCACATCACCCTGACCGCCGCCGACTCCGCCACCCTGACGGAAAGCGAATCCCAGCTGCTGGCGCTGCTGCGTGGTTCCACGGGGAAGCAGCAACCCTGAGTTCGCCCTTAGGTCTTGCCCTTGCGGCCCGGCTTTTCCAGAACCTTGCGGGTATCTTGCCAAAGCGCGTCGAAGGCCTGGACAGCAGGATGGCCAGCGCCGGCATAGGCGTAGAGCGGCGCACACTCCATACCCATGCGTTCCACCGCAGCCGA
>JALEHA010000058.1 GCA_022763315.1 Algiphilus sp.
TCTCCGGTCGAGACGCCCCCAGCATCATCGGCACCGGCCCAGGCGACAGCGGAGAACGAGGCGCGTCCCGCAACGCCTCCTGCAGCGGCTCGCACGCGATCTCCCGCGCCGGCGCAGAAAGCGCCACGGAAGACTGCCGAAGCCGCAGCTCCAGCCGCGCCTTCGCCGACGGCGACGACCCCGCGCGATCCGGCGGCGTCATCCACGGCCGCGACAGCGCCTACGCCACCAGCAACGGCTGGTCGCTGGTGGATCCAGGCCGCCTCCTACAGCGATCCGGCGATGGCGCGGGCGGGCAAGCAACGGGCCGAGAAACGGGGTTTCGATGCACGCTTGAAGGAAGTCCGCATCGACGGTAAAGCCTGGTGGCGGCTGCAGATCGGACCATATGGCAACGCCAGCGCAGCGGAGGCGGCCGTGGACGATGTGGAAGCGGCGGGTTTCGGCGGCGCACGCGCCATCGAACGGTGATGAAAGACCGTTCAACGACGGCGGAAGCCTGTCACGCGGGTGTTACAATCGCGCCGATTTCAGCCGGCGGTTGCAATGAACTGGGTTGACTACTGTGTAATCGCGGCCATCGTGGTTTCGGCCTTCATTGGTGTGCTGCGGGGCTTCGTTCGTGAGGCGCTCAACCTCAGTAGCTGGGTGCTGGCAGTGATCGCCGCCATCGCTTTCGGCCCGACGGTGGACCGCTGGCTCGTGGACCTGATCGCACTCGATCCGGCGCGGCTGATTGCGGCCTATCTGGCGGTATTTATCGGTGCGCTGATCGTGGGCTCCGTCGTAACCTATCTGGTGGCGGCCGCCATCCGCGGCACGCCTTTCTCCGGCGCGGATCGCGCCCTCGGGGCCCTCTTCGGCACCGCGCGCGGATTGTTGCTGGTCATCCTCATCATCGCCGGCGCCGGTCTCACCGTATTGGATCGCGAGCCCTGGTGGCAGTCGTCGGTACTCATTCAATCCCTCGAACCCTACGCCGCCTGGGCGCGCGAGCAGCTGCCTCGCGAGTGGGTCGAGGATATCCAACCATCTGACGGCGAGCGCGCTGCAGTGCTCGCGCCACTGGCCCCGGAGTAGCGCCCATGTGCGGCATTGCAGGCATCGTTTCCACCAACGCCCCAGTCAATCAGGATCTGTTTGATGCGCTCACCGTGCTGCAACACCGCGGGCAGGACGCTGCCGGCATTCTCACCAACGCAGGCAGTAAGCTCTATCTGCATAAGGATCTCGGCCTGGTGCGCGATGTTTTTCAGCGGGATGAGCAGATGGCGCGTCTGATCGGCCACATGGGCATTGGCCACGTGCGCTATCCCACCGCCGGCGAGGCCAGCGCCGCCGAGGCGCAGCCGCTCTACACCAACATGCCCTACGGCATCTCGATTGCGCACAACGGCAATCTGACCAATACCAAGGCGCTCAAGGACGAGCTCTTCGCGGACGACCGCCGCCACATCAACACCGATTCCGACTCGGAAATCCTGCTCAACATCTTCGCCCACGAGCTCATGGAGCAGGGTGACGGTCGGCTGTCGGCGGAGAACATCTTCGCCGCGGTGGCCGAGCTGCACGCGCGTGCGCGCGGCGCCTACGCCTGTGTGGCGCTGATCACCGGCTACGGTATGGTGGCTTTCCGCGATCCCTTTGGCATCCGCCCGGCGATCCTCGGACGGCGACGGGGCCCCGACGGCGACGACTACATGGTGGCCTCGGAATCGGTGGCCCTCGACGCCTTGCAGTTCGAGATCATCGGCGACATCGCCCCCGGCGAGGCGGTGGTGGTTACCGCGGACGGCACGCTGCTGCGGCAGCAATGTGCCGCCAAGCCGCAGTGTGCGCCCTGTCTGTTCGAATACGTCTATCTGGCGCGGCCGGACTCGGTTCTCGATGATGTCTATGTCTATAAGGCGCGGTTGCGCATGGGCGAGAAACTGGGCGACAAGCTGCTGCGCGAGTGGCCGGAGCACGACATTGACGTGGTCATTCCGGTACCGGAATCGTCGCGGACGGCAGCGGCCGAGCTGGCTGGCCGCATCGGCGTGAAGTACCGCGAGGGCTTCATCAAGAACCGTTACATCGGTCGTACCTTCATCATGCCGGGCCAGTCGCTGCGCAAAAAGAGCGTGCGCCAGAAGCTCAACCCGATCGATCTCGAGTTTCAGGACAAGAATGTGCTGCTGGTGGATGACTCCATCGTGCGCGGCACGACCTCGCGCGAGATCATTCAGATGGCGCGCGACGCCGGTGCGCGCAAAGTCTACTTCGCGTCGGCGGCGCCGCCGGTGCGCTACCCGAATGTCTACGGCATCGACATGCCCACAGCGTCGGAGCTGGTCGCCAACGGCCTGAGCGAGGCGGAAATCGAGCAGGCGCTGCAGGCCGATCGCCTCATTTTCCAGGATCTGGAGGATCTGAAGGAGTCCATCCGCGAGGGCAATCCGAAGCTGGAGCAGTTCGACTGCTCGGTCTTCACCGGGGAATACGTGACCCAGGACATCTCGCGCGACTACCTCGATCAGCTGGAACTGTTCCGCTCGGACGCGGCCAAAAAGGGCCGCCAGGACAATGGCCCTGGCATGCCGCTGGAAATTCATAACGCTGCCCATGGCTGATTCCCCCGATCATCGCAAGGACGCTGGCTACGGTGCCGGCACGCTCGGCGTGCGTGGCGCGGAGGCGCGGACATCCTGGCGCGAACATTCCCCCGCGATCTTTGCCACCTCCAGCTTCTGCTTCACCTCGGCCGAACAGGCCGCCGAGATCTTTGCGGAACGCGAGACCGGCTATGTCTATTCGCGCTTTTCCAACCCGACCGTAGAGGCTTTCGAGAAACGACTGGCCGCTATGGAGGGCGCGGAGGCCGGTATCGGCACGGCCTCCGGCATGAGCGCCATTCTGACCCTATGCATGGCGCTGCTGTCCGAGGGCGACCATGTCGTGGCCTCACGGACGCTGTTCGGCTCCACCATCTCACTGTTCGAGAACATCCTGAAGCGCTTCGGCCTGCATTTCAGCTACGTCGACCCCTGTGATCTCGATGGCTGGCGCGCAGCCGTCACCGCGCGCACGCGCATGCTGTTTGTCGAAAGCCCCAGCAACCCGCTGTGCGAGATCGTCGATATCCCGGCAGTGGCGCAGATCGCGCGTGATGCCGACGCCCGGCTGGTCGTCGACAACTGTTTCCTGACACCGGTCTTCCAGCAACCGATGGCGCTGGGCGCACATCTGGTCATGCACTCGGCAACCAAGTATCTGGACGGGCAGGGTCGCTGCGTCGGCGGAGCCATCGTGGGAGATGCCGAGACCGTTGCGGGCACGCTGTTCCGCTTCATGCGGACCTGCGGGCCCTCGATGAGCCCCTTCAACGCCTGGACCTTTCTCAAGGGCCTGGAAACCCTGCAGGTGCGCATGGAGGGCCACGAGGCGCGGGCGCGACAAGTGGCCGAGGCACTGGACGGCCATCCGCAGGTGCGCCATCTCTACTATCCCGGACTGTCCTCCCACCCGCAGCATGCGCTGGCACAGCGCCAGCAGCGCGGCTTCGGCGGGATCGTCAGCTTCGATCTTGCGGATCAGGCGGCGGCGTGGCGCTTCATCAACCGTCTGCAGTTGGCATCCATCACGGCCAACCTCGGGGATACGCGCACCACGGTGACGCACCCGGCCTCCACCACCCATATGCGGATCGGAGCCGAGGCGCGCGCCCGCGCCGGCATCGGCGACGGGCTGGTGCGCCTCGCGATCGGCCTGGAGGATGCGGCGGACCTGGTCGACGACATTCGCGCTGCGCTCAAGGCCTGAGGGCAAATGAAGGGCGACCCATGGCTGGCCACGGTGGCGGAGGCGCTACGCGCGACCTCACCGGAAGCCAAATGCGCCGCAGTCGCAGCGCTGCGTGCGCCAACGGAACAACCCGCGCATGCCGGTAACGAAGGGCTGCCCACTGCGGCGCATCCGGGCCGTCCGCAGCATCCGGTGCTGGTGCATCCGCGCGAAGTGGCCCACCGCGGTCTCGGCACGCCGGCCGGCCGCGTGGCCCTACTGCACGCCGTGGCGCATATCGAGTTCAACGCCATCAACCTGGCGCTGGACGCCATCGTCCGCTTTGGCGCGCTGCCGCTGGCCTACTACTACGACTGGTGGTCCGTCGCACAGGATGAGGCCCGCCATTTCCAGATGCTCGTCCGGCGCTTGCAGGACTACGATGCCCACTATGGCGACCTGCCGGCGCATAACGGGCTCTGGGAGATGGCCGAGAAGACCGCGCATGATCCGCTGCACCGCATGGCGCTCGTACCGCGCGTGCTCGAAGCGCGAGGCCTGGATGTGACGCCGGGCATGATCCAGCGCCTGGAACAGGCCGGCGATCATGACAGCGCGGCCATTCTGCGCACCATCCTGGCTGAGGAGGTGCATCATGTTGCCATTGGAAGCCATTGGTTCAATTGGCATTGTGCGCAGCGAGGCCTGACGCCTGAGGCGACCTTTGTTGCGCTGTTGAGCGACTATGGGGTGCACATCCGGCCACCGCTCAATCAGTCCGCGCGACGCGAAGCAGGCTTCAGTACCGTCGAGCTTGAAGACCTTGGATCGAGCATCCGCTGAGGAAGAGGCAAGCGAGACGGCGCGGCATTCCCGATCACGGCCTCGACTACGCGCCTCGTACGCATCAGCCAGCTTCGCGGGCGTGAATCGGGCTCCGTATGATGGCTACGCGACAGTGCTTGCGGAGTGCTCCGTGCATCGCGAAGCGCATCCGCTTCAACCTTCCGCCTGAGGAAGTACCGGGACCTCGGTGCTGATCAGGCGGGGCTGGCCCACAGTGACGGTATGCATAGTGACTTCGGCAGTACCGAGCTGGATGCCAAGAATGCTCAATAGCGGTTGAACGAGCGCGGCCACCAGGCCATTCACGAGATCCAGCAAGGGCTGCAGAATATTGAAGACCGCGTCGACCACCGTTGCCACCAAGCCACTCAAGACCCCAAGCAGACCGGTGCCGGACTGTGTCACCGGAAGATCGGCATTGAGTGAGATCATCAGCGGCGACGACACGGTTTGCGGATTGCTACCGTCCAGACTGGGCGGAGCGTCCGGCGCACCATGCGCACGCCAGATCGCCGGGTGCCATGGGGGCAAGTCGAGTGCCTCTGGGTCTTCGCGCTCAAAATCGCGGATGGACATGGGCAGCGGAATGGGCATGTCGCTGCCGCCCACGCCGAGATAGCTGAGTTCTAATGCGGCTTCCAGGCTGGTGCTGCCGAGATTTAACAGACAGAGGACTGCACACCGCGCGTCAATATCGAGACCCAGCAACTCGAAGCGACTGTCCGTCGGCGTGTTCAGGGGCGGCGCGCTCAAGGCGCTGCCGTCGAAGTGCCCGATATCGACCGTGGCCAATGCCGGGCTGGCGCTGAGCTCGGCAATGGGCATGCCGTCATTGGTGCCATTGCGCGGACAACTCAAGCTGTCGAGATTGGCTCTGGACTTGCTCACACCGATGTCGATACCGATGTTCAAAGGCAGGGCAGCGATATCCAAGTTGACGTAGATACCGGTGAGTGCGCCTACCAATCCACTGATGAGGCCATTGATGAGCCCTTGCAAGGTATTGGTCAGCGTTGTCAGTACCGCACCCGAGTTGATGCGTATGCCAAGACGCACCTGTGCGCTTTCCGCCATCAACTCGCCTGGGCGTCCCACACCGCTGAATTTCGGCGGTTCAAGAATATTGGCGAAGACGCCGACTTCCGCCACGCCGGGGACGTTCAGGTTGATCGGAAGGAAGATCGATGAGACGCCGCTGTCATCGGCACGGCTGGCCTGAGCGAGGGCAATCAATAGATCACCCAGATTGATCACGGGTGCGTCCGGGCTCTCTGCGGCGAAGCTGTCGAAGACGTCGCCAAGCGCAACCTGGTAGGCCTCGGCGGTATCACCCAGCCCTTGCAGCAGATTGACGATGGTGGCGCTTGCGGTCCCGGAAAGGGCGCCAGCCAGGCCGTCAAAGACCTCGGGCAACACCGGCGTCATCAAGGAGAGTTCCAATGGGTCGGCCAGATCCCGCACCGACACGCCCACGGCGGTAGCCAACTGGCTGGCGGTGACATCCAGCGCCAGGAGGCCCGAACGCGCGCTCGCGACATCCAGGGCGATCACATTGTTCTGGCAGAATGTGTCCCCACTGGCACAGAGTAACCCGCCGAGGACCTGATTGAGCAGGCCACCATTGAGCGACAAGGTGGAGGTGCCCAGGTAGAAGCTCCCTAGGGCTGCCTGCTGCGCGGTCGCCGAGGCAGTCAGTTGGCGGCTTTCCCCGGCGCCCCCGAAGAGCGTCGACGGGGCCGGGCGGCGCAGGCTGACCCGGACAGAATCCGCCTCCAGAATGCCGGTCTCCTGGAGGGCGCGATGCGAGGTCTGGGGGTCGAGTACGATCTGGCCGAAATCGATAAACACATCGACCTGGTCGGGTTCTTCAAGCAGGTTGCGGCCAAGGCTTTCGTCGACACGGGCGTTGAGCGCCGCCAAAGAGGGCGGATCGTTCGACTCGCATCGGGCGACCAGACGTGCGGCATCCAAAGCGGCGAGGTTGGCCTGCTTCTGCAGCTTCTGTTGGGCGAAGTAGAGCTGACCGATGTCGATGACCAGTGCAATGGCGGCCACCAGCGCCACCATGGCGATGCCCGCAAAGACGGCCGCGGCGCCCCGTTGCCGGGTGGGTCGACGATGAAAGGAAGGGACGCTGCTGCGCATGACCAGTCTCTGTGCGGGGAGCATGGGGCGAGTGTGGTCGCGCATGACCCGTCCATCGGCTTCATGCCGACAAAGGGTTTATCTGATCCGATGGATGGTCAGGCCCCGACAATCAGCGCGCAGGTAGCGATAGTCGCCCGGTCGCCAGTCGGGCAAAACAATGCGCGTTCCGCCGCGCATGGCATGGATGTCGGGGCGGTGCGTATGGCCATGGATGATGCGCCGCACGCCAAAGGTCGCGAAAGCACGCTCGGCCGCAGCCGGGTTCACATCGAGCAGGTCGTCGGCCGTCATGCGGCCCAGCGCCTGACTCCGTGCCCGCAGCCGCTGCGCAAGTTGGCGCCGCAGGCGGCGCGGCAGAGCGCGGAAGCCAGCCTGGGCTGGCCGCCAGTGCGCGAAGCGTCGCCAGCGCTGGTACGCCTCGTCCTGCGTGCACCACTGATCCCCATGCGATAGCAGGGCGGGGCCGTCGGGCAAGGCCACGATCACCGGATCGGGCAACAGGGTGATGCCGTAGCGGGTGAGCAGGCGATCACTGACCAGGAAATCCCGGTTGCCGGGCATGAAATACAGCCGCGTGCCCGTCTTGGCGCAGTGCGCCAGCGCGCGCAGGGTCTCGCCATGATCCTGGCCGCTGACATCGTCGCCCAGCCAGTACTCAAAGACATCGCCGAGCAGAAACAGCGCCTGCGCTTGCCGCGCAGGGCCCTCGAGCAGCGCGAGCAAGGCATCGCGATACTCGGACGGCCCTGCTGGCAGGTGCATATCGGAGGCGAACAGCACCTCCTTCTGCGGGTCGGCTGCGATCAAGGGCCCGTGACCACCTCGACCGATTCGATGGTGATGGGTTCGACCGGCACATCGGCGTGGCCCGCACGACGCGTGGTCTGGGTCTTGGCGATGGCGTCAACGACTTCCATCCCATCAGTCACCTGACCGAAAACAGCGTAACCGTGCGGGTCGACGCCACCTGGATTGAGAAAATCGTTATCTGTCAGATTGATGAAGAACTGGCTCGTAGCGGAATGCGGTGCACTGGTGCGCGCCATTGCCACGGTGCCACGCGCATTCTCCAGTCCGTTACTCGCCTCGTTTTGGATGGGCGCACGCGTCGCGCGTGCCTGCATCTGCGCGTCCATACCGCCGCCCTGGATCATGAAGCCGGGGATGACGCGGTGAAAGACCGTACCGTCGTAATGCCCGGCCCGCGAGTATTCCAGGAAATTCTCCACCGATAACGGCGCTTCTTCTGGAGCGAGTTGCAGCGTGATCGCGCCCTCGCTGGTGTGAATAATGACCTGCGGGCCATCCTGGCCTTCGGCTCCAGCAGCGCCAGTGGCAGCGGCTGCGCCCAGCGCGGCGCTTACAGCAAATCGTCGAATCATCATGCGGTTGCCTTGTTCTCTTGTGGATCAGCGGAAAAAGTTTGTGCGGTGCTGGGTTTGGGATGCAGCAACGCGATGGCGTCATCGATCAGGGCAGCGGTAGTGTCGGGCGCCCGCGCCGATTCGCCGAGCAGCCGCCGGAATGCGCGCCCTCGGGGCTGCCCACGGTAGAGCCCCAGCATGTGACGCGTGATGGCCGCCACCGGCGTGCCTTCTGCGTGGGCTTGGGCGATGTAGTCGCGCATGCGTTCCAGCACTTCGCAGCGACTTCTGACCGGCGCCGGCGCTCCGAAGCACAAGGGATCGACGTCTGCCAGCAGCCAGGGATTGTCATAGGCGGCGCGCCCCAACATGACGCCATCGAACACGGCGAGTTGCTCGGTCGCCTCAGGCACTGTGGCCAGGCCACCGTTCAGCACGATGTGCAGATCCGGTCGGGCCTGCTTGAGCTCGCGCACACGCGCATAGTTCAGGGGCGGAATCTCGCGGTTCTCCTTCGGCGACAGGCCCTGAAGCCAGGCTTTGCGGGCATGGATGATGAAAACGTCGCAGCCAGCGTCGGCGATGGGTGCGATGAAGGCATCGAGAAAGGTATCGTCGTCGCAATCATCGACCCCGATGCGACACTTCACTGTCACTGGCAGGGAACAGGCCGCCCGCATGGCGGCCACGCAGTCCGCTACCCGCCGCGGCTCGCGCATCAAACAAGCGCCGAAACCGCCACCTTGTACGCGATCCGAGGGGCAGCCGCAGTTGAGATTGACCTCGTCATAACCCCAGTCCTCGGCCATGCGGGCACACTGCGCGAGTGCGACGGGGTCACTCCCGCCCAGCTGTAGCGCCAACGGATGTTCGTCCGGGTGATAGTCCAGATGCCGCGCCACATCGCCGTGCAAAAGCGCACCGGTGGTCACCATCTCCGTATACAGACGCGTATGGCGCGACATCTGTCGGAGAAAAAACCGGCAGTGGCGGTCGGTCCAGTCCATCATGGGCGCCACGCAGAAGCGCCAGGCCGAAGCTTCGGCCCGTTCCGTTGCTGGGTGTGGCTGGAGCGCTGTAGGCGTTGGCGTCATCAAAGGGACAAGGGCGAGCGAGAAGCGTGATTCACCGGCGGGGAAGGCGGCAAAGACCACCTTCCGGCGCGACCGGCGCGCGCCCGCCATTATGCCTCAGCCCTCTTGCAGCCTCCGTCGGTTGAGGCCCCGTCTCTCCATGCTCAGCAGGCGCTCCCGGCCGAGGGTGCCGCTGCATGGGCCGTGGCCTTCCGCCGCCAGCGCAACGGCGATTGCCCGGTCCACGACTTGAAGGCGTGGGAAAAGGCCACCGCGTCGCCGAAGCCAAGGGTGGTGGCGATCTGCTCCATGGAGGCTCGGCTTTCGCTCAGCAACTGTTCGGCACGCTCGCGCCGCGCCTCGCGCAGCACCTGGGAGAAAGAGACGCCCTCCGCGCGCAGACGCCGCTGCAGGGTGCGTTCGGTCAGATACATGCGCTGCGCGAGCGCAGGAAGATCGGGCATGACGGCGCTTTCCAGAAGCCGGTTACGCACGGCCTCGGTATAGCGAAAGGGCTGGTCGATGCTGCGCGCCATGACCGCGCACTGGGCGGTATAGAAGGCGCAGATGCGGGCATCCGCCTGCGGCAAGGGAAACAAGGCGGCGTCGTGCGCGGCGCGGATGCCGGTTCGCTCGGCGTTGAAGTGCACCGGGCAGCCGAAGAAGGCTTCGTAGCCGGCGGGGTCGCCGGTACAGGCATGACGAAAGTGAACGGATTCCAGCGGGAAGCGCTGTTGCGTCGCCTCCTCGGCCATGACCAGTGCACAGGCGAGATCGCGTTCGGCGAAGAAGCCTTCGGCCCGGCCCAGCCGCGGTTGCGGTCGGAAGGCAATGCGTAATCCGCGGTCATCCAGCGTCAGTTCGCCATCGAACATGCCCCAGGCGAGCCGGGGGTAGCGCGCGATCAGACGCAGCATCGACAGCACGTCCTTGCTTGCCTGCATGGCCAGGCCCAACACCGAGAAGCCGCGCAAACCGTACTCGCGCGCGACTTCCAAACTGAGCGCAGCGCTCGGGATGCGCAGAAAGCAGCTCGTGTGAAAGGCGATCTCCTGCTGCACGGTGATGGTGTAGCTCGGATCCATGACACCGAAGCGGGCGATTCCGGCCTCTTGCAGCAAGCGGTCGGCATCCAATGCATAGCGATCGAGCAATTCGAGCATCGGCAGCAGCCCATAGGCCAGTCGCAGCGGTGACCAGAACGAGACCGCGAGATGCAGCGCGGGAGAGTGGGTCATGGAGCGTGTATGCGAGCGATCCGGGCTTCAGAGCTCTTGTCGTAAAATATCATGTATCTGCCTCGGATGATCATTCCTCAAGGGCTGCGCAGGAGCGAGACTGACGTCCACCGTATTCCACCCGAGGAGACAGCGATGCCTGCAGACAGCGCAACCAACCCTGAATCGACGCCGCTCGCGCCCTGGACCCAAAGTGGGCGAATGCCGCGTATCGCCATCATCGGCGCCGGCATGTCCGGTATTGCCGCTGTGGTGAAGCTGCGCAGGGCTGGCTACAACGATCTCACCGTCTTTGAGAAGACGGACCGCGTTGGCGGCACCTGGCGGGAGAACCAGTACCCGGGCCTGTCGTGCGACATCCCGTCCTATCTCTATCAGTTCTCTTTCGAAAAAAACCCAGATTGGTCCCATCGTTTCTCGCATGGGCCGGAGATCCAGCGCTACATGGAATCCACCGCACGGAAGCATGGCGTGTTGCGCGATGTGCGCTTCAATACGCGGGTCGAAGAACTGCGCTATGTGGCTCCCGTGTGGGAACTGACCACCAACGGCGGTGAGACCGAGATCTTCGATATCGTGATTTCGGCGACTGGTGTGCTGCACCACCCCGCGATACCGGATATCCCCGGACTGTCGGACTTTGAGGGTGAGGCCTTTCACACTGCGCGCTGGAACACCCAGCTCGATCTGCAAGGCAAGCGTGTCGGCATCATCGGCACTGGGTCCACTTCGGCGCAAATCGTTGGCGAGATCGCCGACCAGGTCGGCAAGCTCAGCCTCTTCCAGCGCACGGCGCAGTGGATTCATCCGCTGCCACAGAAAGCCTACGGCACCTATTGGAAAACGCTGTTGCGCAAGGTGCCGGCACTCAATACCGCCGTTTACTGGGGTGTCGCCTTCAGCATCGAGCAGAGTTTCGTCCGCGCCACGCTCGGTAACAAGCTCTTGCTTCGTTATGTGGACTGGGCGTGCCGTCGCAACCTTCGCAAGAACGTCCCCGACCCGGTTCTCCGCGAGAAGCTGACTCCCAACTACGCGGCAGCCTGCAAGCGACTCATTTTCTGCTCGACCTTCTATCCGGCGATCTCGCGCGACAATGCAGAGCTTGTGACCGACGGCATCGAGCGCATTGAGTCCAAGGGCGTACGCACCCGCGATGGACGCCTGCATGAGCTGGATGTGCTGGTGCTGGCGACCGGCTTCCAGGCGGACCGCTTCATTCTTCCCACGCGCGTGATCGGCGAGGGCGGACAGGAACTTGGCAGCCAGTGGGAAGGAAGCCCCCGCGCGCACCGCGCCACCAGCGTGCCGGGCTTCCCCAATTTCTGGATGCTTGAAGGCCCGACCGGACCGATCGGCAACATCTCGTTGATCATGGTCACCGAGCACCAGATCGATTACGTCATCGCCTGCATGGAGAAAATGAAGCGAGACGGTCTTGTCGCGATGGCCCCCACCGAGGAAGCCTTCCGCCAGTACAACACGGCCATGACCGAAGCCGTCCAGCGCACTGTCTGGGTGACGGGCGGATGCCAGAGCTGGTATCTCGACAAAGACGGGATTCCCAACATCTATCCGTGGACGCCGCGGCAGTACCGCAAGGAGATGCGACACCCCAACTTTCGGGAGTTCCGTCTCATTCGGAGCCACGATCTGACGCGATCCGCCGAACGTAGCGCTTCCACTACCACCTCTGCATAGCGCCTGCGTGGCGAGGGAGGCGGGCGCCTCCGAAGAGCGCGCGAAAAATAGGAGCTTCCACTGCTAGGCACCGCTGGCAGGTGGCATATCGCTGCCTGCCAGCGTGCGTGTGGGTGGGCGCGCAACGAATGTCACGAAGTGTGCGGAACTTGTCCCGAAGTGTCGTTCTTCATTCCCAAGCGGCATGTGAACATAACGACCAAATGCCATTTTCGGGACCCCCAACCAAAATGCTTCTCCATAAAAACAACCGCTTCGACGATCCTATTCACAGAAGCACGGCACTGAACAACGTCAAGCGTCTCGTCCTCGCCACGATCACGATGTGGCTTTCGATCGTTGCGGTTCCTACCGTCCAAGCATCGGGCGACACCACGAATCGCTACCTCGGCATTCTTCCCGTTTACGTGTCCCCCGATGAGGGTCGAGGCGTCGACGAGGGCGTCGGTGTACATGCGCTCTATGGTCATCGGCTGTCACAAAGACTGTTCATCGAAGGACTGATCGCAGGCACGAACCTCGATACCGATTCGAATGGCGGCACGGATTTCTATCAAACCTCTCTTGGGCTTGATGCGGTTTATCGACTTACCAATTCGGCCGCTTTGCAGCCCTTTGTTCTGCTCGGTATTGGCGCGGTGTACAACGACGTCTTCCCGGATAGCGGCGATGAGACCAGTCTGTATGCGGACGCCGGTCTGGGGTTCGTCACTTCCGAAATGGGCAATAGCGGGCTACAGATTCGTGGCGAAGTGCGCTATTTCTACGACCAATTCGATGACGGCTTTGGCGATTGGCGCTTCGGACTAGGGCTGCAGGTGCCCCTGGGCAAGACCAAGGTGGTCACCAAGTACGTCGAAGTGCCGCAGCGGGTGGAGGTGCCGGTCGTGAGAACCGTTCCCGCCCAGCCGGCCGATAGCGACGATGATGGCGTGGTGGATGGTGTCGACCGCTGCCCCAACACATTGGCGTCTGCGCAGGTGGACCAGTATGGCTGCGTCAAGCAGCGCCAGGTCATCAAGCTGGAGGATGTGCAGTTTGAAGTCGATTCCGCCGAACTGCTTCCCTCTTCCAAGGTCGTGCTCTCGGACATTTCCCGGTCGCTCATGGGGCAGCCCAGCCTGGAAGTGGAAGTGGCTGGACATACCGACTCACAGGGTTCGGCGAGCTACAACCTGAATCTCTCGCAATCGCGCGCGGAGTCGGTTCGCAATTACCTGATCTCGAAAGGGGTACGGAGCACGCGTCTGCGTGCCAAGGGCTATGGCGAAAGCCAACCGATCGCAGGCAATGAGGTTGCCGCGGGGCGCGCCCTTAACCGGCGTGTCGAGTTCAGGGTCATGGGCACGGACTAAGCCCGACTACCAACAGGAGTGGATGACATGCAAGAGATCCGTACAAGAGTCGCCTATGTTTTGCTCGCTTTTGCCGCCATTGCTTTCGCTGGCTGTTCGGCGGATGGCGGCAATGGAGGCGGCAATGGCGGTTCAACCGGCGGAAATGGGGGCGGTAGTCCAACGGATGCCGACTTCGACGGTATTCCCAACGTAAACGACAACTGCCCCCTCGACGCCAATGCCAATCAGGCAGATGCGGATGGAGATGGGGTCGGCGACGTGTGTGATGCCGATAGGGATGGAGACGGCATCGCCAATTCCGTCGATAACTGCGCGTCGATCAGTAATCCCGATCAGGCAGATCTGAACAATAACGGAATCGGTGACGCCTGCGATGTCACCGGCGATGTGGATAACGACGGGATCCTCGACGATGTGGATAACTGTCCGCTTGACGCCAATCCCGATCAGGCGGACGCGGACGGAGACGGTGTCGGCGACGTATGCGATCCCGACCGGGATGGCGACGGCATCGCCAATACCGTCGACAATTGCCCTTCCATCAGTAACCCCGATCAAACCGATGCGGATAATGATGGGGTGGGTGACGCATGTGACGGCACAGTTGACGCTGACAATGACGGCATTCCGGATAGTGCGGACAACTGTCCCGCGACACCCAACCCCAATCAATCGGACGCGGATACTGACGGGATCGGTGATGTCTGCGATACCGACATCGATGGTGATGGTGTCAACAATGCCGACGACAACTGCGAATTGGTCGCAAATCCCGATCAAACGGATTCAGACAATGACGGCATCGGTGATCTGTGCGACGACAACACCGATTCCGACAGCGATGGCATCCAGGATGATGTCGACAACTGCCCCCTCGTTGCCAATCCCAATCAGGAAGACCTCGACGGTGATGGTACGGGCGATGTCTGCGACAGCGATGATGACGGCGACAATGTCGACGACGCGTCAGACAATTGCCCTATGGACGCCAATGCCGGCCAGGAGGATCTCGACAGCGACGGCGTAGGGGACATCTGCGACGACGACATCGATGGCGACACTGTCGCGAACGATGTGGACAACTGCCCGTTGAACGCCAACCCGGATCAAGCCGATGCGGACGCCGATGGTGAAGGCGATGCCTGCGACAGCAATACGGATTCCGACAGCGATGGGGTAGGCGATGGCGTCGACAACTGCCCGCTTGTCGCCAATGCCGATCAGGCGGATGCGGACGGCGACGGCGTTGGCGACGTGTGCGATTCCGACCGGGATGGCGACGGCGTCCCGAATGACACGGACAACTGTCCGCTCACAGCCAATGCCGACCAGGCGGATACCGATGCTGACGGTATCGGCGACGTCTGCGACGCGAGCTTTGGCGGCCTGGCGTGCTCGCGCACTTCAAGTTTCAAGCCACTGTTGGCATTCGAGAACAATGTGACGGTGAACAGTGGCGTGACCGGATTGTGTCTGATCTGTTCGGTGACCGACCAAAACAATGCGATCGATGACGCGGACCCAGGTCCGCTCTTCCAGACGGCGGCGCGCTTGTCCGCAACCCTGGGCCTGCTTTCGGGCACCTTCTTGCAGGTCACGGATCTGGACACGATCTACCCGGCTGGGCAGCGCGTGGGCTTTGTTGTTGCCAACCCGGATGACGTGTTGAGCCTGGATCTCCTGTCAGGCGCGACCATTACCACCTTTATCGGTGGCGTGACGCAGGAATCGCAGCAGGTCAGCGCCGGGCTGCTTGGGCTGGACCTTCTTGCATTGCTGGGCGACCCGAGGCTGCAGGTACTGACCTTCGAGACGAGCAGCCCCTTCAACGCGGTCCGGCTGGACTTCAGCTCGGTGTTGAATGCGCTTTCCGCGGTGGAGGTCTATTCGGTGTGCGTCGGACCATAATGGGGCGATAGGCATCAAGAAAAATGGGGGCGCAAGCCCCCATTTTTTTCGTGCCCCGGCCGAATGGCTAATGATCCGCCAGGCTGGTACGCAAGTCAGACAGTGTCTTGCCGGTGCGTTTCCTGATCATCCTCGCCAGAGGTGAACTGCTGGAGTAGCAAAGGTGTTCCGCCACCTTGTCGGCGCAATAGCCAGCCATGAGCAGCCTTCGCGCTTCCTTTTCCAGCACGTGCTCCTGAATTTCGCGGAAGGTCGTTTCCTTCTTCTTCAGTTCGCGCAGCAGTGTGCGTTCCCCAAGGTGCACGACACTGGCTACTCTTTGCCTGTTGGGCCAAACGCGTTGCTTGATGAGCCCATGAATCGCCACCCGGATTTTCTCGCGCAAATCATCCTGCTGTACATGTGGCTGTAGCTGAGTCACAAGATGCTCGTGAAGCTGAGGATTGCACAGCGGCATCGGGTGGCAAAGGCTTTCTGCCGAAAATTCGACGCTGTAGTGGGGTTGATCAAAGCGGCAGGCACAGGCCAATCGCGCTTCATACTGGGCTTCTGCGCCGAAGCCAGAATGCTTGAAGTTGGCGCGGTAGATGTCGTACCCGGATTTTCCCAACAGGGTGCGGGCAAGGAAGATGCCCACTGCGACCGTTGAGTCCATGGAGTGATGGGTGAAGCGAAAGGGAGATTCCTGCTCTTCAATGATGACCGCGGGGTGTTGGGAGTGGTCCACAAAGCGAAAATGCCAGGATTCCGTGAAAAGCCCGGAAAGGGTGACCAGGTCCTGGATTGCCGCACGCAGATCCTTGGCAGTGATCGTTGCCAAACCCAGATCGCGATAATCCCCCAAGTTCAGCTCGTGAAGAATCTCGAGCCCGATATAGGGCAGCCCAGTCAGCTTTTCCGCCGTCTCCCAAAGGCTTCGGTTGATCTGTTTGTGATCACCCGTCAAGAAGTCTTGCTCGCTCATGCCAGCCCTTTCAAGGAATTCAGCGCGGCTGAACCCGGTTAAGCGACACACGACCTTGAGATCAATGTCCTGCCAGTAGTCATCGGCTCTGGGGTTTTGTGTCTCGATAGGGCGCGTCATGGGAAGGATGGAGTGGTGATCAGGCCGGATGGCGGAGGTGTATTGCAAGGAGCGTTGCCGGTGGTCTTGTCCAAAGCTGCGGAGGTGGAGGGCCCACAGACTAGTATGCTGGGCCCACCAACGATTCGGAGAAGTGAAGCATGGGACGCTTGGTTGACGGCGTGTGGCGCGACGAGTGGTACGACACCAAGAGTACGGGCGGTGCCTTCCGGCGTGAAGATGCTGGCTTCCGCCACTGGGTCACCGCCGATGGAGAGCCTGGGCCGAGCGGCGAGGGCGGTTTTGCCGCCGCGAGCGGGCGCTATCACCTCTACGTCTCGCTGGCCTGCCCCTGGGCGCATCGCACGCTGATCTTTCGGGCCATCAAAGGGCTGGAAGCGCATATCGGCGTGTCCGTGGTGCACCCGCACATGCTGGAGCACGGTTGGGAATACAAGCCGGCGCCGGAACCGCTGCATGGCTACCGCTTCCATCATCAGCTCTACACCCACGTCAAGCCCGACTACACCGGGCGCGTAACCGTCCCGGTGCTATGGGACAAGGAGCGGGACACCATCGTGTCCAACGAATCGGCCGAAATCATCCGTATGTTCAATACAGCCTTCAACGCGATCACCGGCAACCATGACGACTACTACCCCGAGGCGCTCAGGGCCGAGATCGACGCCGTCAACGCCGAGGTCTACGATCGCGTCAACAATGGCGTCTACCGATGCGGCTTCGCGACGACCCAGGAAGCCTACGAAAAGCCCTACCACGAGCTGTTCACGACACTGGATGGGCTGGAACAACGACTGAGCCGTCAGCCCTGGCTGTGTGGGGACCGCATCACCGAGGCCGACTGGCGGCTGTTCACCACCCTGGTGCGCTTCGACGCCGTGTACCACGGCCACTTCAAGTGCAACAAGCGGCGCATTCGTGACTACCCCGCGCTGCATCGTTACCTGCATGCGTTGCTCGCTGTTCCAGGCGTGCGCGAGACGGTGAACTTGGAGCACTGCAAGCAGCACTACTACTACAGCCATCGCACCATCAATCCCACCGGGGTGGTGCCGCTGGGGCCCGAACCGCTGTTCTAGTCGGCGGCGGCACTGCCGATGCCCGCGGGCACGCCGGCGCACGGGAAATCGGACGATGGCGGCCCGCGCAGCGCGCCGCCGATCTCGGCGCGGCGAACGCGCGCGAGTTCGCCGTCGAGCAACTGGTCGACAACCGTGCGGTAGGCTCCGAGGATCGGCACGACCGCCTTGTCCAGGATCTGGCTCTCGTCGTCGCCCGCGGTGTGGTGATAGACGTTGGTCCCCGCCAGGCTCACCGTCGGAATGCCGGCTTCCCAGGCCAGCGCGGCTTCTCCGGGGTTAAACAGTATGGGCGCAAAATTGAAGAGCGGCGCCAGCGCCGGATCGGAGAAGGCGGGGTTGGCGATGCGGCGGAGCGGAATATTCTCCGAAATGCTCAGTGTCCGGGTGCGCGCAGCCTGGTCCTGCGGAACCGGCTCGCCGTCCGGACCGGTGTCGTGCCCGCGGCTGATCAACGACGCGCCGCCGTGGATGTATGCGCCAATGCGGTCCGGGTTCCAGCAGCTCAGGAACCGCTGAAGGCCGATCTGGAAAATCTCGTGCCCGCCGGTCGCCACGAAGTAGACCGGATGCGGCAGCGCTCCGTCGCGTTCGACGCGCTCCGCGAGGTGCTGGGCCAGGTGCAGAAACACGGCAATGCCCGGGCCGCGCTCTGCCGCGGCGAGTTGCCAGCTGTTGAGGGGCGTCCCGATCACCATCCAGAGCGAGTCGTCGAATCCGGGCAGCCAAGCCGAGACATTGCTCGACGCGGCGGGGCGCGAGGCCGCACTCGCGGGTACCGACTGCGCGCCATCGCGGTACTCGGCGTCCAGCACCAGACGTGCGACTTGACCGTCGAGCGCCTCAAGGGCAGCGCCATCGCGTTTGCCGACGAGCAGCGTGGGTAGATTGCCGAGGCCTTCGCGGCTGTCGTAGTTCTGCGCCACCACGAGGTTGGCGGGACCGCCCGGGAAATACACCACCGCGCCCAACGCGCCCTGGTCAGCGAGGGAATCGAGCCGGTTGCGCAGTGCGGGGCGCTCCGCGTTGAACAGGCGCTCGCCCTCGACCAGCACGATTCGGCCATCGACATCCGCGCGCAAGATGCCGTCCAGCAGCCAGTCTGGGCCGACGGAGACCAGCTCGCCGGTCACGCCGTCCGGCGGCGTCCGCCCACTGTAGTACCAAGGCATGCTGGCAGGTGCGAACCGCCCGGATCCGTCGCCAATCTCGATGCCCCAGGAGCGCGGCACGAAGAGCGGAATATCGAAGGGGTGCACGGTGACATCGCGCATCTCGGGAAGCGCATTCAGTGCCCGCTTCATCCAGTCATGAACGGCGATGCCGGCCGGCGAGCCGGAACGGGCGCCGGGCGGGCAGCGTGTGGCACCGTCGAGCTGCGCGCACGTCTCGGCGTTGCGCGGATCGCGCAGGACGCCGAGATACTGTGCGACAGCCTCGTAGGCGCGCTCCCGCGGTGTCGCGGTCGGATCGAAGAGGTCGGCGATACTGCCACTGCCTGAGCCGGGCGGTTGCGGGCCGGGCCCCCTGGGGTCGTCGGTACTGCCACTATCCCCACCACAAGCGCCAAGACACAACGCCAGTACCACCAGGCACGAGCGTACGCGCCAATCTACGAGCCCCATCGCCAGTTCACACTAAAGCAAAGAGTGATGAAGCGTAGCAAATGTACGCTGTGCCTACGTGACCATGGCGTGACGTGCGTCAGCAGACGCGGGAGATCATGCGGCCGGTACGCTCGTCGCGGTAACGGATGGTGGTCTTCTTGAAGTTCAGGTCGACAAAAAGGATTGCCTTGGCGTCGCCGTTCTTCCACTGCATGCTGACGCTGGAATCGTTGGAATAGACGAGGTCGAACTTGCCGCGGAAGGCAGGATGGCTCTTGCGGAATTCGAGCAGCTGCATGAGACGCCGCACCACCGGCTTTTCGACGCAAGCGTCGACATCGTCCAGGCTGAAATAGCTGCGGTTGATGTCACGCAGTTCGTCGGTCTTTTCCATCAGATCGACGTCGTTGGTGCCGGCCAGCAGGCCGACGTAGTAGATCTGCGGAATGCCGGGCGCGAACAGCTGGATGGCGCGTGCCGCGATATAGGCGTCGTCGTTCTGCTTGAGGGCGTCGTAGAAGGTGCAGGTCAGCTGGTAGATGGCCCCCACACTGTGCACATTGGCTGCCGAGCGCCGCAGGATCGGGTCCGCACTGCGCTGCGACACATTGTCGATGACGGCCTGGATTTCGTCCTTGGGTAGGATGCCTTCCACATCCGGAATGCAGATGCCGTCGTGCGTGTCGAGCACCGTGATCTGATTGCGCGGACAGACGCGCAGCCAGTTCTTCAGGTAAACACTGTTGGCGTCGAGTAGGGAATAGAGCAGCAGCGGCGGCAGGGCAAAGCCGTAGGGCCGCATGCCGCGCATGCCGATGGCGAACTGGTAGCTGGAGTGATCGTGCACCTCGGGCAGCACTTCGGCGCCCATGGCATTGGCGGTGCGGTGGAACCAACCGAGAATCTCGTAGACATCCGGCTCCACCAGGAAGCAGCTGGTGCCGATCTTCTTGGTGGTGTAGCCGAAGGCGTCCAGACGGAACAGCTTGACCCCGTGTCCGGTCATCTCACGGAGATTCTGCTCCATGAATTCGTAGGTGATCTCGGCGTCGTAGTTGAGGTCGACCTGCTGCTCGGTAAAGGTGCACCAGACCCGGCGCTTGCTGCCATCGCCCAGCGTGACTTCGCGGAAGGGCTCCTTTTCCTTGCGGATGTGGATTCGTGCCAGATCATCGGCGGTGATCTCGCCCAGGGTGTCGACATCCACGAACAGCTCGGCGTAACGGCTGTCCTTGCCGTTCTTGAGGAAGTCCTGGAATTCCGGCGACTCGTCGGCGATGTGATTAAGCACCAGATCAAGGCAGACGTCGTATTCCTCGGCGATCGCCTCGACATCGGCCCAGGTGCCGTAGCGCGGATCGATCTCGCGATGCGTCAAGGGCGAGAAACCGCCATCGGCATTGGACGGAAAGGGAGGCAGCAGATGCACACCGCCAAAGCAGCGGCTGAAGTGCTTGGTCAGCACCTGGCGCAGGTCGGCGATGCTGTGGCCCATCCGGTCAGGGTAGGCGATGAGTTGGGGCTGATTGCGAAGCATATTGTTGATTGTTGGTCTTTTTTGAGGTGGCTGGATCAGCTCAGGAAACCGCCGTCGACGGCCAATGTCGTGCCAGTGACGTAGCTGGCTGCGTCCGAAGCGAGGTAGAGCACGGCCGGGGCGATTTCCTCGGGCTGGCCCACGCGCTGCATCGGAATATGCGACAGGAAGCCATCCAGTTGATCTTTGTTGTTGATGAGTGTCGAAGCGAAGCGCGTCTGGGTCAGGCCTGGAAGCACCGCGTTGACGCGTACCCCCCAGGATGCACATTCCTTGCCAAAGGCCTGCGTCATGTTGATCACGGCTGCCTTGGTGATGGAGTAGATGCCCTGGGCTTCGGCCGGCTTGACGCCGTTGATGCTGGCGATATTGACGATGGCGCCGCCGCCCGTTTCGCGCATGCGTTTGGCGCAGCGCGCGGATAGGTCGAAATAGCCGCGGATATTGACCTGCAGCGTCTTGTCGAGCATCCCCATGTCGGTATCGGCGATATGGCCGAAGTAGGGGTTGGTGGCAGCGTTGTTGACCAGAATTCGGATCGGGCCCGCCTCGGCTTCGACCTTTGACACCAGTGCCTCCAGCGCGTCGGAATCACCCTGGTGGGCGGCAATGGCGCTGGCCTTGCCCCCTGCCTCGCGGATCGAGGCGGCCACTGTGTCGCAGGCCTCCTGCTTGCGGCTGGAAACGATGACATGGGCGCCATAGGCAGCCAACAGGCGGGCGGTGGCCTCGCCGATGCCGCGTGACGAACCGGTGACGAGGGCAACGCGGCCGCTCAGGTCGAAGAGATCGCGCATGGCTACTCCGGGTGCGGTGGATGGAATCAGCCGAACTTCGGCTGCGGTGGCAGTCGGCGCCGTGCCCAGGCGATCAGCGCCCCACCAAAGGCGAACATGAGGAGGCCATAGACCGCCGATGGCACGGCCATCTCTGGTGAGTCGAGCAGGGTGAGCGTGATGAGCAGACCCAAGGTGCCATTCTTGATGCCCAGCTCCATGCCACAGGCCACGGCGTCGCGAAGCGGAATGCCGAGGCGACGGCCGAGCCAAAGCCCCAGACCGATGCCGAAGACGTTTAGAAGGGCAACGGCCAGACCGGCGTCGCGGAACATGGGCAGCGCGTCGCCGCCCAATCGCGCCAGGATCAGGGCAATAAGCACCACCAGCACAAACAAACCGAAGACGCCAACGGCGCGCTCCAGCTTGGCTGCCAGGATGGGACGCCAGCGGCGGAAGGCCATGCCGATGGCGACCGGCAGAATCACGATCGCCAGCAGGGTCCCCACGGTGCGGCCCACCGGCAGCAACAGGCGGTCGGCCGCGGACGCCACCCCGGTCTGCAGCGGGAACAGTTCGAGGGCGGCATTGATGATCACTGGCAGGGTGGCGACCGTGATCAGGCTGGCCACCACCGTGAGCACGATGGACAACGCCACGTTGCCGCGTGCGAAGTAGGTGAAGATATTTGATGTCGTGCCGCCTGGGCAGGCGGCAATCACGACGAGGCCCACCGCCAAGGCGGGATCCAGCCGAAGCCCCCAGGCCAGCGCGAAGGCGAGGATCGGCATGCCGACGATCTGTGCCAGTGTGCCGAAGGCAGAGGCCTTTGGATACACGAACACATCACGGAAATCACGCAGACCCAGGGTCAGGCCCATGCCCACCATGATGATGAACAGGGCGATCGGAAGCCCGATATCGATCAGTGAGGATCCGGCCATGTGCGGGGTCGTTCAGCGGGCCGGAAGGCCGGCAGTCGCGCGCGCGCGCCGCACCAGCACGTGCACCATGGGGCCAAAGGGCTTGTAGCGCGGGTTGCTGGTCTGCCCCATGGCGAAACGGTAATAGATCTGCTGTGCGATCACGGCAAGCCGGAACAGCCCGAAGGCCAGGTAGAAGGCGGGATTGCCGATCGTGGTGCCTGTCTGTTCCTGGTACCAGTCGGTGATGTCTTCCCGCCGCAGCATGCCCGGCAGGTTGGAGGGCTGCATGCGGATCGCCTCCAACTCCGGGTCATCGTCATCGTGCACCCAGTAGGCCAGGGCGCAGCCCAGATCCATCAATGGATCGCCGACGGTGCACATTTCCCAGTCAAGCACGCCAATGATGCGGAGATCGCTGTCGGGGGACAGCACGACGTTGTCGAAGCGGTAATCGTTGTGGATCAGGCTGGCGCGCCCGTCTTCCGGGATCTGATGTGCGGACAGCCACTCCATGACGTCCTGCGCCTCCGGGGCGTCCTCGGTACGCGCCTTGTCGTAGCGGCCGTTCCAGCCCTCAATCTGGCGCTGCACATAGCCCGCGGGCCGGCCCAGCTCGGCCAGGCCGCAGGCGGCCGGGGAAAGTTGGTGCAGGTCGATCAGGCGTTGCCAGAAATCGCGGCACAAGCTGGCGGCTCGGGTCGGCTCCAGCGTCATCCCCTGAGGCAGATCACGGCGGAGGATGATCCCCTCCAGTTTCTCCATGACATAGAAGCGCGCACCGATGATGGATTCATCCTCACAGTGGACCAGAGGTTTGGGCACGGGGTAGTGCCCGTGCAGGCCCGACATCACGCGGTACTCGCGCCCCATGTCGTGACCCGACTTGGGCCGCGTGCCGGAGGGCGGACGGCGGAGGATCAACGTGCGCTCCGCGAAGGAAAGGGCATAGGTCAGATTGCTGGCGCCTCCGGGATACTGGGCCACCTCCGGCCGGCCATCGGGCAGATCGGGCACGTGGCGCGCCAGCCACGGCAGCAACACATCGAGATCCAGCTGGTTTTCTTGACGCACCGCACCGGGTTGATCGATCAGCGCGGGATCCGGGGAGGAGGACATCACATTCTCCGCTCAGCAGGTTTCGGATTTCGCCACAGCATGCCGCGGGCCAAGGATTTGGCCCGCGTTGCCTATTGCTTCTCGGTGCTGGGTGGTACACCTTCCTGCGAGAATTCGGAAGCGATGCGCTCCTGCTGCGTGGGCGGTTGCGTAGTGTCCTTGTTCTGGTTCATCGCTGCTTCAATGCCGAATTTGACGGCGACAGCGCCTACGGCGATGCAGGCAACGACCGTAACCGAGCGGACCAGTGTCTGAATCATGCGGTCTCCCCTAAGCTTGCTTATACATGGGCACATCCGACGCCCTGGCGCGCAAAGCACCAGCCAGCGTGCACGGCGATAATAACGCGCTTGGGCCCATGCGCACCGTGGCCAATTCATCGAAACGCAGAGAGACACTCCAACGTTGAGCGATCCATCGAATCCGCATACCGAATCGTCGGCGGGAGGCCATGCGCCCCGTGCGCGTTCGCTGCTGCCCACACCCTTTGCCACCTTCACCTTATCGGTTTATGAAGATGACGAAGGCAAAGAGCATCTTGCCGTCACGCTGGGCGACCTCTCGCCCGAGGCGGGTGAGGCCGCACCCTTGCTGAGAATCCATTCAGAGTGTCTGACCGGTGACGCCCTGTTTTCGCTGCGTTGTGACTGCGGTTTCCAGCTGGAGCACGCCCTGCAGCGCATTGCCGTGGAGGGGCGGGGCGCCTTGCTCTATCTGCGCCAGGAGGGACGCGGCATCGGGCTCGCGAACAAGATCCGCGCCTACGCGCTACAGGATCAGGGGCACGACACGGTGGAAGCGAACGTGCGACTCGGGTTTCCCCCGGATGCGCGCAGCTATGACATCGCTCTCGCCATCCTTGAAGACCTTGGCCTGCGCTCAGCCCGTCTCATGACCAACAACCCGCGTAAGATCCAGGCGCTGGAAGCGGCGGGCATCACCGTCACCGAGAGAGTCTCCATCGAATGCGGCAGGAATCCCCACAACGAGAACTATCTGGCCACCAAAGCGGGGAGACTCGGCCATCTGATGCGTCCGGAGTAGCGGTGTCCGACACGCGCTCGCAGCCCCCCAGCAAACGCATCGGCGGCATCGCCATTCTCGGTGAACTCGGTTCACTGACGGTACAGACCTACCGCCTGTCGCGGGCATTCAGCCCGTTGCTGCATCTGCTGGCGCACGAGCACGACATCACTCGCGACGAACTGACGGCCGCCGTCGATACCGTCTTCGAAGGGTTGTACGCGCATCCTGCGACGCGCTCGATCGAGCGCATCACCGATTACCTGCGCGCCCGCAAGATGATCCCGGATGAGCAATCCACCGAGGACCTGATCCGCTTCGTGGTGGATCAGATGCTGCAGCGCTCACCGGTGCCAGTGCCGCAGGCGCTGGTGGACGAGTTCTGGCAATTCTTCGAGGAATTGTTCTCCTCGGAGGAGATCAAGGGCCTGGGGGAGATGACGCTCGACATGGTGCGCTTGGTGATCGCCACCTACGAGCCGCTGCTCACGGAAGTGGTCAACATCCTCAAGGCCGGGCGCCGCTTCAACCAGTGGCAGCTGCAGGAACTGCTGCGCCGCGCCCAGACCGTGCGCGGCGACATCGCCATCGTGCGTCGGCAGCTGCGCGCGCTGCGCTGGGTGCGCCCCTTCTTCCAGGCCGAGCCGCGCGACTTCCGCCAGCAGGCCCAAATCGTCGCCAACATGGTGCGCGAGTTCGGGCCCTTCTTCATCAAGATGGCGCAAGTAGCCGCGGCCAATGCGGATTTCCTGCCCAACGAGATCGCGCAGGAGCTCCAGGTCTTCCATGACGACGTGCCGCCGATGAGCGCACAGGAAGTCGAGCAGGCCTTCTTCGAATGCTTCGGCAAGCATCCCTCGGAGCTGTACATGGGCTTCGATGCAGAGAAGCCACTACGTTCCGGCTCGATTGGCTCGGTCTATCTCGCCAAGAAGCCCTTTGTCGAAAATGGCATCGAGGTCTTGCGCCCCATCATTGTCAAAGTCGGTCGCCACAACATCGACCGTGAATTCGCGATCGGCAAGCTGGTCATCGGCCTGGCCATCATTTCCAGCCAGTACTGGGCGCCACATTCCAAGCTTGCGCCCTTCCTGCGCGCGCTGCAGGAGCAGGTCGATGAATTCGTGGCCGGATTCCTGCAGGAACTCGATTTCGAGGACGAGGCGCAGAATCAACTGCGCTTCTACGATCGCGCCGAGAGCAGCAGCGTCTGGCGGGTGCCGGCCCTCTATGGCAGCTCGCGCCGCATTCTGGAAATGGAATTCCTGGCCGATGGCGAGAGCCTGATGCGTGCACTGCGCCGCCAAACGCCAGCGGCCCGCCGACGCTTTCGCGCGCAGGTCGCCGAGCGTTTGCTGTACACCATCCTGCATCACGCCATGGTCTATCGCGAGATCCACGGCGATCTGCACCCCGGCAACATCATGATCGGCTCCGACAACGCCCTTTATCTGATCGATTGGGGCAATACCGTGCCGCTCGACGGCAAGTGGGACGCGGTCTGGGACTACGTCTCGGGCGCCTGCCTGGCGGACGTAGAGCTGTTGACCGATACCCTGATCCGCATCAGCACGGCGCCGGAAGCCAATGCCAAGCGTCGTGACGAAATTCGCGCTCTGCTCGCCGACACCCTGGCGAAGCGGAACATCAAGCCCCTCAATACACGCAATCTGATCGGAGAATTGCGCCGGGGTGGCTATGACGGGCTGCGGCGGCGCGGTCAGGCCATCCTGCACCTGATGTCGAATACGCAGCATCTCGGGCTGGTGGTGCGCAGCGACTACACCCACCTGTCACGCGCCCTGATGGCGGCGGCCGGCAGCTTCGGTTCACTCTACGAGGGCGTTCCCAAGCGCACCCTGGTACGGGATCTGCTCAGCGGGGTGCTACGGCTGCCGCTGCTGTACTCGCGCGATCGCATCCGACACGAAGTGATTGACCTGCGCCGTCGGCTTGCCTTCCAGCCTACGGCTCGACCGGCGGCCTTGCCCGCACCGCAGCGCGGTTCGCATCCGCCGGGCACGTTGTGATGTTCCGTGCTTTCCGCCCCCTGATCTTCCAGCTCGATGCCGAGCGGGCACACTGGCTCACCGTGCAGGCCCTGGCGCGGGCGCCCTGGGCAGCCGGTTGGACGGGCGAAGTGGTCGACGATCCGGTGACCGTGATGGGACTGCGGTTCCGCAATCGCGTGGGCTTAGCCGCCGGTATGGACAAGGACGGCATTGCGCTGAAGGGCTGGCATGGCCTGGGCTTTGGCTTTGCCGAAGTCGGAACGGTGACGCCGCGCGCGCAGCCCGGCAATCCCAAACCGCGTGTCTTTCGCGATGTCGGCAACGAGGCGATCATCAACCGGCTCGGCTTCAACAACGGCGGCGTTGATGCCTGCGTGCAGCGCGTAGCAGCCCACCGTGCGGCCGGCATGCTGGTGGGCATCAATATCGGCCGCAACAAAGACACGCGGGCAGAGCAGGCCGTGGATGACTATCGCTACGGTTTCGAAGCGGCGTACCCAGTCGCCGACTACATCACCATCAATATCTCGTCGCCGAATACACCGGGATTGCGTGACCTGCAGGCGGAAGCCGCACTCGACACCCTGCTGGCCGCATTGGCAGAGACGCGTGCGCGGCTGGCGGACGCCCAATCGGTGTATCGGCCGATGCTGCTCAAGCTGGCACCGGACCTGGATGATGCGGGCATCCGCTCCGCCGCCGACATCGCACTCAAGCACGGCATCGACGGCTTCATTGCCACCAATACCACCATCGCACGCCCCCCGGGGTTGTCGCCAGGCGTGGCCGGCGAGGCGGGTGGTCTGTCCGGTCCACCACTGGCGACACAGGCGCGACACGTGCTGCGCACCCTGCGCGCCGCGTGCGGACCGGAGGTGCCCCTGATCGGGGTCGGAGGCATCGATGGTCCGCAAGCGGCGAGGGCGCGTATCGCCGATGGTGCCGACCTGATCCAGCTCTACACCGGGCTGGTCTACCATGGGCCTGGGCTGGTGGCTCGCTTGGCGCGCGCCCTCAGGGAAAGCTAGACGTAAGGGTGGCGATTCGTCGGCAGACGTTGCACAATGGCCGACATAACGTAGGGAGAACCATGATGTCTCGATCCATTCAGTGGGCGGCCGCGGTCGCACTATCCACCGCGGCGTGTGCAGTATCGGCTGCGAATACCAACGATTCCGACATGCCGTACGTGCAGGGCCTTGGCACCTTCACGATTGTCGACAGTGATCGCACCTGGGATGACGATTTCGGCTTCCAGGTTGGCTTCGGTCTTCCGCTGGAATGGGAGAACACCGCGCTCGAGCTGTCCATCTTCAGTGGCCGATTCGAACGTGATATCGACGGCGACGACGACTACCACGCCGGCATCACACTTGACCTGGTGCGTGATTTTGGCGGTATCAGCTTCCTGTCGCGTTCAGACATCGTGCCCTTCGCATTGGCTGGCGTCGGTGCCGTCCGCGATGACGTCCAGGGCGATCACGATGTGCGTCCCATGGCGAATGTCGGTGCTGGCGCTCGCATGGGATTGCCGTGGTTGGGCATGGACTTACGTTCGGAATTTCGCGTTATTGGTCAGCATGAGTCCCTGTCTGCCCCGGGCGAAGACTGGCTCATCGACTATCGCTTCCTGGTCGGTCTGCAGCTGCCACTGACGCCGTTCTTCGCGGCGCCGGCCGACCCGCCTGGCGGACCGCTGCCCGAGGAAGAGGAATGCGAGGTGGCGGTGGTTGACCCCGTCACCGGTCGCACCGACTGCCGAACCGACTCCGACGACGACGGTGTTGACGACACGCGCGATGCCTGCCCGAGCACCGGACCCGGTGTGACCGTGGACGCGGAAGGGTGCCCGCTGATGGCCGACACAGGCCAGGACAGTGACAGTGACGGCGTGATGGATGCCAACGACACCTGTCCCGATACCTACCCGGGCGTTACGGTCAACACGAATGGCTGCGCTGAGCCGCAACCGCTGGTCATCCCCAAGCTGACCTTTGAGTTCGACACTGCCCGGTTGACCCCGGATGCGCGTGAAGTGGTCGACGACATCACCCTGATGCTGCAGGGACAGCCTGACCTGACAGTTGAGATCATCGGCCATACCGATGCACGTGGCGACGATGCCTACAACCAGAAGCTGTCCGAGGAACGTGCCCTTGCGGTGCGCGACCGCCTGGTCGCTCAAGGCATTGACGACACCCGCCTGAGTCTCACGGGGCGGGGCGAGAGCCAGCCGGTGGCGAGCAACGACACGGAAGAAGGGCGTGCCGCCAACCGCCGTGTGGCCTTCTGGCTCTATATCGATTGATCCTGTCTCAGTAGAGACAGGCAGTGAACGGGGCGGCCTTGGTCGCCCCGTCTGTTTTATAAATGCAAATGATGAATAAAGCGTCGGCGACATCGCCGCATCTTGTGGACCCGCCATCCCCCTGTATTGGGGTATGCGCGCTGGACGGCCCTGAGGGTCTCTGTGTGGGTTGCCTGCGCACGGGGGATGAAATTGCGGAATGGCCGACCGCGACCGCGCAGCGTCGCCGTGCGATTCTTGACGACGCCGAGCGCCGCAACCCGCGAGCGGCCTCCCCTGACCCGGACAGAACGGCCAATGGTTGAACCGGCACATGCCCCGCACCGGGTCAGCATCGCGGTGCGTTGGGGGGACATGGACGCCCTGGGTCACGTCAACAACGCACGCTTCTTCACCTATGACGAAGATGTTCGGCTGGGTTTCTTCAACCAGCTCATGGCGAAGGACGCGCGATTCTGGAAGGACTACGGCCTGATTCTGGCGCACATCGGCTGCGACTTCGTGGCCCAGGTGCGCGCACCCTCAACCCTTGAGGTGTGCTACGGCATCGCGCGAATCGGCTCCAAAAGCTTCGAGACCCGCGCCTTCATGTACGACCAGGGCGCGCTCGCCGCGCGCACGAAGGCCGTTGTCGTCTGGTATGACTACGTCGCGCAGGCGACGTTGGCGATCCCTGATGAGGTCCGGCAACGGCTGCAGCGCTACCTGTTGCCGGACCAAGGGGAAGCCGGCTAGGCGTCCTTGCCCAGATTGCGTGCCTGGTCGGCGGCATTGCCGACATAGTCGGCTGGTGTCAGCGCAAGCAGGCGATCGCGGTCGGCGACCGGGATATCGAGTGCGTTGATGAAGGCGCGCAGCGCGTCGCGGTCGATGCGGCGGCCGCGCGTCAGGCGCTTCAACTGCTCGTAGGGCTCGGGCAGGCCATAGCGGCGCATCACCGTCTGAACCGCCTCGCCGAGCACTTCCCAGTTGTCGTCCAGATCACGACCGATGCGCCAGGCGTCCGCCTCCAGCTTGTCGGCGCCCTTGGTGATCGACTGGAAGGCGAGCACGCTGTGGGCAATGCCAACGCCGAGATTGCGCAGCACGGTGGAATCGGTGAGGTCGCGCTGCCAGCGCGAAACGGGCAGCTTGCCGGCGAGATGACTCAGAATCGCGTTGGCCATGCCGAGATTGCCCTCGGCATTCTCGAAGTCGATGGGATTGACCTTGTGCGGCATCGTGGAGCTGCCGACTTCGCCGTCGACCATGCGTTGGCGGAAGTAGCCGAGCGAGACATATCCCCAGACATCGCGGCACAGATCGAGCAAAACCGTGTTGGCGCGCTCCAGCGCGTGGAAATACTCGCCAACGAAGTCGTGCGGTTCGATCTGCGTCGTGGCGGGGTTGGGCGACAGGCCGAGATCGCGGATGAAGCTTGCCGAGAAAGCGGGCCAATCGACTTCCGGATAGGCCGCCATGTGGGCATTCCAGTTGCCCGTGGCACCGTTGATCTTGCCCAAGATCTCGACCTTGGCCAGCTGCTCGCGCTGGCGGACGAGGCGGTGATAGAACACCGCGAATTCCTTGCCGAGGGTGGTGGGTGACGCCGGCTGGCCGTGGGTGCGCGACAGCATGGGCTGTTCGGCATACGTGCGGCCCAATTCGGCAATGCGGGCGCTAAGCTGGTCGAGATGCGGTAACAGCACCTGCGAGCGGCATTCCTCCAGCATGACGGCGTAGGCGAGGTTGTTGATGTCCTCTGAGGTGCAGGCGAAGTGCATGAATTCCTTCACCTTGGAGAGCTCCTCGTGCTGGCCGATGCGCTCCTTCAGGTAGTACTCCACGGCCTTGACGTCGTGGTTGGTGGTTTCCTCGATCTGCTTGACGCGCTGCGCCTCGTCGATATCGAATCGCGCAGCGATCTGTTCCAGCCGTTCCCGGGCCGATGCCGACAGGGGCGTGACCTCCGGAATGGCGTCGCAGGCCGCAAGGGCTTCCAGCCAGCGGATCTCGACCAGTACGCGGAAGCGGATCAGGCCGTATTCCGAGCAGATTTCGCGCAACTGCCAGGTCTTGTCGGCATAGCGGCCGTCGACCGGCGAGATGGCGGAGAGAGAGGTCAATTGCATGCAAAGTCCGTAGTCAGTAGCGCTGAGCGCTCGGTGCGGGCCGCGTACGCGGGCCGCCGGTGGTGTTGAAACCGCGCATTTTAAGGCACGCTCGACAGGGACGAGTGGATCAGGAGGGCAGACCGATGCAGGATCGTAGGACACGCACCGAATATGACTCGCTGGGACCGGTCACGGTCCCGGCTGATGCACTGTGGGGTGCGCAGACCCAACGCGCCATCGACAACTTCCAGCTTTCGCCCTATCGCTTCTCGCGCACCTTTCTGCGCGCCCTCGGCATGGTGAAGACGGCGGCAGCCCACGCCAACCAGGAATGCGACGTATTGGATGCAGCCGTCGCGAAAGCCGTGGCGGCAGCAGCAAGCCGGGTCGCGGAAGGCGAGGTCGATGATGCCTTCCCGGTGGATGTCTTCCAGACCGGTTCCGGAACCTCCACCAACATGAACGCCAACGAGGTCATCGCGCGCCTGGCCAGCGAAGCCAGCGGCCAGACGATTCACCCCAACGATCACGTCAATGCCAGTCAGTCGTCGAACGACGTGATCCCAACAACCATCCACGTCGCCGCCAGCCTCGCGCTCGAGCAGGGGCTGTTGCCCGCGCTGGGCACGCTGCGCGCTGCGATCCAGGACCGGGCGGAAACACTCAGCGCCTACGTCAAGACCGGACGCACGCATTTGATGGATGCCATGCCGGTACGACTGGATCAGGAGCTGGGCGCCTGGGCCGCGCAGCTTGCGTTGGCCGAGGAGCGACTCACCGACGTCCTGCCTCGGCTCGCCGAGCTCGCCCAGGGCGGAACCGCGGTGGGTAGTGGTGTCAATGCACCGGAAGGCTTCGCACAATCCTTTTGCAAGGCGCTGTCGGAAGGCGCCGGTATGACCTTCCAGCCTGCGCGCAATCATTTCGCCGCGCTGTCCTGTCAGGACACGGCGGTGGAGGCGTCGGGCCATATGCGCACGCTGGCGGTGGCGCTGATGAAAATGGCCAACGATTTGCGCTGGATGAACTCCGGCCCACTGGCCGGCCTGGGGGAAATCGAGCTCCCTGCCATTCAGCCGGGCTCGTCGATCATGCCGGGCAAGGTCAATCCCGTCATTCCGGAGGCGGTGGCCATGGTCGCGGCACAGGTCATCGGCAACGACACCACCGTCACCATCGCTGGCCAATCCGGCAATTTCCAGCTCAATGTGATGCTGCCGGTGATTGCGCACAATCTGCTGGCATCCATCGATCTGAGTACCAAGGCCTGCACCGCGATGGTGCCCGTCATCGAGGGGTTCCAGGTGCGAGCGGATACCCTGCTGCGCGTGCTGGAAAAGAACCCGATCCTGGTCACCGCGCTCAACCGCGAAATCGGCTACGACAAGGGAGCGGCCATCGCCAAGCGCGCCTATCGTGAAGGTCGCAGTGTCATGGAGGTGGCGCTGGAGGACAGTGGGCTCGATGAGGCGCGGTTGCGCGCGTTGCTCGACCCCCGCGCGCTAACCGGGTAGACCTTGGGCGCATGGCCGGCATGGCCGGGATGCAATCGGCTAGCATGTCGCCGCTCCAATACGATTCCAACCGATGACCACGATCAAGCAGGAAGACTTCGTTTCCTCCATCGCCGATGCCTTTCAGTACATCAGCTACTACCACCCACTGGACTACATCCAGGCGCTGGGCGCGGCCTATGAACGCGAAGAGTCTCCGGCAGCCCGCGACGCCATTGCACAGATCCTGACCAACTCGCGTATGTGCGCGGAAGGCCGGCGCCCGATCTGTCAGGACACGGGCATTGCGCTGGTGTTCCTCAAGGTCGGCATGCAGGTGCAGTGGGACAGCACGCAGTCGGTGCAGGAGATGGTCAATGAGGGCGTCCGTCGCGCCTACAGCGATCCGGACAATGTGCTGCGCGCCTCCGTGCTGGCCGATCCGGCCGGCCGTCGCCAGAACACCAAAGACAATACGCCGGCAGTGGTGCACTACGAGATCGTGCCCGGCGACGGCGTGGAAGTCATTTGCGCCGCCAAGGGCGGCGGTTCCGAGGCCAAGAGCAAATTCGTCATGCTCAACCCCTCCGACTCGATCGTCGACTGGGTGCTGAAGACCGTGCCGACTATGGGGGCGGGCTGGTGTCCGCCGGGCATCCTGGGTATCGGCATCGGCGGCACGCCGGAGAAGGCGATGCTGCTGGCCAAGGAATCCATCATGGCGCCGGTGGATATCCAGGAGCTGATCGCCCGCGGGCCGAGCAACCGGCTCGAGGAGCTGCGCCTTGAGCTGTACGGAAAGGTCAACGCACTCGGCATCGGCGCCCAGGGTCTGGGCGGTCTGACCACCGTACTGGACGTCAAGATCTTGGATTACCCGACGCACGCCGCGAACCTACCGGTGGCCATGATTCCGAATTGCGCGGCGACGCGTCACGTCCATTTCCACCTGCATGGCGAAGGCCCGGCCCAACTCCCGACACCCAAGCTCGAGGACTGGCCGGACGTCACCTGGAAGGCCAATACCGATGTGGCCAAGCGCATCGATCTGGACAGCCTCACACCGGAAGAGGTGGCGAGTTGGAAACCGGGTCAGACGCTGCTGCTCAATGGCAAGATGCTGACCGGACGCGACGCCGCCCACAAGCGCATCGCCGATATGCTGGCCAAGGGCGAGCCGCTTCCGGTGGACTTCACCAACCGCGTGATCTACTACGTCGGCCCGGTCGACCCGGTGCGTGACGAAGCCGTCGGCCCGGCTGGTCCGACCACGGCCACGCGTATGGACAAGTTTACGGAAACTATGCTGTCGCAGACCGGGCTCATCGCCATGGTGGGCAAGGCCGAGCGCGGGCCGGCCGCCATTGAGGCCATCCGGGCACACGGCTCGGCCTATCTGATGGCCGTGGGTGGGGCCGCCTATCTGGTCTCCAAGGCGATCCGCTCGGCCCGTGTCGTGGGCTTCGAAGATCTCGGCA
>JALEHA010000059.1 GCA_022763315.1 Algiphilus sp.
AGGCCGAGGCGGAATCCTGAGGCAGTTCACCGCGGCGTCACCGAGCTGACGTAGGCTGCAAGGCGCTCGGCGCTCGTGCGCTGGTGGAGATCGCCCCGCACGGTTAAAATGGCGGGCTGGGCCGCGCACATCCCATCGCGCAGCCTGTCCCTCATCTATCCCAGGAGTTCATTGCATGGCGGTCGAACGCACGCTTTCCATCATCAAGCCCGACGCGGTGTCCAGCAACGTCATCGGCGCCATCTACAGCCGCTTCGAGAATGCCGGGCTGAAGGTCGTGGCCGCGCGCATGCTGCACCTCACGCGCGCCGAGGCGGAAGGCTTCTACGAAGTACACCGCGAACGGCCTTTCTTCAATGATCTGGTCAATTTCATGGTCAGCGGTCCGGTGATGGTGCAGGTGCTGGAGGGCGAAGACGCCGTCAAGCGCAATCGCGACATCATGGGCGCCACCAACCCCAAGGAAGCCGAGGCAGGCACGATCCGCGCCGATTTCGCCAGCTCCATCGACGAGAATGCGGTGCACGGCTCGGACAGCGCCGACAATGCCGCGCGCGAGATCGCCTATTTCTTCCGCGCCACCGAAATCGCGCCGCGCACCCGCTAGGCCATCGTGACCTCGGCACCACGCAATCTGTTTGGACACGATCGCGAAGGCTTGCGCGACGTGATGCGCGAGATGGGCGAAAAGCCCTTCCGCGCCGATCAGATCATGCAGTGGATCTATCGTCATGGCGTCAGCGATTTTGGCGCCATGACGAATATCGCAAGGCCCTTCCGCGAGAAGCTAGCCGAGACCTGCACGGTGTCGGCTCCGGAAGTGCTGGAGCAGCAGGAATCCCGCGACGGCACCCGCAAGTGGGTGCTGCGCGTGGGTGACGATGCCCTCGGGCAGGCGGTGGAGACCGTCTTCATCCCGGAAGGTCAGCGCGGCGAAGCGCGCTATCGCGGCACGCTCTGCATCAGCAGCCAGGTCGGCTGCGCGATGGACTGCAGTTTCTGTTCCACCGGCAAGCAGGGGCTATCGCGCAATCTGACCGCGGCCGAAATCGTCGCGCAGCTCTGGTTTGCGGCCCACGCGCTTGGCGGCAATGGCGATCTGCACAACCAGCGCGCCATCACCAATGTCGTCTTCATGGGCATGGGCGAGCCGCTGGCCAACTACAGCGCCGTGCTTACCGCGATCCGCGTCTTTCTTGACGACTTCGGATTCGGCCTGTCGAAGCGCCGCGTCACCGTGTCCACCTCCGGTCTGGTGCCGTTCATGGATCGCCTGCGCAGCGATTGCGACACGGCGCTGGCGGTGAGTCTGCACGCCGCCGACGATGCACTGCGCAACGAGCTGGTGCCGATCAACCGCAAGTACCCGCTCAAGGAATTGATGGACGCCTGCCGGCGCTACACCCGCGACCGCGGCCACAAGATGCACATCGTCTACGAGTACGTGATGCTCGACGGCGTCAATGATTCCGACGCCAATGCGCGCGATCTCATCCGGCTGCTCGGCGATATGCCGGCCAAGGTGAACCTGATTCCCTTCAACCCCTTCCCCGGCACGAGCTACACCCGCTCGCCGGAAGCGCGTGTCGATCATTTCGCCAATCTGCTGCGCCGCCGTGGCCTCATCACCACCGTCCGGCGCACGCGCGGAGATGACATTGATGCCGCCTGCGGCCAGCTGGTGGGGCGGGTCAACAGCCGGCAGCGCAACCGCCTCGGTGGCGTGCCTGTCGTGAGCGCATGAGGGCCAAGCCCGCCGCCTCCATCGTGACCGCGGTTCGTATCACCGCACTGCTGGCGGCTGTTCTACTGTCGGCCTGCGTGAGCACCGGTGGCCAGCCGGCCATGGATCACCGCGAAGCCGCGCGCGCCAACACCGAGCTGGGCGCGGGCTATATCCGCCGGGGGCTTGACGAGGCGGCACGCGACAAGCTGGAACGCGCCCTGGAGCAGGACCCGCGCTACGCTCCGGCGCACGCAACCTACGCCCTGCTGATGGCGCGTATGGGCGAAGACGCTTCAGCCGACAGCCACTTTCGGGATGCGCTCAAGCTGGCGCCGGAGGACCCGGATATCCGTAACAACTACGGTGCCTTTCTGTGCGCGCGCGGCCGGGTGGACGCCGCCGTGGAGCAGTTCCAGCGCGCCGCCGAAGTGCCGGGTTACGTCGGTCGCGTCACGGCGCTGAACAATGCTGGTCTCTGTCTGCGCGACCGCGCGCCACAGCAGGCGGAAACCTTTCTGCGGCGCGCCTTGTCGCTAAACGCGCAAAATCCCACCACGCTGGAACAGCTGGCTTGGGTGCGTTATCGGCAGGGGGAGTACCTTAGCGCGCGCGCCTTCCTGGAGCGCTACCAGCGGGTCGAAGATCCTTCTGCCGAGGCGCTCTGGCTCGCCGCGCAGGTCGAAGAGGCCTTGGGCGCAAGCGATGCTGCGGCGCGGTATCGCCAGCAGCTTGCGGCACAATATCCGGACTTCGATCCGCGGCGGCTGGAGGCCGTGCGGGCGCAGCCAAACGACAGCAGGCCATGAACGACACCGACCGCGACACCCCTCGACCCAATGCGGTGGATGCTGGCAGCGACGCCACTACGCCACCGCCAGCAGGCCCGGTAGCCTCCCCCGGCGAGATGCTGCGTGAAGCCCGTGAAGCGCGCGGACGCTCGACCCAGGATCTGGCGGAGTCGGCCAAGTTGTCCCAGGCGACCATCGTGGCGCTGGAGGCGGATGACTTCGAGCTGCTCAAAGAGCCGGTCTATGTGCGTGGCTACTATCGCAAGTGCGCGCTCATGCTGGAAGCCGACGTGGACGCCATCGTGGCCGCCTATGAGCGCAAGGCGCGCCCTGCCGCTCCGGCCTTGCCCGACAAGATTCCAGTGGTTGCCGGAGGCGGCGCGCCGCTCGGTCGCAAGCTGTTGCGGTTGTTGCTGATTCTTTTGCTGCTTGCGGGCATCGGGGCGGTGGTCATGTGGCTGCTGCAGACCCCCCTTGACGAACCGCTGAGCCAGCCGAGCAGCAGCCAGCTTTTCCGCCCGGGCGCGGACGCCGAGCCCCGTACACCGGCCCCCGCGGATCGTGCGGCGCCGCAGGCTGCGACCACCAAAGAGCGCGAGACGGAGGCGGCGACGGATCCCGATGCGCCCGAGGATGCCGCACCCATACCCTCTGAGACCGAGACGGCGGCGCCCACGAGTGATACCGAAGCCGCGCAGACCGCAGTGCTGACGCTGCGCTTCGAAGAGGATTCCTGGCTGCGCATTCGCAACGGCGAGGGCCGCACCGTGACCAATCGTCTCGCCGAAGCCGGTGAGCGCGCCCGCATTGCGGATGAACCGCCTCCGCTGGAACTCTTCGTGGGCTACGCGCCCGGCACCGAAGCGCGCTGGCGTGGGGAGGCGGTGAATTTCGCCAGCGCGACGCGATCCAACAATACCGCCTTAGTGACACTCGAATAGCCCAATCGCGATCGCCCCTGGGCGGCTGGAGCGCCCGGCCGTCGGCAGGGCCATCGCTGCGAGGTTTTCCATGCGTTCCCTCCACCAGATCCAACGACGCAAGAGCCGCCAGATCCGCGTCGGTCGCGTGAGCGTGGGCGGCGACGCCCCGGTGTCGGTGCAGACCATGACCAGCACCGACACCGAGGATGTCGATGCCACCGTGGCGCAGATCCGCGACTGCATGAAGGCGGGTGCGGATATTGTCCGCGTCTCGGTGCCGACGCTGGCCGCCGCCAAGGCCTTCCGCGAGATCAAGAAGCAGGTCGGCTACACCCCGCTGGTCGCCGATATCCACTTCAACTACAAGTGCGGCATCGCCGCCGCCGAGGCCGGCGCGGACTGTCTGCGCATCAACCCCGGCAACATCGGCGGTGAGAAGAAGATCGCTGAAGTGGTCAGTTGCGCGCGCGCGCACCGCATCCCCATTCGGGTGGGCGTCAATGCCGGTTCGCTGGAGCGCGATCTGCAGGAGAAGTACGGCGAGCCCAATTCGGATGCGCTGGTGGAATCCGCCATGCGCCATATCGACATCCTGGACCGCTTCGATTTCCCGGACTTCAAGATCAGCCTGAAGGCCTCCGATGTCTTCATGACGGTGGAGGCCTATCGCAAGCTGGCCGCGCGCATCGAGCAGCCGTTGCATCTGGGCATCACCGAGGCGGGTGGCCTGCGCGCCGGCAGCGTCAAGTCGGCTATCGGCCTTGGCATGCTGCTGGCGGACGGCATCGGCGACACGCTGCGCGTATCGCTCGCCGCGGACCCGGTGGAAGAGGTCAAGGTCGGTTGGGACATTCTCAAGGCGCTGCATCTGCGCACGCGCGGCATCAACCTGATTGCCTGTCCCAGCTGCTCGCGTCAGAACTTCAATGTCATCAAGACGGTGGCGGAACTGGAAAAGCGCTTCGAGGACATCGACGAGGCGATGGACGTCGCCGTCATCGGCTGCGTCGTCAACGGCCCCGGTGAGGCGCGCGAAGCGACGCTGGGGGTTGCCGGCGGTTACCCCAACTCGGTCTACGTGGACGGCGAAATCAAGCACAAGTCGCACAACGCGGAGCTGGTGGACACGCTGGAAGGACTGGTGCGCGCGCGCCTCAAGAACAAGCAGCCCGCAGCGGATGCACAGGACGGCGAAGATGCCGACGGGCAGGGCGCATGAAGCTGCAATCGCTGCGCGGCTTCCGCGACATTCTTCCCGCAGAAGCGGCGCGCTGGCGTCGAATCGAGGAGGCGGCACGGGCAGTGACCGATGCCTTCGGCTATGCCGAAATCCATCTCCCGATTCTGGAAGCGACCGAACTGTTCAAGCGCTCGGTGGGCGAGGCCACCGATATCGTCGAGAAGGAGATGTTCTCCTTTCTGGACCGCGACAAGACCGCCATGAGCCTCCGCCCGGAAGGCACCGCCAGCTGCGTGCGGGCAGGTATCGAGAACGGACTGCTGCACAACCAGCAGCAGCGTTTCTGGTACGCCGGGCCGATGTTCCGGCACGAGCGTCCGCAGGCGGGGCGGTACCGTCAGTTCCATCAGATCGGTGTGGAAGCCTTCGGCATGGCGGGGCCTGCCTGCGACATCGAGGTCATCGCGCTGTCGGCGGCGCTGTGGTCGGCGCTTGGGCTCGAAGGGCTGACGCTGGAGCTGAATTCGCTGGGCAGCCCGGAATGCCGCGCCGGATACCGCACCGAGTTGCAGGCCTATCTGCGCAAGCATTTCGATGCGCTGGATCCGGACGCCCAGGCGCGGGTGGAAAGCAATCCCTTACGCGTGCTGGACAGCAAGCACCCCGAGACGCGTGCGGTGGTGGCCGATGCGCCCTCAATGAACGCGGCGCTGGATGACGCCTCGCGCGCGCACTTCGCCGCCGTATGCGAAGGTTTGGACGCCCTCGGCATCCGCTGGGTACACAACACCAACCTGGTGCGCGGTCTCGACTACTACACCCATACCGTCTTCGAGTGGACGACGGACCAGTTGGGTGCGCAGGGTACGGTGTGCGCCGGCGGGCGTTTCGACGGTCTGGTCGCCCAGCTCGGCGGCGGGGAGGTCCCCGCGGTGGGCTTTGCGCTGGGCATCGAGCGGTTGGCGCTACTGCTCGGCGACGCGCAGGATCTTGGCGACCATGGCCCGCAGGTCTATGTGTGCTGGACCGGCAGCGAATGCATGACCGCGGCGCAGCGCGTCGGTGCAGCGCTGCGCAGCCGGCGCGTCCGAACGGTGGTCAATGCCGGTGACGGCGGCTTCAAGGCCCAGTTCAAGCGCGCCGATCGCAGCGGCGCGCAATGGGCTGTTATTGTCGGACCGGATGAACTCGCCGCGGGACGCGTTCAGATAAAATCCCTGCGCGATCGCGACGCACAGCAGCAGACATTCCCCATCGACGAAGCTCCCGCGTACCTGATGCAGCAACTGGGTATCGGTGGCTTGTCGCAATAGATGGAGCGCCACACGTGGCCTACGACGAAGACGAACAACAAGCACGCTTCCAGCAATGGTGGCAGGAAAACTGGAAGGCGCTGGCGGCCGGGTTGGTCATTGGCATCGGTGGCATTTTCGGTTGGAACGCCTGGCAGTCGCACCAGGAACAGCAGGCAGAAGTGGCCAGCACCCTGTTCAGCGAAATGAGCGCGGCCGTCGATGCCGGTCAGTTGCAAAAGGCCACCGAACTGCATCAGGGCCTGATCGACGCCCACGGCGGCTCGCCCTACGCCGTGGCGGCCTCCATGCGGCTGGCGGCTGCGCGGGCCAGCGGTGGAGAATTCGAGGCTGCGGCTGCACTGTTGCGCTGGAGCAAGGAGCACGCCGACGATAGCGCGCTGAGTCAGCTCGCACAGCTGCGTCTGGCGCGGGTGTTGTGGGCGCAAGGCGACGCGGAGGCGGCCCTCGTGCTGCTGGATCAGGAGCTTGGTCCCTACACTTCGGCCGCGGCGGAGTTGCGCGGTGACATTCTGGTGGCCCAAGACAAGCGCGCCGAAGCACGCAGCGCTTACGCGCAGGCATTGGCGAGCGCGCCGCGCGAAGCGCGCGAGCTGCTACAGCAGAAGCTCGATGATCTGGCCGACG
>JALEHA010000060.1 GCA_022763315.1 Algiphilus sp.
GCCCGGGCGGAATGATCCGCGCCACACTGCGGGCATAGGAAAACATGCCGTGTGCAATCGCGCGCTTGAAGCCAAAGGGTTTGGCCGCCAGCGCATGCATATGAATCGGATTCACGTCGCCTGCAATGAGCCCATAGCGGCGGCCGATATCCTCGGGCGTCTGCCAGCTCTCCACCACCTGATACTGCGACCAGTCCGGCGGCGTCCAACCACTCTTCTTCTTGCCGCCACCACCCGAGCCCTTGCGGATGAGATTCGTGCTGGTGGACTCCCAGGGCACGTTGCCGGTCGTGTCGAAGATGCGCGTGACCAGATCGAACTCCAGCCCCGCGTCCACCGGGCGCGGCCCTTCTACCGAGACCTCGATATCCAGGACCTCATTGGCGGCAATGGCCCGATGCTGGGTGACGGCGTTGCGCACATGCACCGCCCCCAGCAGCTTGAAAGGAAAGGCCTTGTGCGTGAGCACCTGCAGGTGCAGCGGCGCGGCAAGAACGTGCGGATAGCTCGGCGGCAACTTCCCGTCAATGCGGAAATTGCACAGGCTACGGTACTTGCGCAGCGCCTCCGCGTCGGCCACCACGCCGCGGCAACGGGCCACGATGGGCGGAATCGACTGACCGGGTTTCAGGCCGGTGCCACGGGCCAGCGCAGCGCGCAGAAAACCCGTCCAGGCGGAGGGTAGCTCCTTGAATTCCAGCGTGTTGCTCATTGACTCGGTCCTTGTGCTCTAGTGTGTGTGCCAGCGTGCGCGATCAGCTTGAACGGCGTGTGACCCAGATCGCGATGTCCGCGTGGAAGACCATCTCCCCACGGTCGTCGCGGACGGCAATGTCCACATGCAGCGTATCCCCATCCGGCAAGGGCTCCGGCAGCGACAGAACCGCCGTCGCGTGCATGGTGCCGCGCGCCTTGGCCAGATACTGCACCGTCATGCCCTTCGGAATCCAGCGATGCGTCTTGGGCAGCGTCGCCTCGGCTGCCACCCCCATCGCCAATTCAGCCAGATTGCAAAGCGCAATGGCGTGCACCGTACCGAGGTGGTTGCGCACGCGACGGGTGTCGCGCATGGACACGACCACCTCACCCACATCGACCGCATCCACCCGCACGGGAATCGTCCGGAAATAGGGCGCGATCCGCTGGAAGATACCGGTGAAGAGGCGCTTGCCACCGGGCAGGCGATGCAGCCGCTGGTACAAGGCCAATACGGAGAGCCGATCCTGCAGTGCTGCCATGGTGTTCAGACCTTCAACGCGATTTCGGTGGCCTGACGGATGGCGCGCTTGGCGTCCAGCTCCGCCGCCTCATGGGCCCCGCCCACGACGTGGAAGGGAATACCGCCCTCGCGCAGCGGATCTTCGAGCGAGCGGTCCGACAACTGGCCCGCGCAGACCACCACGCTGTCGACCGCAAGCGTGCGCGGCTCGTCACCGACCACGATATGCAGGCCCTCGTCATCGATCCGCTCATAGTGCACGCCGCCGATCATGTGCACGCCGCGATCACGCAGGCTGGACCGGTGCACCCATCCACTGGTCTTGCCCAGACCCTTGCCCAGCGATTCCTTCTTGCGCTGCAGCAGCCAGATCTGCCGCGGCGATGCCGGCGTCGCCTTGGCGGCAATGCCGCCTGCGCTGTCGATGGCGGGATTCACGCCCCACTCGGCGTACCAGGCGGCCGGGTCCAGCGCCGTCGATTCAGCGCTGGACAGCAGCTCGGACACGTCGAAGCCAATACCGCCCGCACCGATGACCGCTACCCGTGGCCCCACGCGCTCGCTCTGTTCGATGGCCTCCGCATACTGCAAGACGCTGGGATGATCGATACCGGGAATGGCAGGAACCCGACCGGTCACGCCACTGGCGAGGATGACTTCGTCGAAGTCGGTGAGCATCTCGATATCCACTTCCACACCAAGACGCACCGTCACGCCCAGCGTATCGAGTCGGCGCGTGTAGTAGCGCAGGGTTTCGGTGAATTCCTCCTTGCCCGGAATGCGGGCCGCCAGGCGGAACTGACCGCCCACGGCCTTGCCCCGCTCGAACAACGTCACCTGATGGCCGCGTTCGGCCAGCTCGACCGCCGCGGTCATACCCGCCGGCCCCGCGCCCACGACAGCCACCTGCTTGACCACCTCGGCCGGCTTGCGCACCAGCTCGGTCTCATAGGCCGCGTAGGGATTGACCAGGCAGCTGGCGCGCTTGAGCGCAAAGGTGTGGTCCAGGCAGGCCTGGTTGCAGGCGATGCAGGTATTGATGTCCTGGGCGCCGCCACGGGCCGCCTTGTTGACGAATTCCGGATCGGCGAGCAGTGGGCGTGCCAGCGAGACCATGTCGCAGGCGCCACGCGCCAGCAGATCCTCGGCGATCTCGGGCGTATTGATGCGATTGACCGCGATCACCGGGATGGACACCTCCGGCCGTAGCTTTTCCGGCACGAAGCCGAAGGCGGCGCGCGGCACGCTGGTCACGATGGTCGGCACACGGGCTTCGTGCCAGCCGATCCCGGTATTGATCATGGTGGCGCCGGCGGCCTCGATGGCCTTGGCCTGGAACAGCACCTCGTCCCAGGTATTGCCACCTTCGACCAGGTCGAGCATGGAAAGCCGGAAGATGATGATGAAATCCGGTCCCACCGCTTCGCGTACCGCCTTGACGATTTCAACGGCAAAGCGCGCGCGGTTCTCGATGGGGCCACCCCAACCGTCGTCACGCCGATTGACCCGCGGCGCGGTGAACTGATTGATCAGATAGCCTTCCGAGCCCATGATCTCGACGCCGTCGTAGCCCGCCTCGCGCGCCAGCACGGCGCAACGCGCATAGTCGGCGATGGTGGAGCGAATCCCCCGCTCCGACATGGCGCGCGGCTTGAAGGGATTGATCGGTGACTTCACCGCCGAGGCCGACACCGACAGCGGGTGATAGCTGTAGCGCCCCGCATGCAGGATCTGCAGCGCAATCTTGCCGCCAGCCTCGTGCACCGCGGAGGTCACGTCGCGGTGCGGCCCAACCTCGCGCTTGCTGCTGAGCTTGGAGGCGAAGGGATACAACCAGCCCTCGCGATTGGGCGAGAAGCCGCCGGTGACGGCAAGGGCAACGCCCCCTTTGGCTCGGGCGGCGAAGAAGGCCGCCAGCTTGTCGAAATCGCGCGCCTTGTCCTCCAGGCCGATGTGCATCGAGCCCATGAGCACGCGGTTGCGCAACTGGGTGAAGCCAAGATCCAATGGCTCGAGGAGGTGGGGGTAGGCCGTATTCATTTGGCAATCTTCCGCGGCTTGTAGGTGGCCTCTGCATCGCTGGTGTTGCGCTTGATGGCGATGCGCTGATTGGCATGGCCCATCAGTTGACGTTGACGCCGGCGCTCGGCCGCCAGGGCGCCGGATTCGCTGTCATGCCAGGCCTCGTTGAGCAGGAATTTGCCGGCGGCGACGGCATCGGGAGAGCGATTGGCGATCTCTTCAGCCAACGCCTCGGCCGCCGCCACTGGCTGCTCGGCGGTTTCCGTCACCAGCCCCATGGCGGCGGCGTCGTCGCCACTGACCACACGGCCGGTGTAGGTCAGCAGTCGGGCCTTGTCGGCACCGATCAGCTCGCGCAGCAGCGCCGCGCCGCCCATATCCGGAATCAGACCCCATTTGGCTTCCATCACCGACAGCTTGGCGTCCGGCCGGGCGATGCGGAAATCCGCGCCCAGCGCGAGCTGCATGCCGGCACCAAAGCAGTTGCCGTGGATCGCCGCGATCACCGGACACGGCACGTCCCGCCACACCATGCTGACCTGCTGGAACTTGTTGCGCACCGGCGAGTACAGCCGGGCATACAACTTGGCCAGATCCAGATTCATGCCCTTGCCGAAGAAGGCCTTGACGTCGATCCCGGCGCAAAAGCTCGGGCCTTCGCCGGAGACGATCACGGCGCGGACCGTGCGTTGGGCGGCAAGCGACTCGGCCGCCTCGATCAGCCCGTCCATCATGGCCTGATCGACGCCGTTATGCGCCTTGGCGCGGGTCAAAGTGACACGGGCGAGGCCGTTGTCTTCAATGTCGGTTCGTACGCGATTGTTCATGGCTCTCTGGCCTGCTGATGAATCAGATGCGTGGCTGCCCGCCGAGCGCGCAAGCGCTTGACGTGCAGGTAGTGGTACGGAGGTGCGCCGCCGCCACCGGGACGCGGCGGCAGCGCGCTACTCCGTGGGCGCCCTAGGCGCCGACCAGGGACTGCCCGCACACGCGGATGGTGTTGCCCGTCACACCCGCCGCCCCCGGGGTGGACAGGAAGCAGATGAGCTCGGCCACATCCTCGGGCTGCCCGCCCTGGGACATCGAGTTCATGCGGCGTCCGGCCTCGCGAATGGTGAAAGGCATCGCAGCGGTCATGCGGGTCTCGATGAAGCCTGGCGCCACGGCGTTCACGGTGATGCCCTTGTCGGCATGGACGCCACCCTCGGCCGCGACATAGCCGATCAGACCGGACTTGGTGGCGCCGTAGTTGGTCTGACCGACATTGCCGGCAATGCCGCCAATGGACGACAGGCAGACGATGCGGCCGTGCTCGCGCACGGCGCCGGCAGCGTGGAGCGCCTCGTCGATGCGCACGATGGCGTCAAGATTGATGGCCAGGACCATGTCCCAGTGATGCTCGGGCATCTTGGCCAGGGTCTTGTCGCGGGTCACGCCGGCGTTGTGCACGACAATGTCCACCCCGCCGAACTGCTCCAGCATGAAATCCGCCAGCTTCTTGGGCGTGGCGTCATCGGTGACGTCGGCCGGGAAGCCAATGCCGTTGATGGCCGACATGGTGTCGTTGAGCGCCGCCTCGTCCTGCGGGATATCCACCCCGATCACCTGCGCACCCTCGGCGGCCAGGCGCTGGGCCGTCGCCGCACCGATGCCGCGCGCGGCGCCGGTTACCAGGGCCACCTTGCCGTCGAGGGTGGCTGTGCTCGGCATCTTGGTGGGCGCCTTGGCCGTGCTGCTGATGCGCACCGGTTGACCGTCAACATAAGCGGAATGCCCGGTCAGGAAAAAGCGCAGCGGCATCTCGAGGCGGCTCTCCGCCCCCTTCTCCAGGTAGAACAGATTGGCGCGGGCACCGCGCTTGCCGATTTCCTTGGCGAGCGAGCGGGTGAAGCCTTCCAGCGCCCGGTAGGCCGCCGCCTGTGCCGAATGCTTGGCGGCTTCGGGCAGGCCCGTCACGATGACCACGCGCGCGTTCTTGCCGATTTTGCCCATGATGGGGTGGAAGAAATCGTAGAGGGCGCGCAGGTCCTTGGCACGCGCAACCGCGGTGGCATCAAAGGTGACGACGTCAAGCTTGTCGTCTTCCCCGAGCCCGTCTACCGTTTTTAGGCAGTCGGCGCCAGCGGCATCGAGCATCTTGGTGATGCGCGTCTGCGCGAAGCCCTTGCCGGCGGTGCCCGCCAGGGCGCGGGCGCCGCGCAGTGGCTCGGCCTGATAGGCCCCCTTGGCGCGCAGCAGCGCGACCGGGGTCGGCAAGCCAATGTTCTGGAGAATCTTGCGCGCGGCCGGCTGCTGCGCGAGGTTGAGAAGGCGGTCTGTCATGGGTTTCTCCCTATGGATGGCATGGTCCAAGCGCCGCGAATTCGAGGCATCGCAGCGCAGCAATACGTTGGCGTATGGAAGCTATCACACCGCGCCCTTGGATGCGCCTGCCTCTTGCGCTTCCACGGCTCGCAGGAAGCCGACGATCTCCGGGTAGAGCCGGTCCGGCTTGGTGCGCAGCTCAAGGATGGAACGGGCTTCGATGAAGCGCGCATCGGGCAACTGGCGGGTCAGGGCATGGGCGTCTTCCAGGTTGTGCAGCCAGTCGCCCTTATGCCCGATGACCAGCGAAGGTTGTGTGATGCGCTTGCGGTCGGGATAGGGTGGCACCACCGGCCCGACCAGGATGCCGTGCAGCACCGAGGCGATCTGCTCGGGCGAGTTGCTCATGGCGTTCATGACGCTGGCTGCCACTTCCTTGCGTGGCCGCGGCAGACGACGCATCACGCCAGTGAATCCACGGACAACGGGACGCAGATACTGGGTGGACAGCACCAGCGGCACCAACAGCAGCGCCGCGAAGATGGTGGAGCGCTCCATCACCGGCATCTCCAGAATCTGGGCCCGCACACGCGCGGGGTATTTGACGGTGGCATGCAAGGTGGCGATGGCGCCAAGGGATACGCCGCCAACCACCGCGCGCTCGATGCCCAGATGATCCAGGCAGGCAACGGCCTGATCGCCATAAAAATCGATCCGGTTCATGGTGGCATGCACCGGTCGATCGCTGGCGCCGTGGCCGAGCAGATCAAGCAGGATCACGCGATAGCCATCCACCGCCAGTCGCCGCGCCAGCACCCGATTGACCAAGGAGTCCAGCAGCAGGCCATTCATGAGCAGGATCGGGCTGCCGTCACTTGGACCGAAGCACTCGAAGGCCATGGCGTGGCCATGCCAGTCGAAATACTCGTGCATGATCGCCACCGGGGCGGTACGGGCGCGGGCCGCACCGCCCTTTGCTGAACGCGTTGTTTGAGTGGACAGGGCCATCCGGCGTCTCCTGGCAGTCGGGACCGCCATGCTAGCGCGGCACCATGCCTGGGTTGCTAGCGCAGTTCGCTGGAGGTCTTGCCCAGCAGCCGGCGCGCCACGATGAGCAGCTGAATCTGCTGCGTTCCCTCGAAGATGTCGAGAATCTTCGCGTCCCGCGCCCACTTCTCGATCAGCTCGTCTTCGCCATAGCCGACCGAGCCGCATAGCTCAACGCAGGCCAGGGCGGTGTCGACCGCGGTGCGCCCGGCCTTGGCCTTGCACATGGAGGCCTCCAGCGCATTGGGCTGACCGTTGTCGGCCATCCAGGCAGCGCGCAAGGTCAGCAGGCGCGCGGCCTCCCAGTCGGCTTCGCACTCCATCAGCTTGGCCGCCGCCGCATGCCCATGCGTGCGCGGCCGGCGGTAGTCGATGTGCACCCCGGCGTCGGCCAGGATGCGGCGTGTCTCTTCAATGGCGGCCCGCGTCAGCCCGACTGCCATCGCCGCCACGATGGGGCGCGTGTTATCGAAAGTCTGCATCACGCCGCCGAAGCCCTTGCTGGTGTCGATCTCCGGCGAACCGAGCAGATTCTCTGCCGGGACGCGGCAGTTCTCGAGCCGGAAGGCAGCGGTATCCGAGGCGCGGATGCCCAGCTTGTGTTCGAGTCGCTCCAGCGTCAGCCCAGGGCGATCCTTCTCCACGAGGAAGGCCTTGATGGCCGCACGGCCCTTGGAACGATCCAGCGAAGCCCATACCACCAATGCATCCGCGCGCTCGCCGGCAGTGACGTAGATCTTCTCGCCGTTGAGGATGTAGTCGTCGCCATCGCGCTCCGCGGAGGCGCGGATGGCCGCCGAGTCCGACCCCGCATGGGGCTCAGTAATGGCCATCGCCACCCAGCGTCCGTTGAAACGCTTGAGCTGTTCCTCGTTGGCCACGGCGGCGATGGCGGCATTGCCAAGGCCTTGACGCGGAATCGACAAGGCCAGGCCAACGTCGCCCCAGCACAGCTCGGTCATACCGAGCACGGCAGTCATGTTGGCGCCATTGCGCACGCCGCTGTCACCGCCGGCATCCTGCTTGAGCTTGCCGGCGCCTGCGCCCTCACCACCGGATGCGTTCATGCCGTCCATGAGCGAGGCGAGCATGTCGAGTTCCACCGGCTTGGTGTGCTCGGCGCGATCGTACTTGCGCGAGATGGGCCGGAACATTTCGGCGCCGATCTGATGCGCCTGATGAATGATGGGCTTGAATTTCTTCGGGGTTTCCAGATTCAGCATGGTGTGGTCTCGGTCAATGGGTGGGCTTGGCGGTAGGGGTGCGCACCTAGAGCAGCACGGCGCCTTCCATCAGCGCCGTGGCACGCAGGTCGCGATACCAGCGCTCCACCGGATACTCCTTGACAAAGCCATGCCCACCGAAGATCTGCACGCCGTCCGAGGCAATCTGCATGGCGTGGCGCGCGGCCAGGGTCCGTGCCAACTGCACCTCGCGCAGCGCATCCTCACCCTGTTCCAGACGGCTGGCGGCACGCAGCGTCGCCAGGCGGAGGCCGTCGCGCTCGATGCCCATATTGGCGATCATGAAGGCCACCGACTGCCGGTGGCTGATCGGCTCGCCGAAGGCCTGGCGCTCGTTGGCGTAGGGAATGCAGTAGTCGCGCACGGCCGTTGCCGTGCCGACCGCGAGCGCGCACCAGGCGGCACGGGCGCTGGCGATGATGCAGTCATAGTCGCCCTCGCCCAGGTCCAGCGCGGCGTCATCGCGTAACGCCACATCGTCGAAACGCACCCGCGACAGACCGGCCGCGCGCAGTCCCATAGCGGGCTGTGCCTCGACCTGAATCCCCGGCGCGGCGGCCTCGACGATATACAGCCCAGGTGCGCCTTCCGGGGATCGCGCCGCGACCACGTAGAAGTCGCTGCGACTGCCGTTGACGACGAGGCTCTTGGTGCCCGACAGGCGCAGTGTACCTCCGTCCTGGCGTACCCGCGTTCCCAGATCATGGGGTGCGAACAGCGCGCGTTCCTCGGTGATGGCGAGACTGGCGGTGGGTGCGTCCTCGTCCGCCGTCATGGGCGCGAGAAAGGCATCCTGCTGCGCCGCGTTGCCATAGTCGGTGAGCAACAGCGCCACCGAGGGCGTGGCGAGCAGCGACACCGCAATACCCATGTCGCCATGGGCCAGATGCTCGGCGATCAGCGCCGAGGTCACCGGGCTGCGCTCGCTCATGGCGCCACCCAGCGTCTCCGGGATGGCCATGGCGAGTACACCGAGTTCATTGGCCTGCGCCTCTAACTCGGGTGACGGCGCGCCAGCGGCTTCAGCGGCCTCCGCATTCGGACGCAGCAACTCCGCGGCCACCTGCTCCATGGTCTCGGCGATCATCTGCTGCTCGTCGCTCGGCGTGAGATCGAAGAGGTCCTGACGCGGCGGCCGACTGCCGCGACTGGACGATGTCCAGTTGCGCATGGCCTTGAACTGCCGACCGGCACCGTTGACGGCGCCGAAGCCCACCTGAGCGCCAGAACGAATGAGTGCGGAAGCCGGCCCGTGCAACTTGAGACGGGCGGTCAGTGGTGATCCGGCGAAGCGTGTCAGCGCACGTACGCCGAGGCCGATGGGGTCCATCCTGCGGGTCTTGTCCGTCATTGCTTTCCTGCATTGGCGTCAATGGAAGAGAACCCCATGCCGATCAGTTCACAAACGGAGCGTGCCGCTTGAGATCGCATGAATATCGCCATCGGTGATGGGGGTGTAGCCCTGCTCGCGGTCCTTGAGCACGTAGATCGGATCGCCGTCGCTGCGGGCGGGATTGAAGCCGGCCTTCTTGAGATCGACCTTGCGATGCTTGAAGGTGCCCGTGGTCTCAACGCGCGACAGCAGGCGTACGAATACCGGCACCGCATAGGCGGGCAGTTGCTCGCACAGATGGTCGGCCAACACCTTGCCGTCAAAGGCAGCGCGCTCGTGCAGCAGTAGGCCCGCCATCCCGGCGCGGCCATCGGCGCCCGGCACTTCGACGCCGTAGACCACCGACTCATCGACCTCGTCGCGCATGTCAATGGCACGCTCGACTTCGGTGGTGGCCACGTTTTCGCCCTTCCAGCGGAAAGTGTCTCCGACACGGTCGATGAACTGGATGTGGCGCATGCCGATATCACGCACCAAGTCCCCGGTGTTGAACCAGCAGTCGCCCTCAACGAAGACATCGCGGAACAGCTTCTTCTCGCTGGCCGAGGCATCGGTGTAGCCGTCATAGGGCGCCTTTTCACTCACCTCTGCGATCAGCAGCCCGACTTGCCCGCGCTTCACCTTGCGCATCCAGCCACGCTTGTCGCGTACCGGCATCTCCTCGCTGGCATCGAAGTCCACCACCGCGTAGGGCAAGGGACAGAAGCCGCAGGAGCCCGGTACGTTGAAGGTATTGGTGAAGGCCAGATTGCCCTCGCTGGCGCCGTAGAACTCGTTGATGTGGGGAATGCCAAAGCGGTTCTGGAAGGCCTCCCACAACTCGGGACGCAGGCCGTTGCCGATGGCCGCACGTACCCGATGGTCACGGTCCGTATCGCGTTCCGGCTGCAGCAGCAGGTAGCGACACAGCTCACCGATGTAGCAGAAGACTGTGGCGTCGGCGGCGCGCAGCTCCTCCCAGAAGCCCGAGGCCGAGAACTTGCGCGCGATGTAGAGCTCCGCTCCTGCGCCCAGCGCTGCGCCCCAGGCCAGGGTCAGCGCATTGTTGTGATACAGCGGCAAAGGACAGTAGAAGACGTCGCTTGGGCGCATGCGCAATGAGGCCAGCCCGATGCCCGCCATCGCTCGCAGCCAACGGGTGTGCGACATCACCGCGGCCTTGGGCATGCCGGTCGTGCCGGAGGTGAAGATGTAGAACGCCGGCTGGCCCGCCTTGATCCGATCGACCTCCGCCGGATCGGCGGCGGACAGCATGGCGCTGGCCACATCCAGGTCGGTCTGCCCCTCCGGTACCGGCGCGTCGTCACCATCCGCCAGCCAGGCCAGAACGGCGGACTTGGCAGCCGCATCGTCCCGCACGCTGTCGAAAGCTTCGTGGCATTCGCCACCTACCAGGATCACGCGCGGTGCAATCAGTCCCAGGCTGTGCGCCAGCACCTCACCGCGCTGGTTGTGGTTGAGCAGCCCGGCAATGGCACCGATCTTGATGGTGGCGGTGACGGCGGCCAGCAGTTCGACCCGGTTTTCCATCAGCAGCGCAACGCCATCGCCCGGCCCCACGCCTTGCTCGCGCAACCAATGGGCCCAGCGATTGGCCAGCTGGTTCAAGGCGAAATAGCTGAGCCCACGACGCGCATCGCGTACGGCGGGGCGCTCGGGGTGGCGATGCGCCATCCGCTGGACGCGGCGTCCGATGGAATCGATCTTGTCCCGGTCGGCGCGCGCCAGATCGATCACCCCGCGCAAGGTCGTCGATGTTCTTGGGGCGCCCCGCTTCACGTATCCGCGGATGATATCCAGCAAGCCCACGCGATCTCTGACTGCCATGCCCTTCCCCTCCGTTGATTGATGCGTTCCGGCGGCTGCGGCCTGCGTGCCGCCGTGCGATGACGTCGAGTGCATCATGCCACGCACGCTCCGCCCTGCCGCCGCTGGATCGCAGCGTCACAATCAGGAACGAAAACTTTCTGGAAAGACATATTTCCTGATGTTGTCACAGCGTGATGCATGGGTCAATATCCGGAAAGCACGCTTTCCTTTCGACCATTCAACCAAGGTTTTTTTTGCATGAATCGCCGCCCGAGCAGCACTCGCAGCCGCCGCTATCGCGGCCGCAGCACGGATGAGCTGCGCGCCGAGCGGCGCGAGCGATTGATGCAGGCGGCCACGACGCGCATCGGAACCGAAGGCTATCAATCCACCACCATCGAGAAGCTATGCACCGAGGCGCGTGTGTCGACGCGCCATTTCTACGAGCACTTTGCAACCCGCGAAGCGCTGCTCAGCAGCCTCTTCGATCGCATCACGGAACAGACCCGCGCGGTGATCATGCAGGCACTGGCCGAACAGGCGAACGATCCCGTCGAGCGTGCACTGAATGCCGTCGGGGCCTTCGTACGCTACGCCCTCGCTGACCCCGCCCGTGCCCGCATTGCCTTCGTGGAGACCGTGGGCGTATCCCCCCATATGGAACGCCGGCGACGACTGGCGATCAACGATTTCGTGGACGTCGTCAGCAACGCGGGACATCACCTGGCAGAGCAAGGTGTGTTGCCCAGACGGCACTATCGGCTCGCCGCCATTGCGTTGGTCGGGGCCACCAACGAAATGCTGGTGGAATGGCTCAGTGGTGACACCGGCTTGACGGCGGAGCAGATGGAACGCGCCATCATCGATCTGTTCTCGACGCTGATCGCGGGCGCCCGCGCCTCGCACGCATCATGACGAATCACCGTTTCACCCAACAAGGATCCGAATGCGCCGCTTGACCATTACCCGGCACACATTTCTGCCCATCATCGCCGCACTACTGACGGGCGCGTTCAGCCTGCCGATCAGCGCCGAGACGAACACCGCCAGGGCGCAGCCTACCGACGCCAGCGAGCGCGGTCGCACCATCGCCGAGGAAGCCTGGGCGCGCGGCAATGGCTTTGGCAGCCTGCGCGCCGAGGTCGAAATGACCATCATCACGCGCAGCGGTCAGCAAGCGAGCCGGCGCCTGGAGATTGCACTGCTTGAAGGCGAAGGCGAAGCGAGCAAGGCGCTCACACGGGTCGAATCACCCAGAGACGTGGCCGGCACCGCGCTGCTGACACACACCGACAGCGCCGGCGCGCAGCAACAGTGGTTATATCTGCCCGCCGCGTCACGGACGCGCCGCATCAGCAGCGAGAATCGCAGTGGCTCTTTTATGGGCAGCGAATTCAGCTTCGATGACTTCGGCGCACAACCGCCGTCGCGCTACAACTTTCAATACCTGCGCGAAGCCAGTCTGAACGGCATGCCGTGCCACGTCATCGAACGCCACCCCCGCGCCGATCGCCAGGGGCATGAGATTGCCTGGTTGGACAAGGAACGCCTGCTGTTGCAGCGCGTCGAGTACTACGACGCCAATGGCGACAAGACACGGGTACTGACCGTCGAAGACTACAAGTCCTACCCCGGCGCCGACGGGGAAAGTTATTGGCGCGCCACCTCGCTGCGCATGGACAACGCACGTACCGATGCCGCTTCCGTGCTGCGCTGGGAGGACATCGAGCTGGGCGCCGGGCTGGATACGCGCGACTTTGAAGTGGCCGCCCTCCCGCGACGCCGTTGATGCTGCAGTCGGCACGTGAAGGCTTGATCGTATGGCGCGGCGTTTGTGCCGCCGTCGCCGTACTCGTGTCGCTCATCGCCAGCGCGGGGATGATGTATCTGTCCTTCACCACGGACTACCGCGCCTTCTTCTCCGAGGACAACCCGGATCTGAAGCAGCTCGAGTTCATCGAGCAGAATTTCGCACGAGCGGAGACGCTGGTCATCACCCTGGCGCCGCAGGACGGAGCGGTCTTCAGTGGCGACACACTGGATGCCGTGCGATGGCTCTCGGACCAGGCGCTGCGCCTGCCCTACGCCAAAGGCGTGTCCTCCATTACCGAGTACTACCCGGCGCGCGGTCGTGAAGGCGAGCTGGTCGTACAGCCATTGATTCCCGAGGGACCGCTGACCGATAGCGCGCGTGCTGCCATCCGCGCCGAGGCCCTCGCCGACGAACGGATCACCGGCATCATGCTGGCGCGCGACGGCGACGTGACCGGGATCATCGCCCACTTCGAATTGCCACATGAGACCCCTGAAAAGGAGATTCAGGACGTCGCCAACGCCACGCGCGACATGATGGCGCGCTTCGCGCAGCAGCCCTTCGCCGACGGCATCACGACACACCTTGCCGGTGTCATGATGCTCAACGACGCCATGTCGGACACCCTGCTCGGGGAAGCGCGCTCGCTCTACCCGATCGCCTTCGTGGTGATGTTCCTGCTGCTCGGGCTGCTGTTGCGCTCCTTCACCGCCACGGCGGCCACCATCGCCGTCATTCTGATGAGCGCGGGCACCACCATGGGCGCCGCAGGATGGCTTGGCATCACCCTGACGTCACCATCTCTGACTGCGGGCCTGGTCGTGATGACGCTGGCGGTGGCCGATTGCGTGCACATGCTCTCCACCATCGGCCTGCGCGCGGTGCAGGGCGATACGCCGCGCACGGCCATGCTGCACAGCCTGCGCGTCAACTTTCTGCCCATCCTGCTGACCAGCGTCACCACCTCCATCGGCTTTCTCGGGCTGAATCTGAGCGACTCTCCGCCTTACCGCGACCTGGGCAACCTCGTTGCCATCGGTGTCATGGCGGCCTTCGCCTTCAGCCTGCTGTTCCTGCCGTGGTGGACCCTCGCCTTCCC
>JALEHA010000061.1 GCA_022763315.1 Algiphilus sp.
CCAATGCCTGCAGCCCCTCCGGTAATGAGCACGCTCTGATGCGGCACGCGGGTCTCCTTCTTCGAATGCCGCAAGCCTAGCATCCGCATCCCGGGGCGCAAGCGCCACATCCTCGTCCTGATGGACGAGTCCCCGGCTTCAGTGTGCGGTCAAGCCGGCATCCGTGGCGCAGTCGCGCTGCGCCTGCGCTTGCCCGATCAGCCCCCGTCCCCAGCGCGCCCAGGCCTTCTCGTGCATGGCGTACGCCACGGTATTGCACGCGGGCTCGACCAGCGCCACAGCGCCGCCTGCCACCCAGTTTCCCGTCATCAGGTACACGACCGTGAACGCCACCGACATGTGGACCAGGGCAAAGGTGAACGTCTTGATCATGGTGCGCTCCTTGATTGAAGCCCGCACATGCTACTCATTCGCATTTGCGACCACGAGCAGCGCCGCTCAATGCTCGACATAGGGTGCGGCTATGGACCCCCGCGCGACTCCACCGTCTGAGCCTTCGGGTAGCGGATGTCCCGTACTTCAACCTCCTGTTCGCCCTGCGGTCCCTGGAAGACCAGGACATCCCCTACCCGCGCGCCGATCAGCGCACGCGGCAATGGCGCGTCCACAGACACCCGCCCCGTCCCGGCCTCCGCCTCATCGGCCCCGACGATGTGCAGACAACGCTCCGCCGCGTCATCGACCGCGATCCGCACTTCGGCGCCGAAGTGCACCCGACCCGCGTCGTCGGGTGGCGGTGGGACCTTCAGACTGGGAATGCGGCGCTGCAGATAGCGCACGCGGCGATCGATCTCGCCGAGTTCCTTCTTGCGGTATTGATACTCAGCATTCTCGGAGCGGTCGCCTTCGGCCGCCGCAGCGGCCAAGGCCCTGACAACCTCCGGCCGTCGCTCGCGCCAGAGGTGGTCGTACTCGCGCTGCAGGCGGGCGTAACCCTCCGCCGTGACATAGCGGGACGCCCGTTCTCCCGATGGCGGGCGCCAACGGCTCATGTCACCTTGGGCAGATCATCCGGCACGAAGAAGTCCGGCATGAGCTCTTCTTCCGAGACATCGCTGCGGCGGTAGATGGAAAAGTCACGCACCCCCGCCTCATGCAGCACGACATCATCAATGCAGAAATGGCCGCTGAAAGACCGGCTTTCCTTGCACAGGATGACGTGGGCGGCGTCGGCCATGATCTCCGGCGCGCGCGAGCGCCGCGCCAGCGTGTCGCCGCCGAGCATTTCAATGGCCGCCGTGGCGATGCCGGTCCGCGGCCACAGTGAATTGGCGGCGATGCCGTCAGCGCGGAATTCCTCGGCCCAGGACAGGGTGCACAGACTCATGCCGTACTTGGCCATCGAATAGGCCACGTGCGGGGCGAACCACTTGGGTCGCATGTCCAACGGCGGCGACAGCGTCAGGATGTGGGGATTGTCCGAGCGACGCAGATGCGGAATGCACTTCTGGCCGCAGAGGTAAGTCCCGCGCGCGTTGATCTGGTTCATCAGATCGTAGCGCTTCATATCGGTCTGCAGCGTACCCGTCAGCGAGATCGCACTGGCGTTGTTGACCAGGATATCGATGCCACCAAAGGTCTCGACCGTCTTGGCAACGGCGGCGCTGACCTGCTCCTCGTCGCGAATATCGCAGACCAGCGGCAATGCCTGCCCGCCCGCTTCGCGGATCTGCTCGGCCGCGGTGTGAATGGTTCCGGCCAGCTTGGGGTGCGGCTGGTCCGTTTTGGCCGCGATGACCACATTGGCCCCGTCGCGCGCCGCACGCAGGGCAATGGCCAGACCGATTCCTCGGCTGCCGCCGGAAATAAACAGCGTTTGATGCGCCAGACTCATGATGTCTCCTTGGCTTCGAATAGTGGCGCTGCTCAGCGCAGCATGGCGGTGGCGTGGGCCAGACGCTCGGCCTGGATCCGGTTCAGGTTACGCAGCACCAGCGCGGCGATGCGTGGATGGCGACGCCGCAAACGCTCCAGGTCATTGGCATCGAAACGCAGGATGCGGGTTTCTCCCTTGGCCGTCACGGTGGCCGTGCGCTTCTGGCCGAAATAGCCGGCTTCGCCCAGGGTGGCGCCGCGGAACAGGCAATTGAGTACCTTGCGTTGCCCATTGCGCGTCACCCATACCTCCAGCTGTCCATCGACCACGACGCAGATATCCGCCGAGACTTCGCCTTCGCGCATGATGTCGGTACCAGCCGGAACCGTCTCATAACGCGCGGTAAGCGCGAACAGGCGGGCCTGGCGATTGCTCAGCCCGGTCAGCAGCGGCACGGTGTATTGCGGTGACTGGCCGAGATCGACGCGCAGCAAATCCCACAGCGTGACGATGCGCACCATCGAGCCCAGCGCCGGCGTGATGAAGATGTCCGTCAACCAGGCCACGAACAGCGCAAGCGCGGCGAGCAGGCCGAATTCGGTGTGCGAGGACAGCGGCGACAGCGCAAAGACGCCAAAGCTCAGACAGAGCGCCGCGGTAGTCAGCGTCACGGGGCGCAGGATGGTGCGCAGCGCGTGGCTGACAGCGGCGCCTTCGCTGCCGCGTGCGCGCGCTTCGGCATTGAAGCGCGCCAGGAAATGAATGGTGTCGTCCACCGCCACACCGATGACCAGACAGGCCACCAGACTGGTCGCCGGGTTCAGGCCAATGCCGGTGATGCCCAGCAGACCAAAGTAGACCGATACCGGCAGCAGATTGGGCAGCATCGCGATCAAGGCCGCCCGCATCGACAGGAACAGCGCCAGCAGCACCAGGAAGATCGCCACCAGGGCGGCGCCCACCGAGAGCCACTGCCGGTCGACGATGCGGTCCACGGTATAGGCGGCCATCACGGGCGTACCGGTCACCGAGGCCTGCAGCGCTGGCGGCAACGCATTGAGTTGCCGTTCCATGCGCTTGGCGAGATCGCGAATGCGCGAGGAATGGTCGACCGTGATGCGGATGGTCAAGCGGGCATGTCGCTGGCGCGGGTCAATCAAGCCGCGGACGGCGTCGGTGCCGCCGAAATTAACCAACTGCCGCGCCAGCCGGGCGGAATCGGGATAGACAAGCGCGCCGTCGACCTCGGGCTGCATGGCGGCGTTCAGCACTTTGACGTGGTCGACGTAGCTCGCCACCGCACCGATCTCCGGCTGCGAGCGCGCCCACTGTACAAAGTCATCCACCGCGGTCGCCACGCCCGGATCGAGCAGCACATGGTCGAGCGGCGTTTCCAGGAGAACCGAGATGGTGGCGGCGCCGCCGAGCTGCTGGTTGATGCGGTTGTAGTCCATCCGCACCGGCGCGTTATCGGCAAAATTCTCGACATAGGCGGAGCCCGGTTCAACGCGCTGCGCCATGATCAGCCCGATCACCACCACCACCGCCCCCAGCACGACCAGATGCCGACGCCAACGGATATCGAAGGTGGCCAGCCAGCGCGCCGCCTTGGCGGCGATGCCCTCGCCCGGCAGCTTTTGCTGCCCGATATGAGACCCCATCAACAACAGCAGGGCGGGAAGGTAACTGACGCTGAGGATGGTCAGCGACACCACCCCGGTCACGGTGAGCAGCGCGAATTCCCGCACGGCCGGCAATGGTGACAACCCGAGTGCGGCCAGACCGATGGAGGTCGTCAAACCATTGAGCAGCAGCGGCACCGCCACCGCACCCACGGCGCGACGCGCCAGCCGGGTGTCTTCGCCGACCGAGTGACGCAGCCATTCCGAAACCATGTGAATGCTGAACATGATCCCGAAGGCCACCACCACCGGTGGCGCAATCGCGGTCACCATATTCAGCGATAGATCGGCCACCGCGCCTACAGCCCACATCACCAGCAGCGATACCCCGATGCTCATCGAACCCAGCACCACCACCAACGTGCTGCGGAAGGAGAGCGCGAGCAGGGCCACGACCAGAACGACCGCCACCGGCAAGGTTCGGATCAGCCCGGTCCAGACGGCATCGCTGGTGGCGGCGCTGATCAGCGCATTGCCGGTGACGGCGGGCTGTTCCAGTCCCTCGGTATCGCTCAGGATCTCGCTGATGCGCTGCGCCAACGCGACCATATCCAATTCCGTCCCGCCACCTTCCGCCGCGCCCTCTTCAGGCGTGATGACAAAGGCAGCGGTGTCGGTGTCGGCGTTGAACAGCACACCGGCGAGCATGGGATTGCGGGCCGCACTATTCCGGACGCGTGCCAACTGCTCGGGATTGCGGGCCAGCTGCTGCGTGACGGAGCCCACATCCAGGGTCGGATCGTCGGGTTCGTTGAACAGCAGGTTCGGCGCGGAGGCCAGCGAGGTGACATTGGCCACCCCAGGCAACTGCGCGATCTGGTCATGGGCATCCGCGATGGCGCGCAGGGTTTCCGCGGCGAACAGCGGCTCCGCGTGCACGATCGCAAGCAACGGTTCGGAAGCGCCAAAAAACTGCTCCAGGCGGTCCATGACACGCCCTTCCTCGGACTCGCCAGGGATGAGCGCTTCAAACGATGCGTCCACGCGCAGCAGCGGACCGCCGTCTTCGCGGTTGAGCACGATGGTCAGGGCGGCCAGAGCGCTCACCAGCGTCGCCACCGCGATCACCACTCGCGGACGCGACAGCAGGGCGTTGAGCCACCGCATCATGTCTTAGCGCCCCAGATAGAAGGCGTTGGGCAGAAAAATCCGTCGTGGAAGGTCGTCCGGGGCTTCCAGCTGGGTAATCTCCGCAAAACTTTTGCGGCCGGAACGCCGGTTGTCCATGCGCACGTGACGGGCGTAGGCAATGCCATCGCTTTCGGTCAGCGATTCCGCCTGGGCGCTGAAGTGCTTGACCACGCCCTTCTCGTCCACGAAATCAGCGCGCAGCGTGACGCAGCGCATCTGATCCACGTCTGCCAGCACATGGGTGTAGCTGGTCGGCTCGGCTTCCCCGGGCTCGAAGCGCATTTTCCATACGTTACGGCCCTCCACGGTGCCTTCGCCCAGGTAGTGCTGTACCCCGCTGGAGAAGGAGCCTTGTACTTGCTGCAGATCGCGCATGCTGAATTCGGAATCCATCACCCCCGAGTCCGCACCGCTGCCGATGACACGGCGTACCCGATTGAGTTCGGGGATGAAAACGAAGGTCTCGTCCCGCGTCTCAAGCTCGCGCCAGAGATAGGAGGTGCCACGCACTTCGCTCGGGCTTTCGACATGCATGGTGACCATGGCACGTCCCTCTTCGCGCATGACGTACATGCGCGCGCGCAGCGTGCGCACGTCGCCATCGGCTTCCTCGGTGCGTACGACCAGTTCACGCAGACGCAGCTGCTGCGGGACATTGGCGCGCATGCAGGACATCACCGTCTCGGCGGTCGCCTCTGCGCCCGCGGCTGTCGCGGGGGGCGCCTCCGCCACCGCTGCTGCCGACGCGTCAGGCGCCGCGGTCTCTGCTGTAAAGGCTGCAGGTGCAACGGCGCAGATGACCCACGCCATCAGTAATCGCTTGCACAGTCGCAACGCTCGTCCCCCTTGGTATCCCGATGCGAACACTGTAGCGCGTCCCGGCCCGGCCGGCGATTTTGCGGCCCACCGCCGGCTGCGTTACAAAGAGCCAAAGCAAGGAAGGAGACGCAATGCTTCTGGTGATCGGTCCGGGTGCGGTGGGTACCGTAGTGGCAGGCTATCTTTCGGCGGCCGGTCGCTCGGTGCGCTTACTGTGTCCGGAAAGTGCGCTACCGGCATTGTCGGCGGCTGATGAAATCGTGATCGACCGCGTCACGGGCGGCCCGCCGTTGCGCGCGCCCAAGCCCTTGTTGACCACGACCGTCAACCCGGAACGCGTCACGCAGATCTTCATCTGCGTCAAGCAGCCGGATCTGGAATCGGTCTGCGACCTCATCCCACCCGCGTTGCCACCTTCCGTGCCGCTGGTCTCCATGCTGAACGCCCCGAGCGCGGTGCACCGGCTGCGCGAGCGTTTTCCGCAACACACCGCCCTCCCCGCCAGCGTGCTGTTCAACGCCCAACTGCTGGAGCCCTTCCGGGCGCGCGTCACTACGGTGCCACGCATTCAGCTGCCCTTCGAACATCGGCAGGTGGTGGAGAGCTTTGCCGGCACCGGCATTCGGCCTGTACGCGCCTTCGGTGAAGCCAGCGCCTGGGGCAAGCTCCTACTGAATCTGTCCAACGCGATCGCGGCGGTGACCCACAGCACTTTCCGCGACATTCTGAGCAACCCACTGCTGCGCGCCAGCTACGCCGACCTGCTCGATGAAGCCATCCGCGTGCTGCGCGCCGCCCGCATTCCCTTTCGGGCACCGCTCCCGGTTTCGCTGTCGGCCTACCAGATGATGATGCGCCACGCCGGAGCCCTGCCCTGGTGGCTGGCGCGCTGGAAGTGGCGGCTCGCAGAAGGCGCCTACCCTTCCATGGTCAGTGATATCGCCCACGGTCGCCCCACCGAAGCGGACGCGCTCAATGGCGAAATCGTGCGCGTCGCCGCCCGCGCCGGCGTGGATGCACCATTGAACGCGAAGATGGTCACGCTGGTCGCACAGGTCGGCGCGCAGCGGCCGCCCCGCTACCTATCCCCCGCAGAACTGCGCTCGGCGCTTGGGCACCACCTCCAGACATGATCCGGCAAGCCCGCGGGCTTGCTCCCTCCTTCCACGGAACTCGCCATGCCTTTATCGCTCTTACGCTGCCTTGCCGTCCTCGCCTTGTTATGGACCGCCGCCTGCAGCGGCCAGCCGTCCCCGGAGAAGGACACCCCCGAACAGGGCGCCGGCGAGACGCCCACGGTGGTGTTGCATACCGAGACGATGGTCCAGGGTCTGCAGCACCCCTGGTCGCTGGCCGAACTGCCGAATGGAGACCTGCTGATCACCGAACGCCCAGGCCGCCTGCGCGTGGTCCGCAACGGCGCGCTGGTCGAGGCGCCGGTTGCCGGCGTTCCCGAGGTGTTTGCGCGCAATCAGGGCGGCCTGTTCGACGTTCGTCTGCATCCCGACTTTGCGCAGAACCGTTGGGTGTACCTGTCTTACGCCGAAGCCTGCGAGGCCGGCGCCACCACCGCCGTGGTACGCGGACGGCTGACGGATGACGATTCCGGCGGGTACCGGCTGGATGCCGTGGCGCCCATCATCCGCGCCAATGCCTGTCGCGATGGCGGACGTCATTTCGGGGGTCGCATGGCTTTCGACCGGGAAGGCCTGCTCTATCTCAGCGTGGGTGACCGAGGTCACCGCGACGAGGTCCAGGATCCCAACAACCACCTCGGCAGCGTGCTGCGCCTGACCGACGACGGGCAGCCCGCGCCCGGCAACCCCTTCGCCGGCAGCGGCGCCGGCGATGCTGCCGTCTTCACCTACGGCCACCGCAACCCGCAGGGAATGGCCCGCCATCCCGACAGTGGCCGCATATGGACCCACGAGCACGGGCCCCGTGGCGGCGACGAAGTCAATCGCCTGGCCAGCGCCGACAACTATGGCTGGCCCGAGGTCACCCACGGCAAGGAGTACAGCGGCGGCCGCATCGGCCCGGCCTCCGCCGCCGGCTTCGTGGCGCCCTTGACGGTCTGGGTGCCGTCGATCGCGCCCAGCGGCCTGCATTTCGTCGATTCCGAACAGTTCCCTGAATGGGAGGGAGACCTTCTGGTGGGGGCGCTGGCCGGCCAGCATGTGGCGCGGCTGCGCTGGCATCCCCGTGAGCAGAAGCTGGAACCGGTGGAACGCCTTCTTGAAGGCGCGCTGGGTCGCATCCGCGACGTCGGTGGCTTGTCCGACGGCAGCCTCTACGTGTTGACCGATGCCGGCACCGGCCAACTGATCCGTATCCAACGCGACGGGGACTGAGCAGTACCCCGCGCGGCAGCGGACGCGTTGGTGCGAAACTCCGCAGGATAGCGGCGCTGGATGGATGGGCCGCGGTGGCCTTGTCAGCCGAATCGTTATGCTATAACGTGCGGCGGCTATGATGGACGCCCCAGCCGCCCTGCCGCCATGCGAATGATCCAAGTGCCGCGCGTGCTGCTGGTGCTCGCCTTGCTGCTGGGGCAACTGGCGGCGGTGATGCACCTGGCCCATGACCTGGACGCGGACGCGGACGGCCACGACACTGCCTCTTGCGAGCATTGCGTACAGGCCGCCACCGTCCTCGGTGGCGCACTTCCCGCGGTCAGTGTTGCCCTCACTCCACCGATGCCATCGCGTCGCGTGCACGGTGGCGACCTTGCACACCCGCCATCAACCGCGGTTGATGGTTGTTTGATTCGAGGTCCGCCTGAGCGGTTTGCCTAGAAGCACCACGGTGGTCACCACCACCGCCTCGCAAACCATCAAGAAGGACCGCTCATGCTTCCGCATTTCCTGCTGTCTCCGCTCTGGCTGCGCGCCGGAGCCTGCTGCCTCGCCCTTTCTCTCGTCCCGCAGGCGCACGCGGACGAAGCTTCCGCTGACACCGCCACCGAATTGGGGGACGTCATCGTTACCGCCAAGCCCTTGCGCCAAACCGCTGACGAAGTGGTGCAATCCACCGACGTACTCGCTGGGGAGGCGCTGGAGCGTGAGCGCAGCGGTACGATCGGCGACGTGCTCGAAACGCAGCCTGGCATCGCCAATGCTTCCTTTGGCCCAGGCGTCGGGCGTCCCATCATCCGCGGCCAGGGTGGTCCTCGGGTGCAAATCCTGCAGAACGGTATCGCCTCCATGGATGCCTCCGCCCTCAGCCCCGACCATGCCGTGTCGATCGACCCACTGGGTGCGGATCAAGTCGAGGTGATCCGGGGGCCGGCCACCCTCCTGTATGGTGGCGGGAGTTCGGGCGGCGTGGTCAACATCGTGGATGACCGTCTGCCGGATACCGTGGTCCCCGGTTTCCGCGCCACGGCCGACCTTTCCTATGGCGACAACGCCGACGAACGACAGGCTGCTCTGCGTGCGCGCTATGGTCTCGCCGGCGTGCAGTTTGGCGCGCATTACAGCCGCCGCGAAGCCGGCAATTTCGACATCCCGGGGCGCGCGGAACGCTTTGACGAGCACGAGCACGAAGAAGAACACACGCACGAGGGCGAGCATGAAGAGGCCATGCACACCGAGGCGCACGATGCACATGCCGACCACGACGAACATGGCGAGGCGGACGGTCGGGGTGTGTTGCCCAACAGCAGCCTGGAGGCAGAGAGCTTTGGCGGCTCGATCGCCTGGGCCGGCGAGCGCGGCATGATCGGCGCCGCGGTCAGCCGCTTCACGACCAACTACGGCGTTCCCGGTCACGGCCACGGCCACGATGAGGAGCATGGTGAAACGCACGGCGAGGAACACGACCACGAAGAAGCCGAGGCGCATGAGGAAGAAGGGCACTCCCACGAGGAGGAAGGACATTCCCACGAAGATGTGCGCATTGATCTCGAACAAACGCGTACAGACCTCCGTGGCCTGCTCTACGACCCCTTCCCCGGCTTTGTCCGGCTCGAAGGGCGGGTCGGCATCAATGACTACACCCACGCCGAAGTGGAACCCAGCGGCGAGATCGGCACCACATTCGATGTACAGGCAGTGCGCGCGCGCGTACTTGCCGAGCACCAACCTATCGGCAACTGGGCCGGTGTGATCGGCACGCAGTTCGTCGACCGCGACTTCGAAGCCGTCGGTGAGGAGGCCTATGTTCCGCCGGTAACGACCCGCGAAATGGGGCTCTTCGTTGTGGAGGGCTTCCGCTTCGGTGACGGACATCGCCTCGAACTCGGCGCGCGTTTTGACGCCACCGATCACGAACCGGAAGGCAACCTGCGTACGCAGGATTTCGGCACCTACACCCTGTCCGCTGGCGTGAATTACATGCTGGCAGACCATTTGCATCTGCGCGGCAATGTGCAGCGGTCGCAGCGTGCGCCGGCCGCAGAAGAGCTCTACGCCGATGGCGCACACATCGCGACCTCGACCTTCGAGCGCGGCGATATCGACCTCGATCCCGAAACCGCGAACAGCCTGGATCTCGCGCTGTTGCGCGACGCCGGCCGCTGGACCTGGAGCCTGAGCGCCTTCTACAACCGCATTGACGACTACATCTTCCTGCGCGAGGTCGATGCGGGCTTGAACGCGGACGGCAGCGGTGCCGGCAGCACGGATGGCGAGGCGGACTTCGTCAATGAAGAAGGCGAATTTGATGCCGATGGTGAACTGCTGCTGGTCGACTACGCGCAGGAAAACGCCGTTTTCTTTGGTGCCGAGATCGAAAGCCGCTTTCACTTCCTCAAGCAAGGAGAGCGCCATCTGAATGTCGGCGGCTTCGCCGACCTGGTGCGCGGCGAACTGCGTGACAGCAACGACCACCTGCCACGGGTCACGCCACCGCGCATTGGCGTGGACATCAGCGGCGGTTTGGCCGGATTCTCGGCCCGTCTCGGCTATATCCGCGTCACTGAGCAGGACCGCACCGCGCCGCTGGAAAGCGTGACCCCGGCCTACAACGAGTTGCGCGCAGATCTGCGCTACACCCTGGCCACCGCTTCCGGACCTTTGTCGTTCTATCTGCGGGCACGCAACCTGCTCGACGACACCCAGCGGGAAGCCACCTCGGTACTCAAGGACGTCGCGCCGGCGCCGGGTCGCTCACTGTTTGTGGGCCTGCGCATGGAATTTGATCCAGCGCGCGCCCTGTAGGCGCCACGACAGCGCCGCCGCCTAGTGGTAGCCGATACTCACGGCGACCATCAAGGCGGCGGCCGCTGCCACCAGCCATTTGGCGAGCAGCGGCAATACGAAACGCAGCCAGCGATCGTAGGGAATGGCGGCCGCGCCGAGGATGCCCATCAGCACCGGGTTGGTCGGCACCACAATGTTGGAGAAGCCATCCCCGAACTGAAAGGCGAGCACCGCTACCTGGCGCTGGATGCCCACCAGGTCCGCCACCGGCGCCATGATCGGCATGGTCGCGTAGGCCTGCCCACTGCCCGAGGGAATGAACAGGTTGAGCAGGGTCTGCACCAGCAGCATGCCCACCGCCGCGAGATGTTCGCCAACCATCTGCAGAGGAATGGAAAGCCCGTGCACGATGGTATGCAACACTTGACCATCCTCCAGCAACAGGCTGATTCCGCGCGCAAAACCGATCAATAGTGCGGTACCTACCAGTTCGGCGGCCCCCTGCACGAAGGCCTGTGCTCCGGCGCTCGCGCCCAGCCGGCCGATGGCAATGATGACCACTGCCAGCCCAAAGAAGGTGGCAGTGAGTTCATTCAGATACCAGCCGCGCCAGCCGATACCCCAGATCAGTAACAGGATGGTGCCAAGGGTGGCCAGCAGGCAGGCGCGGTGCCGGCCGTTGAGTGCCAGGGTCTCGGTCACGGGCTCGATATTCGCCGGCAGCCCGGCCACCAGACTGCGTGCAGGATCGTCCTGTACGCGGCGGGCATAGCGCCAAACGTGATGGATGCCAATGCCCACAAAGGGGATGAATAGCAGCAGCCGGTACCACATGCCGGAGCCGGGCTGCAGCTCGGCCACCTCATGCGCCGCCAGCACGGTGAAGGGATTGAGGAAGGCGACCCCGTAACCCGCACCGTAGCCAGCCAGCACAATGCCGACGGCGGTCATGCGATCGAACTGCAGGCTGACGGCCAACGCGGCCAGAATCGCCACCAGCGGGATGTATTCGGCAGAGGTGCCCAACGCTGCCGAGGCCGTGGCGAAGAGCGTGACGCCGCCGGCAATCAGCCACCCGGGATGCCCGGCGAGCAGGTGCAGCGCCCGACCGAGACCGGCGTCGATCGCGCCGCTGGCACGCAGGGTGCCGACGGCCCCACCCACGATCAATATGAAGAAGATGATAGGTGCGGCATCGGCCATCGCCCGCGGGATGGCGGTAAACAGCGCCAGTGGCGAAAGCTGCACGCGATCGTCCACTGGCGCATAGGTGCCGGCAACGACCAGCGAGCGGCCCGCCTCGTTCTGCACGGTATCGAAGCTGCCCTGCGGTAGTAGCCAGGTCATCAGCCAGGCCACGACCATCATCCCGAACAGCAGAACGAGGGTGTGCGGCACGCGCGCTGCGCGGGTGCCGTTCACCGTCTGCGGCGTCATGCGCGCATCAGGCGGCGGGCGGTGTGCGGTCGAGAATCTCCCGGACCATTGGCTCCATCTTGGTCAGCCCGGTCTGACGACCATAGGCCAGCGCTGCCTCGCTCTCCATGCCCTGATGCCAGGCGGCGCGCAGCGCCAGCATGGCGCCTACTCGATTGCCGCTGGCGCAATGAAAAAGCGTGGGCGCCTCGCCAATCTCGGCCAACAATCCATCCAGCATGCGCACGGTATCCGGATTCAGATCCTGCGGCCCGGCAATGGGGAGATGGTGATAGCGCATGCCGAGTTCCTCGACCAGCGTGGACTCGTCTTCACCCTGTTCCTGCAAGGGGCGCAAATTGATGACGTGCTGCACGCCAGCTTCAGCGGCGCGACGAAACTGCATGCCATCCGGCTGACCGGCACTGAGCATGCTGTCCGAAGCACGCATTTCGTTAGGTAGGTCAAGACTCTGCAGCATCGATGGATCCTTGGTTGTGGTCTGTCAGTGAGCGGGAGCCGCGTCGCGGCCAGCATAGCTCGCGTGGGGTACATGATGCCCGTCCACCGCGCCATTGCACACATGGAAAGCCATGATCCCGGCTCAATCACCAGGGCCGTACTCCGAGCAGCCCGCCACCGGCTTCGGGCCGCGGTGCAGCGCATGCGCACAGTCACGCAACGCCGTGCGCAGCCCCTCCTCCACCACCGGATGATAGAAGGGCATGGCCAGCATCTCGTCGATGGTCAGCCCGGCCTGGACCGACCAAGCCAACAGATGGGCCAGGTGCTCGGCGCGCGGGCCGACCATCTCGGCACCGAGCAGCCGGCCCGTGTCATGCGCGGCATAGACGCGCAGCACGCCCACGTTTTCGCGCATCACACGCGCCCGTCCCTGGCCCGAAAAATCGACCTGCCCCACGGCAAAGGCCTGGCCGCTCTGGCACAGCGCCTGGAAATTCTGTCCAACCGCCGCAATCTGGGGCTCGCAGAACACCACGGCCAAAGGCGCACGACGACGCTGCGTCTGGACATCCGGATAGCGCCCCGCGTTGTCGCCGGCAATCCGTCCTTCATCGGCCGCTTCGTGCAGCAGCGGCAGTTCCCCCGTGACATCACCGGCAAGGAAGATCGCACTATCACCGCAACGCCCGGTTGCGGGATCGTGATCGGGCAGTCCCTGGGCATTCAGCGGGAGGCCCACGTGCTCCAGCCCGAGGCCATCGATGTTGGGAATCCGTCCGGTTGCCGCCAGAACGCGCGCGAAGCGCTCTTCGTGTGCATTGCCGTCCGCGTCGCGCCATCGCACCGCGAAGCCCTCACCCTCGTCGACCACCGTGTCGACCGCGCTGCTCAGCGCCAGTGGCAACTCCGACCCCAAGGCCTCGCGCGCCTGCTCCGCCACCTCCGGGTCGGTAATGCCGCCGATGCGCTGACTGCGCCCGAAGAGGCGCACGCGCACTCCCAGACGATGCAGCGCCTGACCGAGTTCGAGTGCAATGACCCCGGCGCCGAAAACCGCCACTGATTCGGGAAGATCAGGCCATTCAAACACGGTCGCATTGGTATCGACGCGCTCCGCGGCGAGGGCTGCCAGCGGCGGCGGAATGAAGGTGCGGCTGCCGGTGGCGATGACGATGCGCTTGGCCTCGACGCGGGTACCGTCGTCAAAGCGGAGGACACCGGGGGATTCGAAGGCCGCGTGCCCGCGGATTCGATCGGCTTCCGGCCAGCTGTTGACTGCATCGACAACGAAGCCGACGAAGCGATCGCGTTCGCGCTGCACGCGCTGCATCACCTCGGCGCCATCGACACCGATACCGTGCACGTGCACTCCGAAGCCCTTGGCATCCTGTGCAGCGTGCGCGGCGTTGGCCGCCGCGATCAGCAACTTGGAAGGCATGCAACCTATGCGCGCGCAGGTGGTGCCATAGACCCCACCCTCGATGAGCAGCACCTTGTCGGTATGCGCCTTCGCCGCACGATAGGCCCCCATGCCAGCGGTACCGGTGCCAATGACGGCTACATCACACTCTCGGGTCGACATCACTATCCTCGTTTGCTTCATGGAATCCTTCACAGAAGGCCAGCACGGACGCGGCAAGCGCTTGCGGCTCATACCCGCCTTCCAGTGTGGCGACACAGCCTCCCTCGCAATGGCGTTGCGCTTGGTGACCGATCCAGCGGCCCAGCCAGGCGTAGTCCTCGGTTTCCCATTGCAGCCCGGCCAGTGGATCCAGACGGTGTGCGTCAAAGCCCGCCGATACCAGGATCAGTTGCGGCGCATGCGCCTCCAGCGCGGGCGCCCAATGGGTCTGGACTGCATGGCGCATCGCTGTTCCGTCCGAGCCGTGCGGCAGCGCCACATCGACAATGTGCGCACGATCCAGCGAGCGCCAGAAGGGGTAAAACGGATCCTGATAGGTCTGGCAGACCAGCACCCGAGGATCGTCCGCGAAGGCAAGCGAAGTGCCGTTACCGTAATGCACGTCGAAATCGAGAATGGCGACGCGCTCCCGTCCGGACACAAGCGCCTGCGCCGCGGCGATGGCTACATTGTTGTAGAAGCAAAAACCCATCGCCCGGCCGGGCTCGGCGTGGTGGCCCGGGGGCCGTACCGCACAGAAGGCCAGGCCGCCCTCCGCCTGCACCCGCCCTACCGCGTCCACGGCACAGCCAGCGGCGAGGCGCGCGGCGGCATAGCTGTCGCCATTGCCCTGCGTATCGGGGTCCAGCGCAAGGGGCGCTTCTCGACCCCTCAGTCGCGCAATGCGCACCAGGTGAGCGGGTTGGTGCACGCGCAACAGGGCCGCGTCATCGGCTTCGGCGACGTCTTCGATCAGCCTTCGTCCCGCCAGTGACTCGCGAATCGCCGCAAGCCGTTGCGGCGATTCCGGATGGTCCGGCCCCGCCTGATGGCGAAGCCCGGCCGGCGGAAGATACCAGTGCGTCAGTGCAGGCATGGAGCACTCCAGGAATAGCTGTGGGGAGGAAGGCGCGGCCTGTCGAGCGACTGCTGCGCCTTGACCCGCCTTCGCGAGCCCCCTAGCGTGCCCCACAAAGAACCAGGGAGCCATTCATGACCGAGCAGGATTCCAGCTTTCAGGCCGTCTTCGCGCGGCAACGCGAAACCGTGCGCGCAGTCGACTGGATCATGCTGGTGCTGGCCTTCGTTTCGGTCATTGTCTTGACCTGGGCCACCTTCGGCGATGTCTCGCCCGAGATCCTGCGCTGGATCATCATTTCCGACTTCGTCGTCTGCGGCATCTTCCTTATCGAATTCCTCTACCGCTGGCGCGAGGCGGGCTGGCCGCTGAATTTCCCGCTGCGCCGCTGGTACGAGGTCCTCGGCATGATTCCCGTTGCCGACCCGGCGCTGCGCGGCCTGCGCCTGCTGCGCGTGGTGCGTGTGATCATCCTGCTGTCGCGTCTGGGCCGCGCGGCTGACCGCGCCCTCGGCGAAGAGTTCGTCTATCGACTGGTGCGCCGCTTCTCCAACATCATCATTGGCGTCATCAAGCGCCCGATCACCATCGCGGTCATCGGAGAAGTTGCCGATGTACTGAAAAAGGGCCACTACACGCAGAACGTGGCGCGCGCGCTGGAACAGAATCATCAGACCCTGGTGGACACCATCCTCGATCAGATCGCAGCCGACTCGCGGACAAGCTACCTCCAGCGCGTGCCCTTCTACCGCGACATCGCGCGTGTCAGCGCGGATACATCTCTGAGCGTGGTGCTCCAGATTCTGCAGGATCCGCGCACGGACGAACTGGTCGCGGATATCCTGCGTGAAAACCTCGATCAGATACGCGAATCCATCCGTGAACGCGATATCCAGGAGCCCTTGCTGGGCAGAAATCGTGAACCGCAGGAAGACGAAGCCAGCACTGCCGCGTACACCCCCTGACCTCGGTCCAATAGCGGCGCCTCGCGGCGTGCATTGACCCAGATCAAGGACGACCGCGTTGCGCGGCATCAGCCTGTGCGGCGTTGTCTCCCAACGCATACGGCGCGCCACTGGGCCGCTGTCTGGTGACCCTTGATGCCCGATTCCGCCGCACTGGCACCCCAGGATGGCCTGACCGCCGTCGACCCCGTCCCGGCCCTGCGCAGCATCAGCCTGCGCAGCGTGCGTGCCTGTATTCAGCCGCAACGGATGCGGCGCTCGACGCCTCGTGCGCTGTTTGGCCTGGGCGTGGATGCCCTCGGCTACCTGCTGTGCATGAGCGGCGTCGTTCTGGCGGAGGCGTTCTGGCTGCAGCTGCTGTTCGGGCTGCTGGCCGGTTGTTTCGTCGCTTTTCTTTTCGTGTGGGCGCACGACGCCGCCCACGGCGCATTGTTCGAGAACCGACGACTGAGTGAGGTTCTGGGCACCATTGCCATGCTCCCCTCGCTCAATGTCTCCCGGCTGTGGGCTTTCGGCCACAATCGGGTGCATCACGGTTTTACCTCGCTGAGCAGCATCGATTGGATCTGGCGCCCCTGGACGCCCGAGGAATACCAGGCCGCCAGCCGCCGCGAACGCTGGCTTTACCGCGTCGAACGCTCCCTGCCCGGATGCGCCCTGCACTATCTGCGCCGTGTCTGGTGGCAGGGCATGGTGCGCTTCAATCCGGGGCAGACGCCGCAACAGCGCAGCGCTATGCGCGTGGGCAAGGGCATCAGCCTCGCCTTCTTCGTGGTGCTGAGCCTGTTCGCCTGGCGTTACGCCGGTGGCTGGGCTGGCGTGGTGGCGGGCGTGCTGCTGCCTTTCATCGTGTTCAACTACTTCATCGCCCTTTTCGTCTACCTGCACCACACCCATCCGCGCATCCCCTACTTTTTGGATCGGGATCAGTGGGGTCCGGCGGTGGGACAGCTGTACTGCAGCACGGTGATCCATTTCTCGCGGCCGATGGCCTGGCTCACGCACAACATCATGGTGCACGTCCCGCACCATGTGCATCCGCACGTGCCCTACTATCACCTGCCCGCCGCCTATGCCGATATCAAGGCGCGTTTCGGAGGCTACATCCACGAGTACCGCTTTCGTTGGCGGACGGTGGGCGGCATCTTCGCTCAGTGCAAGCTGTTCGACTTCGACACGCAACGCTGGTACCGCTTCTCCGAGTGCGCACCGGCGGCCTGAGCGCACGCAGCGGTCTTTCGCAGCCATGATCAGAACTGCCATTCGACGCTGATCACGCCGAATTCATTGCGCGGATCAGTGATGCGAGTGGCGCCGCGCACGGCATCCGTGGCGAGCAATACGTGGGCATGCACGCTCCAGCCGCGTCGCTCGAAATGCAGTCCAAGGATCGCCTGCCCGACCAGTAGCGATGGATCCAGCCTGTTTTCCCGCGTCCAGCGATTCCCTCGGCGCAGCAGACTGCCGTCGCGCGGCATCACGAACATGAAGGCGCTGCCCTGCATGATCACGCTAGCGTAGGCGTAGGTACGGCCGGGCCAACGCATGCGCGCATCGTGCTCCACGCTGCGCCCAACCGCGGTGAGTTGCGGAGCGAAACCGCGCGGCAACATGCCAAAGCGCCACTCCACAGCGGTCTGGACCTGGGTGTAGAAATTGCCCAGCGCCGCGTCACTACTGAAGGCTACGTCCCATCCGCTGCGGCGTAGCAACTTGATCTTGCGCATCAGATAAAGATTGAGCAGGACTTCGTTGCCCAGTTGGTGTTTCCAGCCGCGCGGCGGCGTGACCGCCAGCATGCGATGCGCGGCCCGCTGCGTATGCTCGGCCAGGCTGGCCGGCCCGACCCAGCCAAACAGGCTCTGCATCCCCACCAGCTCGCGATCGTTGAAGGCGACGAAGCTGTTGCTCCACGCCAGCATGCCGACATAAGGCACATCGTCGAGCTGGATGGTGTCCTGCTCCAGGTCGTCCGGATTCTGCACGCTCTGCGCGAGCCCCCATGCCTCGCGGAAGTACCAACCCTTTCCTGTCGGCAATACCAGACGCGTCAATGCCTTGCCGAAGGCGGGGGTGCCGCGCGTAGCGGCCAGCGTGGAAGCGCGTGGCGAATGCATCTGCAGTGTCAGGCCATTGCTGAATTGGTTGTCTGAGCGAAGAAAGGCGTCATTGGCGAAGGCGAAACGCCAGCGGACGGACTCTGCATCGCTGTGCGCGCTGACCTTGGCGGACCAGCAGAGGCCGAGTGCCAGCAGAAGGCTGCCGCAGCATGGCGCCAGCGGCGCGCTGCGCAAGCGCGTCCTGTGCTCACTGCTGGGACTGGTTTCCGTCCCCCTTGTGTATCGCTTGGCCACATGTTCCCCATCCGCCATGTGGGCTGCATTCTGGCGCAACTCTCTGCGCGCGACCCGCCTTCGCCGTCCGAAAATGTGTAGCCATCGTCCGGCGGCCGCTTGGGAACAAAAAAGCCCCGTGCGAGGCACGGGGCTTGAGGGGGTCACAAGGTGTGGGCGGAACTCAGTCCAGACTTACCGCATATACCGTGACCGTACCGGTGATCTCGTTCCCCACCACCAGCAGGTTTTGACCATTGGGGCTGTCCGCGGCCGTGACGAAGACCAGGCCTTCGGGGCCCCAGTCGCCCGCCGAATCCAGCGGAAGGAGGCCGTCCTGCAGATCCTCGCCGCTGACGGTGAAGTCGCGATTGTTCACGTAGTCGAGAAAGACCGGTTTCCGCGGATTCGTGATGTCGTACACCATGATGCCGCCGACACGCTCCTGGCCGATGAAGGCCAGCATGCGGCCATTGACCATGCCGGCCACCACGGCTTCCGTTTCCGGCCCCTTGGCATCACTGCGGGAGTCACGCTCGGGGGAGCCGTCATCATTGGTGTCGTTGAACAGGAAGAGGGTCTCACCGAAACGGTCCAGATGCGCCGTAATGCGCTCGAAGTCATCACCGGTATCCGAGACAATGCCGCCGTCGGCGTCCACGATGCTCATCGAGCGCGCGCCAAAGGCACGGATCTCGTCGAGGTCACCGTCGCCATCGGTGTCGCCGGCATAGGCCGTGTTTCCGCCGATCTTGTCGCAGGAGATGGTCAGCTCGCCCAGATTCTCATCGTCGGTCAGCGAAGCGCTGGGGAAGGCGACCGGATCGAGGGTCAGCACCGGCTCGCCGGCATCGCCCTGATCCTTGAGCGCACATTCGTCGGTGCTGCCGCCGCGGCCGTCGCCTTCGTTGGCGGTGAGGACAAAGTCCTGACCCGCGAGGGTGATGGCATCGATGGTGTCGGGCATGTACAGGCCGCGCACATTGGCCCACGGGCGGATATTGATGCACTCCGGGTTGGCTTCGGTGCAATCGCCGTCATCGTCGCTGACGTCGAGGGCATTGGCGGCCAGGCCGTGATCCTTGCCACCCAGACCGATGATGCGCTCGACCGTCCGGTTCGCGAGGTTGATGACACCGATGGCGTTGTTTTCCTGCAGGCTGACAAAGGCGCGCGTGCCGTCATCAGAGACCGTGATGTACTCCGGCTCGAGATCGTGCGCCACCGACAGCGCATTCGGGTTGATGCGCACGCCGGCCGGGAGCTCGGCGGCGCGGCTACCGCCGGCGTTGAAGTCTTCGAAGCCGACACGGCTGACCACCGCGTTGCCGATGCCGTTGCGGATATCCGCGACAGTCACCGAACCGGGGACGTCATCCGCGAAAACGCGCAGTTCGTCATCGTTGGCGTCTTCCGGGGTCTCACCCTCATTGGCCGAGAACACCAGATTGCCGTCGGGCGTGAAGCCCACCATGTCCGGCAGCGGGCCGGCCTCGACGCTGCCCAGATACTGCAGGCTCTGCGCGTTGTAGAAACCGATCCGACCATTGTCCGTGGCAGGGTCGGCCTCCAGCGCGGCGGCAACAACCCCCTTGCTGCTCACCGCCACCGAGTTCACACCGTCGAGCGTAACCCCGGCGGTGGCGTCATCGCTGACCGGGTCCAGCTGTGCGATGCGCTGCATGTTGGCTGGATTGCTGAAGTCGAAGACATCAATGGTGCCGGCGTCGGAGTTGATCACGAACAGACGCTGCGAGGCCGGGTCGTGCGCGACGATCTCGGCGGCGCCTTCATCGAAGTTGGCGCCCGGCACCAGCACGCGGCCGATCTGACTCAACACGCTCCGGGTCGGCAGCGTCATCACGCTGTCGCTGGCGCCTTCCGCCAGATTCTGGATGCGGAGATCGGCTTCCACCGGCATTTCGGCCATGTTGAAGGCGCTATCCGCACTTGGATGGAAGGCCAACAGATACTCGGCCAGGGCATCCTGCTCGCCGCCGGCTTCCGAGAAGCTGGTCATGCCGGGATCAACGGTGACGTCGACCCGCTGCGGGTCGCTCAGGCCATTCAGCGGATAGCCGTCGCCGCAGCTCTCACCCACCTGACCCACGCACTTGGCAATGAAGTCGAGGATGACCAGACGGAAGCGACGGGTGGCGTCGCCCACCACCATACCGTCGGCCACGACCTGATCGATGACCGCCCCACTGTCGTCGACCACGGCGAGCGTGCGCAGGCGATCGCCGTTGATGTTCGGGTCCGCCTGATTGGTATCGCCCGCTTCGCTGGCGCGCGCCGTACGGCTCACATCAAAGCTGAAGCGCAGTCCGCTGACCTGCGGGAACTGGCCCGGGGTCGCACCGTCGCCACTGCGCGACACGGCGTGCTCCATGATGTCGGCCAACTCGGCTGCGGTCACACTCAGCAGGGTCAGGCCATTGTTGAAGCGCAGCGCCGTTTCCAGGTCGAGTTGGGAAATGCCGCCGGCCGGCTTGCCACTGCTCGGGTTGGCAGCAGGCGCAAGGAACTGAAGGTCATCGACATCCGTCGAGCCCGGCGGAAAGACGGCACGGCCGATGTCATCACGGATGCCGCCGCCATTCTTCAGCGAGATCAAGGTGGTGGCATCCTCCTGCTGTGCCACCCACAAGTTGGCGTCCGCCGTCAGGTTGCCCAGATTGGTTTCCTGCGTGCGCACCGCGCCGCGACGCCCGTCGAGATACACATCGGTGAAGCCGAGAACGTTCCCGTCCTTGGTCTGCAACACCGCTTCCAGCGCATCGGTGATGGCCACCACCGTATCGATCGGCGAGAAGCTGCTGTTGGGCAGCATGTCGCTGGCATAGGCGCCGCTCACGCCGGTATCGATGCTGTCGAGATCGAGCACGCCGTTGGCATCGAATTCGACCACGAGCCGGCCGAGGTAGGTGAAATCACCCGCCGTATTGACCAGCAGCACGGGATTGCCGTCCGCAGCGGTGAGTTCGATCGGATAGCTGTCGGCTGCCTGATCGCCGTCGCGCAGACGATCATTGCTGTCGGCGAGGATCGTATTGGAGCCGCCGGCAATAATGATGTCGACGCCACGCAGCAGGGTGGCCAACTCACGCTCCACCGCCAGCTGCTGCATGTGCGCCAGCAGCACGATCTTGTCCACGCCCTGGCCCACCAGCGCGTCGATGCTGGGCTGAATGGCAGCGGCCAACTCCGCCACGCTGCTGCCCGGTGCGGGCGTGATCGCCAGACCGGTGGTATCCGTGATGCTCGGCAGACTCGGGACGCTCGCGCCGACAATGCCGATGGTCTCGCCCGCCACCTGAACGGTGGCGCTACCAGCGACACTGTTCGCACGCGCGGCCTGGCCATCCGGTACGGTCAGTTCCGCCAGGTCGACGTCTTCGTCATCCGCCGTACCCGAGAAATCGATATTGGCCGACAGATAGGGGAACTGCGCGCCGGGCCAGCTGCCGTCACTGGCGATCAGTGC
>JALEHA010000006.1 GCA_022763315.1 Algiphilus sp.
GATGGCCTGGTGGCGAGTCTCGGCGCCAATGGCGTCACCAGCAACTACCGCTATGACCTCGCCCCCTACACCTGGGAATGCGCCAAGGGTTTGCGCAACGGCCAGCGCGCCCTGTTCACCCAGCCGCAGATGCCCATCAAATGCGCCGGCGCACCCCAGAAAGCGATGTATCTCACCGCGGATCACCTCCGCAAGCAAGGTGTGCAGGCCGATATCCGCTTTGCACCACCTGGCCCTTCCATGTTCGGCATCCCTTTCTATGCCAAGGCGCTCGACAAGGTGGTGGCCGACTACGGCATCACGCCGATGTTCGGCCATGAATTGATCAAGGTTGACGGGGCGGCGCAGAAAGCCACCTTCCGCGTCAGCGACGACCAAGGCTCGCGCGAGGTCGAGGAATCCTTCGACATGCTGCACGTAGTGCCACCGCAGTCGGCCCCGGACTTCCTGCGCAACGGCCCTCTGGTGGACAGCGCTGGCTGGGTCGAGGTCGACCGCGAGACCCTGCAGCACACCCGCTACCCCCATATCTTTGCCCTCGGTGACTGCAGCAACACCCCCAACAGCAAGACCGCTGCCGCCGTCCGCGGCCAGGCGCCCATTGCCGCTCACAATGTGCTCTCCGCCGTCGAGGACCGCGCGGACATGACGCGCTACGACGGCTATGCCTCTTGCCCGCTGACGACATCGCACGAGCGCGTGATGCTGGCGGAATTCGGTTACGACGGAAAGATCATGCCCAGCTTCCCGGCGGACCCGCGCAAGCCCCGGCGCTTCTACTGGTGGATCAAGCAGAGCTTTCTGCCGTGGCTGTACTGGCGGATGCTCAAGGGCAATCTAGGCCCGGACTGGCACCGCACCCGCAGCTTCCCCGAAAGCCTGCCGACCGCCATCCGTCCCTGATTGCAGGACACGCCATTGTCGAGGGAACCATTCCCTGACGATGGCGTCGTAGATATGGACTGGCGCCTTGCCCGTCATGTGTCTCTCCAGACTCCGGAGACTGCACGGCACGTGCAGACCGGCTATCCCCGCCACCGCGCGGGGATTTTTTTGCGCGCCTACCCGATTCACGCGCTAGACTCGACGCTGCAAAGGCGGCGACACCGCATCGCCCCCGGAAGGAGACGAGTCCGAAAGCGTGTTTAGCTCCTGGCAGCTATTGACAGTCGCCACCCTGTACGTCGCAGGGCTTTTCGTCATTGCCTGGGTGGCCGACCGGCGAGAGCGCCGGCGCAGCCCACGCCCGCGGCCATGGGTATACGGGCTTGCGCTGGCGGTGTACTGCACGGCATGGACCTTCTACGGTGCCGTGGGCCGGGCCAGCGCGGACGGACTCAGCTACCTGCCGATCTATCTCGGCCCGGCGCTGGTCTTCGTGTTCTGTGCGCCGCTCCTGCGCAAACTGATCCAGGTCTGCAAATCGGCACAGCTGACTTCGGTGGCTGATTTCGTCGGCGCGCGCTACGGCAACGACCCGATGCTGGCGGCCGCGGTCACTGTCATTGCCTTGCTTGCAGGCCTGCCCTACCTCGCCTTGCAGTTGCGCGCCATTTCCCTCGGTTTTGAAGTGCTGACGCCCGACGGTGGCGCAATGGCGGAAGGGCTGCACAGCGTAACCATCATCACCCTGCTGCTCGCCGGTTTCACCATGCTGTTCGGCACCCGCCACATCGCGAGTACCGAGAGTCATCACGGCCTGGTGACCGCGGTCGCCGCGGAATCGGCATTGAAGCTCATCGCCTTCGTCGTGGTCGGACTCTTTGCGCTCTGGTCCTTGGGGGGTATGGAAGCGGGCACGCAAGCCGTGGCAGCTCTGCCCACCCTTGACCTCGCGACCTTCGGATCGTCGTCCTTCTGGTTGCAGACGGCCCTGGCTGGGGCGGCCGTCATCGTTCTGCCGCGCCAGTTCCACATCATGGTGGTGGAACACAAGGGCGGAAAGGAACTGGCCCGCGCGCGCTGGCTGTTTCCCGCCTATCTGCTGGTGTTCGCGGCCTTCGTGCTGCCGTTGGCGGCCGCCGGAGAGCGCTTCGTGGGGGCAACGCACGCGGACCAATACGTGCTGGCGCTGCCACAGGCACTCGGGAGCCCCTGGGTCACGCTGCTGGCTTTCCTCGGCGGCTTTTCCGCAGCCACCGGCATGGTCATCGTATCCTGCGTGGCACTGGCGACCATGCTCAGCAACGAGATCATCCTCCCAGGACTGCTGCGCGGCAAAGGCTACCAGCGAGCCGAGCAGGATCTTGGTGCCCTGCTGCTGCGGGTGCGGCGTCTGGCCATCGTCGGACTGCTGTTCGCCGCCTGGCTGATCGACCGTCTGATGCTGACGCAGCTGCCACTGGCGATGATCGGCTTGCTCAGCTTCAGCGCCATTGCGCATCTGGCACCGCCCGTCATCGCCGGCATTGTCTGGCCGCGCAGCAATCGGCGCGGCGCGATTGTCGGGCTCATCGGTGGCACCGGGACGTGGGCGGTGACCACCCTGCTGCCCTTGTTGTATCCGGAAGCGGTGCCTCGGCTCAGTGCAGAAGAGATTCTCATGCACGGCACGACACTCAGCTTTGCCGCGCATATCTCCCTGCACGTATTGGGCTCGCTGTTGTCCGCTCCTTCTCTGACCGAACAGGTCCACACCGCCCGGCTGATGGGGTTTCACGTTCCGGAGGAAGACGCTGCACCGCGTCCGGCGGGTGGCATCAGCGTCAGCGATCTGGTGGTTCTGCTGGAGCGCTTCTTCGGAACCGAACGCACACGCGCGCTGCTCACCGAGTATGGCAAACACACGCAGTCGCCTTGGCGGATGCGCGGCTCGGCCGATGCCGCCTTCATCCGCTTCTGCGAAGCCGGGCTGGCAAGCGCTCTGGGCGCCTCCTCAGCGCGGGTACTGATTGAACGGCTGCGCCGGCCCGGCACCGGCGAGGTCATCGACATCATCGAGCAGACCTCCCGGGCGGTGCGCTTCAACCGCGACCTGCTGCACGCCACGCTTGACCACATGGATCAGGGCGTCAGCGTCATCGACGGCGCCCTGCGGCTGATCGCCTGGAACGACGCCTACACGCGGCTCTTCCAGTTCCCCGACCATCTGCTGTGTGAAGGTACGCCGGTGGAGCAGCTGGTACGCCATAACGCCCAGCTGGGGCTCATGGGCGAGGGTGATCCGGACACGCTGGTGCAGCGCCGCCTGACCCATCTGCGCCGGGGCACAGCCTATCGCCACGAGCGCACCATGCCCAACGGACGGGTGTTGGAGATCACGGGCAACCCGATGCCCGGCGGGGGCTTTGTGACCACCTTCTCGGATGTCACCGCCTACAAGCGCGCGGAAGCCATGCTGCAGCAAGTCAACGAGGAATTGGAAGAACGGGTGGCGGATCGGACCCGCGCACTGGTCGACACCAATCAGGCCTTGCGCAGCGAAAATCGCGCCCGCGCCGCGGCCGAGGCGGAGGCGCGGCGCGCGCGGGCCGATGCCGAGCGCGCCAATCAGTCCAAGACCCGCTTTCTTGCAGCTACGACGCACGACATGGCCCAACCGCTCAACGCCGCGCGGCTGTTCAACCACACCATCGAGCAGGCCAGTGACGCCAACGTGCGCGCCGCCGCCCACAACATCAGCCGATCGCTGGCATCCATCGAACAGATGCTGGAGGGCCTGTCGGACATCTCTCGACTGGATGCCGGTGCACAGAAGGTCAGCTGGGGGACGGTCTCCCTCCGCCCCGTTCTCGAAGAACTGGCTGCCGAGTCATCCGCCATCGCCCAGGAACGCGGGCTGCAAATGCGCCTGCGGAGCACGGATGCCCTCGTGCTCACTGATGCGCTGCTGCTCCGCCGCATCATTCGCAACCTGCTGACCAACGCGTTGCGCTATACCCAGCGTGGCGGCGTGCTGCTGGGATGCCGGCCTCGCGCGGACCATGTCCTGATCGAGGTGTACGACACCGGCCCCGGCATACCCGAGGACAAGCGTCAGGAGATCTTCGAGGAGTTCAAGCGCCTCAATCCAGGACAGGCCGATGGTGAACGCGGCTTGGGCCTTGGCCTCGCCATCAGCGAGCGTATGGCCTCGTTGCTGGGGCACGAATTGCGCATGGATTCGAACCCCGGTCGTGGCTCGGTTTTTCGCCTGAAGGTACAGCGCAGCCTGCAGCGTGAACAAACGCAGCGCGCAGCGCCGGCTGTTACCCCCAGCGCAGATCTTGGCCTGGAAGGTGCGCGGATTCTGTGCGTCGACAATGACGCCCACACGCTGGCGGCGACCCGCGCCCTGCTCGAACGCTGGGGATGCGTGGTGGCCACCGCACACGACGCCGCTGAAGCGCTGCGTGTATCGCCCACGCCCCCAGATGCCCTGCTGGTCGACTACCACTTGGACGAGGGCACCGGGATCGACGCCTACCGTCAGCTGTGCACGCATTGGAGCCATTCGCCCCCGACGGTGCTCGTCACCGCAGACCGGTCGATGGAAGCGCGCGGGGCGGCCAACGAAGCCGCGCTTCGCTTCCTCACCAAGCCGGTCAAGCCTGCCGCGCTGCGCGCCCTGCTCAGCCGGATGTTGCCGCGGCGTTCCCGTCCACGCGCGGCTGATGGACCTGCAGACGCTCAGCAATGACCGCCGCCTGCGTGCGCCGGTACAACCCGAGCTTGCGCAGGATCGCCGTAACATGCGCCTTGACGGTGGCTTCCGAGACTTCAAGCTCATAGGCGATCTGCTTGTTGAGCAGACCGTCCGCAACCATCATCAGCACGCGGAATTGCTGCGGTGTGAGGCTGGATAGACGCTCGGCGAGTTCGGCATCCTCACCGTTATCCGAGACCTGCTCGGGAAACCACAGGCTTCCCTCACGCACCGTCGTGATGGCCTCGGCGATGGTGTCCAGGCTGGCGGACTTGGGGATGAAACCCGAAGCGCCGAAATCCATCGCGCGCTGAATGACTTCCATGGATTCCAGTGCCGAAACCACGACGACGGGGATGCTCGGAAAATGACTGCGCAGATAAACCAGCGAAGAAAAACCGAGCGCCCCCGGCATGTGCAGATCGAGCAACACGAGATCGGCTTCGGGATGCGCCGCAGTGACGGCTTCCAGGCCCTTCATGTCGTGGGCCTCCAGGACGTCGGCATCGGGCAGCATCCGCCCCACGGTCTCGCGCATGGCTGCGCGAAACAGTGGGTGATCATCCGCGATGATCAGGACGCCGCCGCTCTCATTCATCAAGCCGTACGCGCTTTGGATTCCTCAACGAGTGTATCAACCACACCCGGATCGGCCAGCGTGGAGGTATCGCCCAATGCGCCATACTCCCCCTCGGCGATCTTGCGCAGGATGCGGCGCATGATCTTGCCCGAGCGTGTCTTGGGCAAACCCGGGGTGAAATGCAGCACGTCCGGCGAGGCGATCGGACCGATTTCGCTGCGCACCTGCTTGACCAGCTCCTTCTCCAGTTCGGCCGAAGGCTCTGCGCCAGCGACCAGGAGCACATACGCATAGATGCCCTGGCCCTTGAGATCGTGCGGATAGCCGACCACTGCGGCTTCTGCCACCTGAGGATGGGCAACCAGCGCGGATTCCACTTCGGCTGTTCCCATGCGGTGACCGGAGATGTTCAGCACGTCGTCGACGCGGCCGGTGATCCAGTAGTAGCCGTCCTGATCGCGGCGCGCGCCGTCGCCGGTGAAATAGCGGCCCGGATAGGTGGTGAAGTAGGTGGTGACGAAACGCTCATGGTCGCCATAGACCGTGCGCATCTGGCCCGGCCAGGAGTCCAAGATGACGAGGTTGCCGTCGGTGGCGCCTTCCAGAAGATTGCCGTCGTTGTCCACCAGTGCCGGTTGCACGCCGAAGAAGGGGCGCGTGGCCGAACCCGCTTTCAGGTCAGTCGCGCCGGGCAGCGGAGCAATCAGGATGCCGCCGGTTTCCGTCTGCCACCAGGTGTCCACAATGGGGCAGCGCTCGTCACCCACTACGCGGTAGTACCACTCCCAGGCCTCGGGGTTGATCGGCTCACCAACCGAACCGAGCACGCGCAAGCTGTCGCGCTTGCACTTCTTGACCGGTGCTTCGCCATCGCGCATGAGCGAGCGGATCGCGGTCGGGGCCGTGTAGAAGATATTGACCTGGTGCTTGTCGCACACCTCCCAGCAGCGGCTGACGCTGGGATAAGTGGGCACGCCTTCGAACATCAATGTCGTGGCGCCGTTGGCGAGCGGGCCATACACGATGTAGCTGTGCCCCGTGACCCACCCGACATCGGCGGTACACCAGTAGACCTCGCCCTCGCGATAGTCGAAGACGTATTCGTGCGTCATGCTGGCGTAGACAATGTATCCACCGGTGGTATGGAGCACACCCTTGGGCTTGCCGGTGGAGCCGGAGGTGTAGAGGATGAACAGCGGGTCTTCCGCGTTCATTTCCTCGGGCGGGCAGTCGGTGGAGGCCGCGGCGGTGATGTCCGAATACCACAGGTCACGGTTGTCATCCCAGGCAATGCTGCCGCCGGTGCGTTTGACCACCACGACCTTCTGCACACTGGCGCCGTCGAGCTGACCCAGTGCCTTGTCGACGTTGTTCTTCAGCGGCACGCTCTTGCCGCCGCGCAGCCCTTCGTCGGAGGTGATCACCCACTTCGACCCGCAGTCCTCAATGCGCCCGGCCAAGGCTTCCGGAGAGAAGCCGCCAAAGACGATGGAGTGCACCGCGCCAATGCGCGCGCAGGCCAGCATGGCCACCGCCGCCTCAGGGATCATCGGCATGTAGAGGGTGACGACGTCGCCCTTGGCCACACCCATGGCGCGTAGTGCACTGCCCAGACGGCATACCCGCTCGTGCAGGTCGCGGTAGGTGATGCGCGCGTCCTCGCTCGGGTCGTCGCCTTCCCAGATGATGGCGGTCTGATCGCCACGTTTGTCGAGGTGCCGGTCCAGGCAGTTGTAGGCAACGTTCAGTGTGCCGTCGTAGAACCAGCGGATGTGCAGATCGGAGGCGTCGTAGCTGACGTCCTTGACCTTGGTATAGGGCTTGATCCAGTCAACCCGCTTGCCGTGCTCGGCCCAGAAGGACTCCGGATCCTTCACTGAGTGGGCGTACATGGTTTCGTAGGTCGCCGCGTCGATCTTGGCGCCATCGCGCCAAGCCGGTTTCACGGGATGGACGTGTTCCGTCATGGTCAGGGTCTCCTCTGCCGCTGTGATGAATTGTGCAAAACGCGTCATTTATACAAGCTGCGTTGACCTTAGGCCATCCGACTTTCGTCGCGCCGCAGCACAACCCGGATGCGGCGGCTCCTTGGTCGCAATCTCCAGCTTCGACCAATGGCTAATGGACGCTCAACCGGTGCCGGCTCAGCATCGAAAGGCGTTCCGCGTTGCTGCTGCGCACTGATCTGACGATAACGAAGGAGACCATCATGACATTCAAGCGCCTTGCCGTCGCGGCACTGGCTGCCTCCGGATTGGCTGCATCCGGAACTGCCAGCGCCATTTCCGCCCAATTCGGCGACACCGAATTCTCGCTCGGGGGCTACATCAAACTGGACGCCCTTTACACCAACTATTCCGTCGGCCCCGTGCCGTCCAACCGCGGCCGACAGTTCACCATCCCATCCATCGTTCCGGTGGGCGACGGTGACAGCGAAGGCGCGCTGGATCTGTCGGCACGCGAATCCCGCTTCAACTTCAAGACGGTCACCACCACGGACCGCCACCGCTTCACCAGCTTCATCGAGCTGGACTTCCTCGATGCCGCCTTCGATGGCGATCTCGCCAACGAGGAGCGCTTGGTGAACGGCTCCAACCCACGACTACGCCATGCCTTCGTTTCCTGGGGTATGCCGACGGGGGGTGAACTGCTGCTCGGTCAGACTTGGTCCACCTTCATGGAATTGGCTGCCTACCCGGATCTGCTTGATTTCATCGGACCAGCGCAGGGCATGACCTTCATCCGCCAGCCCATGGTGCGCTACACGCGCGGACGCTTGCAGGTGGCGCTGGAGAACCCGGACGCCACCATCCAAGGCAACGTCAATACGGGACAGGCGGGCGGCTTCGTCGACCAATCCGAGTTGCCGGATCTCACGGCGAAGATGCAGCTGGTGGCATCAGACCGGACGCTGCTCACCCTTGCCGGTCTGGTTCGCCAGATTGACGCCGGCAATTCCGCGGATACCGGGGATGACACCGCGATGGGCTACGGCGTCAGCCTCTCCGGCCGGCAGAAGTTCGGCATGGACGACATCCGATTCCAGTTCAACTTCGGCGATGGCATCGGCCGCTATCTCGGATTGAATGCCGCGCGCGGGGCCGTGCTCGACGACAACGGTGAACTGGAAACCATCCAGGCCATGGGAGGCTATGTCGCCTACCGTCATTTCTGGAGCCAACGTTGGCGCTCCAACATTGCGCTGGGCTACTTCAGCGCGGACAACGAGACCCGGTTCTCTGGTGAAGCAGTGACCGAAACCATCTCCAGCGCCCAGGCCAACCTGCTGTATTCCCCGGTGACCGCCTTCACCATCGGCGGGGAACTGATGTTCCATCAACGCGAGCTGGAGAACGGCGCCGACGGCCACCAGACGCGACTGCAGTTCTCGGCCAAGTACGCCTTCTAGCCGGGCGCCGTGCCAGCCGGCATCGCGCCAACGCTGCAGCAGACCCGCGGAGCACTCGCTTCGCGGGTTTCTGGCTTTCATACTGCCAAGGATGGATCCCTTCCTCCGGCAGACCCTACCCCGCCATGAATGCTGCCCCACTGACCACACGCTCGGCGCTCATCGTCACGTCTGAGCCCGCGCTGTTGTATTGCCTGCGCTTCATCGTGCATGGCATGGGTTTGAGTGTGGCCACGGCGGACGACGTTATCAGCGCGCAGGCTCAGGCGGCAGCCATCCATCCGGCACTGGTGCTGATCGACCTGGATGCGCTGGGTTCGCGGGGCTTCGCCCTTTGTCGCAACCTCTCCGGTATGGCCGCAGCCCGAAAAAAGAGTATGCATCTGGTCGTTCTGAGCCTACGCTCCACGGCCGCCAGCGAAGCCAAAGCGCGCGCCATGGGCGCAGAGGCGGTCCTGCAGAAGCCTTTTGACCCGACGGCGCTGCGCCAGCAACTCAACCAGATCCTGCTCGGGACATGATGCGCCTGCCGGCACCCGCCACCCGTGGCGCCCTTCTGGTCAGCCTGCTCTGTGTGGCCGCAGCGTGCGCTACTGGCGCGGCAGCGTGGTTCGCGCTGCAACCCGCCACCCGCGATGTGTTGGTGGCGGATCCGCGTTTCGCCCTCCTGCCCTTGCTTGCCGCAAGCTCCGTGGCGCTGATCGGCATCGGCACCCATCACCTGCTGCGCCGGCATGTGGGCATGGTGCCGCGCCTGACGCATGCGCTGGATCTGTTGCGCGAGAGCAATCCCTCGCTGCGTCTCACCGACGAAGCGCCGCAGGAAGTCACGCGCAGCGTCAATGCCCTGGCTGAATACTTCCAGCACCGTCTCGGAACCGTCGAGAACAGCATCCAGGAAGCGACCGAGGCGCTGGAGCGCGAACGCGACCTGCTCGCCGCACTGCTCGCGCAGTTGCACGAGGCGGTATTGGTCTGCGGCGATGACGCCCGCATTCTGCTGTACAACCCGGTTGCGCAGGATCTGCTGTCGCGCGAAGGCTATGGCTTTGTCGGCCTGGGCCGCACGGTATTCACGGTATTTCGTCGCAGCGTCATAGTGCATTGCCTGGAGCGGCTCTCTGAACGACAGGTCCGGGGCGAAGCGGCAGAAGTACGCACCACGATCAGTACCCGCGACGGCCGCTTTGTACACGCGCGCTTCACCCCGCTGGCGCAGGGCAGTCTGCGTGGCTTCTTCCTCAGCATGACGCCGGCGGATCTTCCGGAACAGGATGAGCGCGGACCACAGGAAGCCGCCAGCCACACCGCCAACGACGCCATGCTGCGCGCCACCCATGCGCGTGCAGCCCTTGCCCTGGCGCGCGAGCATCCCGATCTCGCCGTGGAGGATCGGGTCGAGTTGGAGCGCATCGCCGACGCTGAGACGCTGCGCCTGGGTGAAGACCTGACGACCCTACGTCGCCTGCAAAAGGAAGAGCGACGCCGTCGATGGCCCCTGGAAGAAGTCCCTGCGGAGACGCTGACCGACGCGCTCCGTCGGCGGCTAGAACCCGTCGTGGAGGCCGACGTGACCATTGACATTGCTGCCGATGTCGAATGGATGCGTGCTGAGAGCTACGTGCTGTCCGCCGGGCTGCGCTTTGTGGCCACCCGTGCGCGCGAGCAGTTGTCCGCGACCGCTTTTCACATCCGGCTGTCGCGCTTCGACCATGACTTCGTGGCGCTGGATCTGCAGTGGCAGGGCGCACCCATCCCCGCCGATCTCTGGGCGGCGTGGGAGGAAGAGCGGGTCCAGAGCGGAGACGGCGCCCTGCCCTACACGCTGCGACAGGTCGCCCGCCGTCAGGAAGGCGAAAGCTGGCCCTTGCACGCGCCCGGCGCACGCTGGCTGCTCGCCAGCAGCGCGCTGCCGCCGAGCGCGGAGCCGCCCGTTGCTGGCAGCGCCGCAGCCACTATGCAACCGCCAGCGCGTCCGGAATTCGTTGATTTCGATCTCTATCCGGCTACGGGTGTGACGGACCAGCGCGAACGCCCGCTGCGCGAACTGATCTATACCGCCTTTGATACCGAGACCACTGGGCTGGCTCCGGACAGCGGCGACGAAATCATTGCCATCGGCGCCATCCGCGTGGTTCAGGGACGCATCCTCAGTCGGGAGGTGTTCGAATCGCTGGTACACAGCAAACAGCCGATTGGCATCGAATCACGCCGCATTCACGGCTTCAGTCCGGCCATGCTGGCGCAGGCTCCGCGCGCGGAATCGGTATTACCGCAGTTCGCGCGCTTCTGCGAGGACACCGTTCTGCTGGCGCACAACGCCGCCTTCGATCTGCGCTTTCTAGAACGTCAGGCCAGTCCTCTGGGTATTCACTTCGACCAGCCTGTGTTGGATACCCTGCTGCTGTCGGCATTGCTTTACCCCGAGAAGGACGGCCATCAACTCGAATCCATCGCGGCGCGCACCGGCGTCTCGGTGGTCGGGCGACATACCGCCTTGGGTGACGCCATCGTCACTGCGGAGATTTTTGTCCGGCTCATTCCCATGCTGGAGGCCAAGGGCATCGATACCCTTGGGGAGGCGCTCGATGCCTGCAAGAAGACCTGGTATGCACGTCTCCGATACTGACCGACACGCGCAGCCGAGCGAGGCCATCCGCATCTACCGCGGACCGAGCGACCGCGTCCACCGGCTAGCCAACGCGCTGCTCGAGGCACCGGCCGTGAGCGTGGTCACGCAGCGCTCCGCGGACGTGCGTGCGCTTGCCATTCAGCTGTTCGACGAGGGGATGTCCGCGGTGCACCTCACCCGCATCGTGGCCGAGCTGAATGATCTGGTGACGCGGCGCTTGCTCAGCCTGATTGCGGTCGAGCACAAGGTGCAGCATCTGCGCTGGTGCTGGATGGCCTTGGGCAGCGAAGGTCGGTTGGAGCAGACCATCCATACCGATCAGGACAACGCGATCATTTTCCACGATGCGCATGCCGAGGAAGCGCATGCGCGGCTGCTGCCCTTTGCGCGCGCGGTCAACCAGGCCCTGGCCCGCGCCGGCTTCCGGCTCTGCCCGGGCGACATCATGGCCGGCAACCCGCGCTGGTGCCTGTCTGACACGGCCTGGCAGCGCCGTTTTGCGGAGTGGGTCGATACCGGTGATCCAGAGGCGCTGCTGCACGGCGCGATCTTCTTCGACTTCCGCGGCCTCTACGGCGATCTTTCACTGGTGGAATCACTACGCGAGTGGCTGTCGGGCTACATTGCGGATCGGCCGCTGTTCCTGCGCCAGATGAGCGAGAACGCGATGCGCACGCGCCCCCCTTTGGGTCTGTTTGGAGCGCTGTCGCCGCTCAGCCGCCCCTTCCCCAAACGGCGCACCATCGATATCAAGTTGCACGGGGTTTCCCCCTTTTCCGATGCTGCCCGCATCCTTGCGCTGTCGCGGGGTTTGCGCGCCACCAACAGCAGCGATCGACTGCTGCACTGGGCGCGCACGCCTTCTGAGAAGCGCCAGGCGGAATCATGGACGCGTGCGCTGGCCGCTTTGCAGACCTACCGGCTGCAACGCCAGATGGCGTGCGCGAAGCAAGGCCTGCCGATGGACAACGCCATCGACACCCACCAGCTCAGCCATTTTGATCGCGCCGTGATGCGTGCCGCGCTCGTCGAGGCGCGCGAGACCCAGCGCCACTTGTCGATCAGCTATCAGCTGACACCCTGAGCGACCGCCGGAGCGGGGCGCTTCGAGCGCGGGTAGCGCCGCTTGCGCCCCGCGCAGGCACAAGTGGCCCGGCCTGCTTTCCGGACGGCATGCAGCGCACCAGCGATGTGCCCTCAACCCACGCAACTAAAAAGGGCCCGCCAGATGGCGGGCCCCATGGGGGTCAAACTCGCAGCCGTTCCCTAGTGGGCCACCGCCCCCACGGCACCACGCGGGATGCGAACATGCTCGACCAACTCCTGAATGTGCGCAGGCGGTGGCGCGGTCATCCGGGACACGGTGAAGGCCACCGCGAAATTGATCACAGCGCCCACTGCCCCGAAGCTCTGCGGCTGGATACCGAAGATCCAACCCTCTGCGTTGTCCGGCAGCATGGCTGTACCGCTGAAGAAGAACCAGCCCTTGTACAGGAAGATGTAGACGAGGGTGGAGAGCAGCCCCGCCAACATGCCGGCGATGGCGCCTTCCTTGTTCATGCGCTGGCTGAAGATACCGAGCATAAGGACCGGGAACAGCGAAGAAGCGGCGATGCCGAAGGCCAGCGCGACCACCTCTGCAGCGAAGCCCGGTGGATTGAGCCCCAGATAGCCCGCCAACAGGATCGCCACCGCCATGCTGATGCGCCCAGCAAGGAGCTCGTTCTTGTCGCTGATGTCCTTGGCAATCATGCTCTTCAGCAGGTCGTGCGAGACCGCGGAGGAGATGGCCAACAACAGTCCCGCCGCTGTCGACAGTGCCGCCGCAAGGCCGCCCGCCGCCACCAGTGCAATCACCCAACCGGGCAGTTTCGCAATCTCGGGATTGGCCAGCACCATGATGTCCCGGTCGACCTTCAGCTCGTTGCCTTCCCAGCCGTAGCTGGCTGCGACGGCCTGGAATTCCGGGTTCTTGTCGTTGTAGTACTGGATACGGCCGTCGTTGTTCTTGTCCTCATAAACCAAGAGCCCCGTCTCCTCCCATGTCCGCATCCATTCCGGGCGCTCTTCAGCAAGCAGACTGCCCTGCTCGGTGCCGACTTCACCCGGCTGCACCGTATTGAGCAGGTTGTACATCGCCATCGCGCCCACGGCCGGGGCCGTCGTGTAAAGAATGGCGATGAAGACCAGCGCCCAGCCTGCGGATTTGCGCGCGTCGCGCACCTTGGGGACGGTGAAGAAGCGGATGATGACGTGCGGCAAGCCCGCGGTGCCGATCATCAGCGCCATGGTCAGCAGGAACATGTTGAGCATGCTCATGCCACCAGGTTCGGTATAGGCCGAGAAGCCGAGGTCCGTAACCAGTCCATCCACCTTTTCAAGCAGCCAGGTACCGTCCGCCACCGTGGCCCCCAGGCCGATCTGTGGCAGCGCCACCCCCGTCACCTGCAGCGAGATGAAGATCGCCGGCACCGTGTAGGCAAAGATCATCACGCAGTACTGCGCGATCTGCGTATAGGTGATGCCCTTCATGCCGCCCACCACGGCATAGGTGAACACCACCGCCATGCCGATGAACAGACCGGTCGAAATATCGACCTCCAGGAAGCGCGAGAAGGCAATGCCGGCGCCGCGCATCTGACCGATCACATAGGTCAGCGACATGATCAGCAGACAGATGACCGCCACCAGGCGTGCCGTCTGCGAATAGAAGCGGTCGCCGATGAATTCCGGCACGGTGAATTTGCCGAACTTGCGCAGATAGGGCGCCAGCAGCAGGGCCATGAGCACGTAGCCACCGGTCCAGCCCATCAGATACACAGAACCGCTGTACCCGAGGAAGGCAATGAGGCCCGCCATGGAGATGAAGGAGGCGGCGCTCATCCAGTCGGCCGCGGTAGCCATGCCGTTCAGCACCGGGTGCACGCCCTGACTTGCCACGTAGTATTCGCCGGTGGAACCCGCGCGCGCCCATATCGCAATGCCGATATAGAGCGCGAAAGTGCCGCCCACGAAGAGATAAATCCAGGTTTGGGTATCCATCGTCGCTTACTCCTCGTGCACGTCGAACTTGCGATCAAGCTGATTCATGCGCGCGGTGTAGACGAAGATCAGCACGATGAAAGTGAAGATGGAGCCTTGCTGAGCGAACCAGAAGCCCAGCTTGTAGCCCCCGAGCGGAATGGCGTTCAGCGGCTCGACCAGCAAAATGCCGAATCCGAAGGACACGACAAACCAGACGACCAACAGCGATATGAGTAGCCGTAGATTCGCCTTCCAGTAGGCGACCGCGGCGTCCTTGCGTTCTTGCGACATGATTGTCTCCTCTTATGACCCGCGAAAAGCTCGCGTGTGGAGGCAATCTAGCAACC
>JALEHA010000062.1 GCA_022763315.1 Algiphilus sp.
CCTGTGCTCGGGGTCGGCCTGACACGACGTCCGTGTCGTGACAGGCCTTGGCTGGCCATCCATGGCCCGCCACCCCCTGCGCGCAGGCGCTACTCCGGCGCGGGCGAAGGGGACTCCATACGGCTCGTCGCTTCGCGACATCGCGGCGATGCTGCGCAGCAGCGAGCCAGTACTTGTGCCCTTGGCGGGTGACCGGAACGGGCGGCGCGCGGAGTGGGGTGCGAGACAGGACGTCGAGCAAGGGCTGTGGCGCCATGGAAGGCGCCTCAGCCCGACCCCGAGCACGACGCCCGATCCGGACACCTGGTGTGGCGTCAGCCGGCCCAGGCCACCCGTGGGCACCATGGCTTTGGTTCCTTTGGCCGGAACCAAAGGAACCCGCGCATTCTTGGTGGACCATCCTGAGCGGTTTGCTGCAAAGCGCGGAACCCCTGCCATTGAGGGCTCATTTTGGAGGCCCATTCACCGAAGGGCGCTCAGGTTTCCGCATCTCTGCCGCCACCACTTCGCGCCGACTTCCGAAGCGCATGCGCACCCTTCAAAGCGCGCAATGCCCCGCCCACGCGCTTCGATCCAAAAAGGCTGCGGACGAACCGTCCCTAGGCCGCGTCCAACGCCCCTTGCGGCGGCGCCCCCGCCATCACCCGTCGCAACGCATCCTCTCCCAGCTGCACCACCAGCGTGGAATGCACGATGCACCGCGTCGCGGCGATCTTCCAGCCCTCGGACGTGCGGCGATAGCGGTCTTCGTAGCGCGCACCGAGCTGGGTCAAGGTCATGTCCCGAGTGTTGATCAGCTGATACTGCAGCGCCCAGTCGCCTTCCGCCTCATCGGGCCCCGTCAATCGGATACGCGGATTGAGCCCGTGGTGCATTTCGACCATGTGAGGATGACAGCCGATGTCCTGGAAGACAGCCACCAGGGCGTCTGCATTGTCGAAGCAGCCAATGGCGCCATAGTCGATATCGACCGGGCCGTCGACGAAGCAGGCGCGCATGCCTTCGGGGTCCTTGGCATCGCACACCGCAAAATAATGGGATTTGAGGGCGCGAATCGCTTCGCGGTCCTCGAGGGCCTGGATCCGTTGTTCCAGACTTGTGTCGTGTGGCATTTCTCCTCCTGAACGAAAACGGCCCGGTCAGGAACCGGGCCGCGCCGCCAGACCCGCTCAGCCCATCTTCGATTGATCGAAGAAGCTTTGTAGACGCTGGCCTAGCATCATGTCGCCTTCCAACTGCAGCTTGCCGGTCATGAATGCGGTCATGCCGTTGAGTTCACCCTTGAACAGCTGGATGAGATCCTCGTCTTCCATGATCAGCGTGACGTCGGCGTTGTCGGCCGTGCCTTCGGTCACGGTGCATTCACCGTTCTTGATCGTGCAGTACACCGGGGTCGACGTGTTGAACTGAAGAACACACTCGGTATCACCCGCAGCTTCTGCATCGAATGCATTGGGAAGCTGCTTGAGGAATTCCGCTGCGGTCATAAAGTCTCCTATCAGGAAAGTATGGGTTTCATGCCAATACGCGTGGCTTCCTGATGTTGCCAGACTACCGAGGCGAGCGTGCGACGGTAATCACCCTTTCGCATGACCTTGCCTACTGCATAAAGGTGACGTGGTAGTTGGCTCCCGGTTCTAGCCTTGGATTCGTCACCCAGGAAGAGACCGGTATGTCGACAGAAATCGAACAGGATGTCATCAGTGGTGAAGCGTGGGCACGGTTCTGTGATCAATTAAAGATCGCCGGCGAGCAGATTCTGCGGCCGGAAACCCCCGTTACCGCACTCGACCGCGCCGAGGGCTTCCGCTATCTCACGCGGCTGTTGCGCATTGGCCTTGAGATGCATCTCGAATTTGCGGACCCGGCATTCCCGGGCTTCTTCTCCCCATCGCACGAAACCGCAAAAATCGGCGCTGACAATCCGGACAACCTCTACCTGATGGCCCGCATCGATGGACGCTACGACTACATCGTCGAAGGCGATCGCGGCAGCGTGGCCTACCTTTCGTTTGGCGCACAGAAGGGCGGTTACGAAAGCGACGGCAAGATGGAGCAGACCGGCTTCCTCGATGCGGCAGACATGTCCATTGGTGAGGACGGCCGTTTCTCGATCGTGCTCAGCCAGCAGACACAAAAGGGCAACTGGGTGCGACTGGAGCCCGAAAGCAACGCGCTCATCGTGCGGCAGACCTTCAACGATCGTGCCGCGGAAACACCCGCGCGAGTCAGTATCCGACGCGCAGACCCCCATGCCGTGCCTGAAACGCTCAGTGCTGCAAAGCTGCAGCAGGCCTTGTCGCACACCGCGAATTTTGTCGATGGCACCGCACGACTGTTCGCTGACTGGGCGCAGAGCTACCACCGTCACACCAATGCCCTGCCCGCCGCCGATCAAGCGCTTTGCCAAAGCGTGGGTGGCGACCCCAACATCGTGTACTACCACTCGCATTGGCAGCTGGCCGAAGACGAGGCGCTGATCATCCGACTGCCGCGCATTCCAGACTGCCGATTCTGGAATCTGCAGATCAACAATTATTGGCTGGAATCGCTCGACTACCGCTATCACCGCATCCACCTCAACCAGCACAGTGCGCAGATCGCCGACGATGGCAGCGTCACCATCGTGCTGTCACACCGCGACCCGGGGCATTCGAACTGGTTGCAGACGGCGGGGCACACCAACGGCACCATGTGCCTGCGCTGGGTTGGTGCAACCGAGCGGGTTGACCCGGAAACCGAAGTCGTTCGATACGCGGAATGGCTGCAACAGGCGCGCTCGGCATGAGCACCGCGAATAGCCTGGAAGCCGCGCGGCTACTTGGCCAGGCACGCGCAATGGCCGGTGGCCTCGAAGATTTCGGCGACCCCAGTTTCCGCCCTGGCCTGGAACAGCTGTGTCGCGCGCTCAATGCCGAAGCGCATCTGTCCGCGCAGGGCCATGCGACCTTCGATCAGAAGCTGACGGCGCAACTTGCCAACCGACTGTGGATGGAAGACGCCATCCGTCGGCACCCCGAGATTCTGGAGGAGACCATCGCACCGCCGCTGATCATCGTCGGCTTGCCGCGAACCGGCACGACCAAATTGCACCGCCTGCTGTCGCGCGACCCGCGCTTCTACTGGATGGCCTTCTGGGAATCGCAGATGCCGGTGCCTCTGCCCGGTGAACCCATCGACGATCCGAGCCCGCGCATCAAGCAAGGCCAGGCCATCGTCGACATGATGACCAACGCGATGCCAGAGCTGATGGCCATCCATCCGATGGAGAACCTGGAAGCCGATGAGGAATTCATGCTCATGGAGCATTCCTTCCTCGCCGACTTCAATGCCTATGCCCATATTCCCCGCTACATGGCATGGCTGGCCACGCAGAACGAGCGCCCTGCCTACGACCTGCTGATCCGCATGCTGCAGTACCTGCAATGGCAGAAGCGTCAACGCGGCATCTCGGCACAGCGCTGGATCCTCAAGGCCCCGCATCATCTGCATCGCATGGCATTGCTGCTTCAGGCCTTCCCGGATGCCTGTGTCGTACAGACCCATCGCGATCCCGTGGAGTCAATTCCCTCCATCGCCAGCTTCGTGCATACGCTGCACGCGATTTACAGCGACAGCCCGGACGCGAAGGCCGTTGGCGCCACCTGGAGTGCGCGCATGCGTGGCGGCCTCGAACACACCATGGCGGTCCGCGATCAAGCGCAAGGAAGTCACAACTTTGTGGATGTCGCTTTCAAAGACACCGTCACACAGCCGCTGCAGGTGGTTGAGACCCTTTACACCGCCATCGGCTGGGACATCGCACCCGCTACCCGCGAGGCGATGGCGCAGTGGCTGCAAGCCGACGCCGAGCATCACGCGCAGAACGCGCATCGCTACAGCGCGGAAGGCTTTGGCTTGAGCCCGGAAGGGCTGCAGCAGGATTTCGCTGGCTATATCGCGCGGCATCTGCGCGAACTCCGCGCCGCTTGAGGCGCATCGCTTCCCGCAGTACATAAGAGGAGATCATCACCATGTTGCAGGGCAAGATCATTGTCATCTCGGGCATTGGCCCAGGGCTGGGCGTCAAGCTCGCCGAGGAAGCCGCACGTGCCGGCGCCGCCGGGCTGGTGGTGTCCGCGCGCACCGCCGCCAAGCTGGAGGATGCGGAAGCGCGTGTACGGGCAGTGAATCCCGACTGCCAGGTCTGCAAGCAGGTGACCGACATCACGGATGCAGCGAGCTGCAAGGCGCTGGTGGATCAGGCGGTCACCACCTTTGGCCGCATCGACGGCCTGGTGAACAGCGCCTTTGTCCACGGCGCCATGGATTACGCGTCCACTGCCGACATCGACAGCTGGATGGAGCCCATCGGCACCAATCTCCTGGGCACGCTCAAGCTGACACAGGCGGTTGCCAAGCAGATGCAACAGCAGAAGCACGGAGCGATCGTCATGATCAACACCATGGCGGTACGCAAGGTCCCGCCCGTGGGCGAGGCCGGTTATGCGGCCTCCAAAGCCGCTCTCGCAACCTCGGTGAAGTACCTGGCCAAGGAGTTGGGTCCGGACAACATCCGCGTCAACACCGTGCACATGGGCTGGATGTGGGGCGCGCCGGTGCAGGGCTACGTGCAGTGGCAAGCGGAGCAGTCGGGCGTATCGGTCGACGACATCAAGGCACAGATCGCAGCCAGCATTCCGCTTGGCATCGTGCCGCCGGATGAGGAATGTGCCCGCTCCGCGCTGTTCTTTGTGTCGGACTACTCGCGGGTGGTCACAGGCGCCTCTCTCGACGTCAATGGTGGAGAGTACATGCCCTGA
>JALEHA010000063.1 GCA_022763315.1 Algiphilus sp.
GCGGCTGCCCCCGACATCATCATCGGCTCCTGGTGCGGCAAGCGCTTCGCGCCCGAGCGGGTCGTCGCGCGTGCGGGTTGGCAGGCACTGCCCGCGGTGCGCAACGGCTTCGTCGAGGAGATCAAGTCGCCCATGATTCTGCAGCCAGGGCCGGCCGCTCTGAGCGATGGACTGGCGGCGCTGCACGCCATCATCCGGCGCTGGAGCAACGAGGTCGGGCAGTGATGGCCGCCGGGGAAGTGCTGGCCGTGACTGCGGGCGCATTGCTCTGGGACCGCGCGTTCGGCGAACCGCGTCGTTTGCACCCCCTGGTGGGCTTCGGCCGCGTCGCCCAAGGCTTGGAAGGCCGACTCAACCGGCCGGGATCGGCGAGTCGTCTACGTGGGGTGCTGGCGCTGAGCACGCTGGTGCTACCACCCGTGGCGATGGCGGCCGCGGTGGAAATTCTGGCGCCCGCGGGCGTTCAGATGGCCTGCGCGGTGCTCGTTCTTGCCACGGCCATCGGCTGGCGCAGTTTGCGCGAGCACGCCGAAGCAGTGGCCGCACCCCTGGCCGCAGGGGCGCAAGACCGGGCACAGGCGGCGGTCGGCCGCATGGTCAGCCGCGATCACCGCCAGCTGGATGACGCCGGGGTGGCGACGGCCGCAACCGAGTCGGTGCTGGAGAACGGTGCGGATGCCGTCGTCGCCAGCCTGTTCTGGTATGCGCTCGCCGGCATGCCGGGGGTGGTGCTGCATCGCTTGGTCAATACACTGGATGCCATGTGGGGTTATCGCAGCACACGCTTTCTGCACTTTGGGTGGGCCGCGGCGCGTCTGGACGACCTGCTGAACTGGGCGCCCGCGCGTCTGACCGCGCTCGCCTACGCGCTATGCGGGCATGCGCCCTCCGCGCTGCGTTGCTGGCGCTCGCAGGCGCGCGCCTGGGACAGCCCCAATGCCGGGCCGGTCATGGCTGCCGGCGCGGGTGCGCTCCGTATCCGGCTGGGCGGGCGTGCGCCGTACGCCGAGGGCTGGCGCGACCGGCCGCTGCTGGGGCAGGGGCGCACACCCGGTCCGGGCGATATCCGCGCTGCCGTGACCCTGCTCGATCGTGCCGTTTTGCTCTGGCTGGTGGTGCTGGCCGCGGGCACGGCGCTGCTTTGGCTCGTTCCCTATCTCGGAGTTGCTGATGGGCACTGACACGGCCTCTGCCTCGAAGGTAGCCATGGCGCGGAGCGCGCCGGTGCACGGGGGCGACTTGCGCGCGGCGAGTGCCCGCTTCGGCCATGCACTCGACGGCTGGCTGGACCTCTCGACCGGTATCAATCCGCATCCTTATCCCTTCAGCACACCGGCGATGGTGGACTGGCACCGGTTGCCCGAAGCCGAGGATGGTCTGGAAGCCGCCGCGCGCCGCTATTACGGCACCGAGGATCTGCTGCCACTGGCGGGAACACAGATGGCCATCAAGCTGTTGCCGCGACTGCGTCGGCCCGGACGGGTGCTGCTGGCCGCACCCTCCTATGCCGAGCACGCCCATGCCTGGGCAGAGGCCGGTCATCGCGTACACAGCCGACCGGCACAAGGTATCGATGACGCGGCCGTTGCGCAGGCGGATGTGGTCGTGCTGGTGCATCCGAACAACCCCGATGGATACCGCTACGCGCTGCCCCGCCTGGAGCGCTGGCGCGCCCAGCTCGCGCAGCGCGGCGGATGGCTGGTGGTGGATGAGGCCTTCATGGACGCCACGCCGGAACAAAGCATGCTCCGGCCCTGGATGCCGCCCGCCCTGATCGTGCTGCGCTCCTTTGGCAAGTTCTTCGGGCTCGCCGGTGCGCGTGTCGGCTTTGCCTGCGCCGAGCCCGATCTGCTTGCAGCGCTCGCCGATGCAGCCGGACCCTGGGCGGTGGCGGGGCCGTCGCGGGTGGTGGCCCGGCAGGCGCTGGACGACCGCGTCTGGCAGCGCCGTACCCGCGACTGGCTGGAGGAGCGCAGTGCGGTGACCCACCAGTTATTGGCGCGCCATGGCGTGCGTCCCGCAGTGTCCACCCCGCTGTTCCACTGGATTCCGACCAGCCAGGCGGCGCAATGGCAGACGGCCTTGGCCCGGCGTGCGGTCTGGACCCGACGCTTCGAGCAGCCCTGCGCGCTGCGCATCGGCCTGACCGCTAACGACGCCGATCACGCGCGACTGGGCACGGCGCTGATGGCGGCGAGCGCCGAGGTCGAAGCCACATGAGCGCCGCCACGCTGATGGTGCAGGGCACCACCTCGGACGCCGGCAAGAGCCTCCTGGTGACCGCGTTGGGCCGCGCACTGGCGCGGCGCGGTCTGCGCGTCGCCCCCTTCAAGCCGCAGAACATGGCGCTGAACAGCGCGGTGGCCAGCGATGGCGGCGAGATCGGCCGCGCCCAGGCGGTGCAGGCGCAGGCCTGTGGCGTGCCCGCCACGGTGGATATGAATCCGGTGCTACTCAAGCCGACCTCCGACCAGGGCGCGCAGGTCATCGTCCATGGCCGCGCTGTCGAGCAGCTCGATGCGCGCGCCTACCACGACTACAAGCGCATCGCGATGGAGGCGGTGCTGAGCAGTCATGCGCGGTTGAGTACGGCCTACGAGGTCGTGCTGGTGGAGGGCGCCGGCTCGCCGGCTGAGATCAATCTGCGCGATCGCGATATCGCCAATATGGGCTTTGCCGAAGCGGTGGACTGCCCGGTCATCCTCATTGCCGATATCGACCGCGGTGGCGTCTTCGCGCATCTCGTCGGCACGCTCGATCTGTTGTCCGAATCGGAGCGCGCGCGCGTGGTGGGCTTCGTCATCAATCGCTTTCGCGGTGACATTGCCTTGCTCGAGCCGGGGCTCGACTGGCTCCAGAAACGCACCGGCAAGCCGGTACTCGGGGTGCTGCCCTATCTACAGGGCCTGCAGCTGGAGGCCGAGGATGCACTGCCGCGTACCACGTCCTCAAGCAGCGGCGGAAAGGCATTGCAGGTGGCAGTACCCGCGCTGCCGCGCATCAGCAACCACACCGACTTCGATGCCCTGCGTCACCACCCGGAGGTAGCGCTGCGCTTTGTCGGACCGGGGGAGACGCCACCGGCGGCCGACCTCATCATCCTGCCCGGCTCGAAGGCGGTACGCGATGATCTCGCCTGGCTACGGCAACACGGCTGGGAGAGCGCCTTGCAGCACCATCTTCGCTACGGTGGCCGGGTGCTCGGCATCTGCGGCGGATTCCAGATGCTGGGCCACCGCCTGCACGATCCGCACGGGGTGGAGGGTGCGGCCGGCAGCAGCGAAGGCTTCGGCTGGCTCGACTGCGAGACCGTACTGACCCGGCACAAAGTGCTGCGCGAGCGTAGCGGGCAACTGCGTCTGCCGGGTGCGGCAGCGGTCAAGGGCTACGAGATTCATGCCGGTCGGACAACGGGACGGGCGCTGGAGCGCCCACTGGCGCGATTGACGCCGGTCGCCGACGGAGACGTGACCGACGGCGCTATCAGCGCGGATGGACAGATCCTGGGAAGCTATCTGCATGGCCTGTTCGACGCGCCCGAAGCGCTTGCGGCCCTGCTGCGCTGGGCCGGGCTGAAAGATCCCGCGCAGATGCCGGATATCCAGGCTGCCCGCGAGGCCACCTTCGACACCTTGGCCGATGCGGTCGAGGCCCATCTGGACATGGAGCAGATCATGCAGCACTGCGGGGGCGCCGCATGCGCCAGCTGATCCTGGGCGGCGTGCGTTCCGGCAAGTCCCGCTTGGCGGAGCGGCTGGCCACTGCGTTTGATGCGCCGGTCACCTATATCGCCACGGCGGAAGCGCGCGACGACGAGATGGCCGCCCGCATCGCGGCGCACCGCGCCCATCGTTCTACGCACTGGCAGACCGTGGAGGCCGGCGTCGCCCTGGGTACGGCCATCGAAGCGGCCGCGCAGCCGGGGGGTGTGGTGCTGGTGGACTGTCTGACGCTGTGGCTGACGCAGCTGCTGTGCGCGGCCGATGTTGACACCGCATTGCCGTTGCAACGGGAGGCATTGCTCGAGGCCGTGCGCACAAGCCAGGGCGAACTGATCCTGGTCAGCAACGAAACCGGGATGGGCATCATGCCGATGGATGCGCTCAGTCGTCGTTTTGGCGACGAAGCGGGGCGACTGCATCAGGACCTCGCCGCCTGCTGCGAGCGGGTGATTCTGACCGCCGCCGGCCTGCCCCTGGTGCTCAAGGGAGATCCGCTGTGAATGGTCACGTGCCAATGGACTGGCTCGACCAGCCGGCGCAGTCATTGGATCCGGCCGCCGCGCAGGCCGCCGCCGAACGCCAAGGCCGCCTGACCAAGCCCCCCGGTGCGCTCGGTCAGTTGGAGCATCTGGCCATCCGGCTCGCGGCGATGCAAGGCCGTACCTGCCCCGCGGTGGAGCGCGTGGCCATTACGGTCTTCGCCGCGGATCACGGCATCGCGGCGGCGGGCGTTTCCGCTTTCCCACAGTCGGTCACGGCGGCCATGGTGCGCAACTTCCTGAGCGGGGGCGCGGCCATCAGCGTGGCCGCCCGCAGCCTGGGTGCGCAGCTAACCATCGTGGATGTGGGTGTGGCGCATGCGGTGGAGGTGCCGACGGATGCGGTCGCACACTTCCACCAGCGCGCCGTGGTGGCCGGAACTGCCGATAGTCGCAGTGGCCCGGCCATGCGTCCTGAGCAATGCGCGCAGGCGCTGGATGCAGGGCGCGCCTCAGTCGAAGAGGCCGTGAACGACGGTGCCCAGCTCTACATCGGCGGTGAGATGGGCATCGCCAACACCACCGCCGCAGCCGCCCTGGCCTGTCTGATCACCGATGCTCCCGCGACGCGCCTGTGCGGCCCGGGCACGGGGCTGGACGCCGCCGGTGTCGCGCACAAGGCGGAAGTGGTGGACGCACTGATTCATCAGCACGCGGCCGCCAGCGCGGGTGATGCCCTAGAGGCGCTACGCCGCGTCGGCGGTTTCGAGATCGCCGCGCTGGTCGGTGCGCTGCTGCGCTGTGCGCAACGCGGGCTGCCGGTATTGGTGGATGGCTTCATCGTCTCGGTGGCCGCACTGGTGGCGCAGCGTATCTGCCCGGAGGTGGCGGACTGGTGCTTCTACGGGCATCAGTCGGCGGAGCCGGGGCATCGCCATGTACTGGATGCCTGTGGCGCGCAGCCACTGCTGGCGCTGGACATGCGACTGGGGGAGGGCACGGGCGCGGCGGCAGCGGTCCCATTACTGCGCATGGCTTGCGATCTGCATGCCGGCATGGCCAC